>NZ_KE952667.1 GCF_000466385.1 Aneurinibacillus aneurinilyticus ATCC 12856
AAATCGTTAGGTTTTAAGTGGTGGGTAGTTCACAGTCACGTAATCGACTTTGCCGCTGCCGAGCAGAGGCAGAGCTTTAACATGCTGAATCTTTGACGGCAATAGAAGTGGCAGGAAACCTTGCTTCTGAAGATATTCTTTCAGGATGTAGATTTTGGCGAATCGCTTCAGCCGGGCAACAATACGTATATATTCATCCTCATCCAATTCGACCACATCTCCGCAATCGTACCACTCTTCGGCAGGAATAATATAGCCTTTCATCACATTAGGACCTTTAATCAGCAGATTACCGCCGGTTTCGATGCCCTCAACGGGCTCGATTCGGTATTCAATATCAGGCAAGAATTGGCCTACCGTACCCCGTCGATAGAAATGCGGCGTATTCAGAGAAAGGACAGGTGCAGTTTCAGTAGTACCATACCCTTCAAAGATGCGGATGCCGAATTTATCGATCCACAAGTCGCGCACCTCATCTTTTAGCTTCTCTGCACCGGCGAATACATAGCGGATGGAATAGAAGTCATACGGATGCGCATATTTGCCATAGCCCCCAAGAAATGTTGAGGTTCCGAAGAGTATGGTCACATCCTTGTCGTATGCGATCTCCGGAATCAGCTTGTAATGCAACGGCGTTGGATATAGGTAGACGGGGATTCAGGATTCATATCGATTTGGTAAGATTCTCCGATCCGTACCTTTATTTCAGGAAACATTTTTGTATTCATCTTATCTTGAAGATAGGAAAGTTTGGAGCGTTCTGGCCCTTCAATCGTAATTGGATAAATGCGTGCGCCAGTTTTTAGGGCAATATAACCCATACCGCTGTATATTTTCATTAGTCCGCCAGTACGGGTAATCCGTCCTTCAGGGAAAATTACCAACGATGTACCTTCGCGTACAAGCCGGATCATTCGCCGGACGGATAGTGGATTCATCGGGTCCACTGTAATATGCCGTCGAAGTTTCAAAAGCGAGGCAAATTGCTTCGCGACTTCTGTATTCACGACAAAGCATATATCATCAGGTAGATTCATGGTCAGCACGGCTGCATCCAGAAGGGAAATATGATTTGGAGTAAGCAAGGCAGGCTCACTAAAGTCCACGGTATCGAGTCCCTTGATTGAAACTTTGAATAGCCCGTTGGTGACCATGCGCAGCAGTGGATCGACAATCGCCATCAGTTCTCCTCATTTCTTAATTTTTTAGTAAATTATACCAATGTACATTTTATCCTACAATTGCTTTTGGTATGAGGGTCAAAAGTATGTAGTTTTTTATCGTTTCTTGTAGGCCATCCATCGTGAACAAAATGAACAAAATATTTACAAAATGAACAAAAATTTATTTTAGTTTTTTTAGAAAATAAAATAAAAACCGTCAATTGAAAACGTTTACCTTGAGAAAAAGACAAAAGGCTCATGATAAACGGTCTATAAAAAATAGAAAAGAGGGGGAAAAGAATTGAAAAAGGCACTATCTTTATTCTTAACTGTCATGATGATGGTTCTGCTTGCAGCTTGTGGGGGAGGCGGAGAGAAAAAGGCAGCTGATGCAAAACCGGCGGAAGGCGGGGGAGAAGAACAAAAAGACGCTATCGTGATTAAATTCTCGCACGTTACCTCAGCTGACAGTGTAAAAGGAAAAGCTGCCCAAAAATTTGCGGACCTGGCAGCCGAAAAAACAGGTGGAAAAGTTAAAGTGGAAGTGTACCCATCCTCACAATTATACGGTGACAAAGAAGAGCTTGATGCACTTGTTTCAGGCAATGTACAGATGATTGCGCCTTCTGTAACCAAGATGGTGAAGCTTGATCCGCGCTGGCAATATGTAGACATGCCGTTCTTGTTTAAGGATCGCGAGCACTCATTGAAATTCTTTCAGAGTGATCTGGCAAAGCAGCTATTAAATGGTGAACAGCTAGTTGGAAACGATATTATGGGACTTGCCTTCTGGGAAAATGGGTTTAAACAGTTCACTAACAACAAGAAACCACTTAAAGCTCCGGCAGATTTTAAAGGCTTAAAATTCCGGGCACAGGCTGGAAAAGTGTTGGAGGGGCAATTTAAAGCTTTAGGTGCAGGCTCTGCGACGATTCCGTTTGGCGACACGTATGCTGCGCTCCAGCAAGGTACAGTAGATGGACAAGAAAATACGTATAATAACATGGATACACAGAAATATCAGGAAGTACAAAAATATATGACAATAAGCAACCATGGCCGTCTTGATTATGCCATCTTTGTAAATAAATCGTTCTGGGATGGTATGCCGGAAGATGTTCGCACAAAAGTAGAGGAAGCATTAAAAGAAGCGACTGAATATGAATGGAAGCTTGCTGCTGAAGATAACGACAAGAGTTACGAAAACCTTAAAAACTCTGGAAAAATGGAAATTACAGAACTGACGGATGCTGAGCGTGCCGAGCTGGAAAAAGCGCTGCAGCCGGTATATGAAGAGTTCAAAAGTGTCATCACACCTGAGCTTATCGATGGAATTAAAAATATGAAATAGAGCTAATGAGGGGGCGCTACATCGTTAGTGCCCTCTCTTTTTCCAAAGAGGGGGGAGAAGGGATGAAAAGCCTGAAAAAGGCATGGGATTTATTCGAAGATATCGCTGCGGGTACGTTTTTGTCTGTAGGAATTGCGTTGATTTTTTACGGTGTTATGATGCGCTATGCTTTTAATGAACCGAAGGCCTGGGTGGAAGAGGTGGCTAACTATACGATTGTCTGGGGAGCGCTTTTGGGTGTTCCGGTCGCATTACGCAATAATCATCATATTCAAGTGGATATGCTATATGATAAGCTCCCGCGGAGAGTACAGCGTGCAGTAGATGTTTTTGCCAGCATTATGGGTGTCTTGTTTTGTATTTTTTTTGCATACTATGGCTATTTGCTGGTAGCCAAGCGCTATGTATCCGGTATGGTATCGATGGATGTGGGGATTCCGATGTGGATTGTCTATCTTATTCTTCCGATTTCCGGTATTATGTTTCTTTTTCGTTTTTTGGAGAAGCTGGTACAAGCTCTACGTGGAGAGAAAATTGTTAATACGGTAGATATGGTAGAACTGCCAAAAGAAAAGGGGGATGCGCCGAATGGTCCTCACGCTATTTAGTTCTTTCGTGATTATGATGTTGCTGCGGGTGCCGATTGCGATTAGCTTATCTTTGGCAACCGTGTTCGTTCTTATGCAGTCGGATTTTAACATGAATATGGTACCGCAGCGAATGTTCTCGGCGCTGGATTCTTTTGCCCTTATGGCGATTCCGGGCTTCGTATTAGCCGGAGTCATTCTGGCACGTGGAGGTATCTCCAAGTATCTAATTGAGGCGTTACGCACATGGGTCGGTCATTTGCCGGGTGGATTATCCGTTGTGACCATTCTTGCGTGTATGGTATTTGCTGCGATTTCCGGCTCCAGTCCGGCAACGGCAGCTGCAATTGGATCGATTATGATTCCCGCAATGGTCAGTGCAGGTTATGACAAGAAATACTCTATGGGGCTAGTCGCCGCTGCCGGTACGCTGGGTATTCTGATTCCGCCGAGCATTCCGCTTATTATTTATGGGATCACAGCCGAGGAGTCAATTGGTAAGCTGTTTATGGCTGGGGTCATTCCTGGGGTATTGTTAGGTGGAGTGCTTATCGTATCTGCAATTTACTATGCCAAGAGAAACGGGTACGGCAGCGATGCGAAATCTTCGGGCCGAGAGAGAATAAAAGCTTCTATTAAAGCACTATGGGGTGCATTTCTACCTATTTTGATTCTGGGTAGCATCTATACAGGAATTGCGACACCAACGGAATCAGCTGTCATCGCAGTTGCCTATGGATTGATCGTATCTGTAGGTATTTATCGGGAGATGGGATTGAAAGATATACGTCCGATTATGACAGAGACAATTAATATTACATCTATGATTTTCCTCATCATCGCCGCAGCCAGTCTGTTTGGTCTGTACCTGACCAATGAACAGGTTCCGCAAACAGTAGGGGCATGGATTGCGGCAAGCGATATGAACAAGTGGATGTTCTTCCTTATCGTTAATATTTTGTTTTTTATCATGGGAACGTTTCTTGAGGCAGTATCTGTCATTCTGATTACGCTGCCAATTTTGCTTCCGATTATTAAGCATTTGGGTATTGACCCGATTCATTTCGCGATTGTCATGACGGTAAATATGGAACTGGCGATGATTACGCCTCCGGTGGGCTTGAATTTGTTCGTCGTAGGCGGTATCGCGAAAGAGAAACTGGAAGTGGTCGTAAGGGGAGTTATTCCGTTCATTATTCTATTTATTTTCGTGCTGGCATTTTTTGTTATCTTCCCGCAATTGTCTTTATGGCTCCCGAACATGATGCAATAGAATAAAAAAGAAAGGGGATGTCGTTGTACGGTAAAAAAGTGACATCCCCTTTTTTCTGCGAGTTTTCCTTATTTTAAAATAGAAAGAATGTAAGATACGAAAATAATCCAGAGTAAGTCCAAACAGGCCAATATCATTGTAGTAATCGAGATTTGCAGAAAAAAAGAATTGTGTGAGAGATGCTTTTTGGCAGGTACAAACGTAGAGATGGCCAGAACCATTCCAAGCAGTACCGTAATCCACTGTAAAACGATGAGTAATGTACTGTACGAAGTGAAGGATGAGAAAATAGAGAACAATGAAAACACTAAAGAGCAAAAGACTAAGAGAAGACTAATAATGGTTCTGGCGGATACTTTTTTTTCTATTAAATCCACGCGAGACATGCTGCTTCCCCCTTTTATAATATTTTTCTATCTTTAACATTACCCCTTTACTTAACAACATAAAACTGATTATGGTATCGTTTTTGAATGAAGAAAATAGGCGAGAAGAAGTGGATAAACTATGAAAAAAGTAACAAAAAAACAAGCCCCGGCTATACCGACGCTTGTTCTTCTTCTTTATTCGATGCTACACCGGCCGTTAGACAGAACCGCATCGCCTCTTCGACAGGTGTATCGATAAACTTCAGCATCACACCTTGATTTTATAGGCTTTCGAAATTTAGGTGCAATTAAATGTAGAATAACACAGCAATAGTAAAGTCTTATATAATAAGAGACGAATAGTATACGTTATATGATTCTGCGCTATAATTACACACTGACAGCAGACTCTTGTGAAATTTTGGAAGGGTGAAGGAGAGAAGGGGCATGCGCCATGTTAGTTTGGATCATCTGGAGCCCGGTCAGGTTCTGGCAAAAAGCATATACGCCAGCGATGGTCGGACGTTATTAAATCAAGGGGTGTTATTGACACCGGGTATGATTAATAAGCTATACCGTATTGGTGTAACCAAAATTTACATAAAAGATGACCGGTTTGAAGACGTCAAGATAGAAGAGATGGTTTCAGAAGAAACCCGTCGTGAAGCCATTTCTCAAGTATCCAATGTAATGGAATGTGTACAGGAAGGAAAAGATTTTGATACGACGTCTGTAGTGAAAACAATGTCGAATGTAATTGATGAGATTTTAGCTCAAAAGGATGTATTGCTGAATCTTGATGATATCCGTACGAAGGATAATCATCTCTTTATCCATTCATTGAATGTCTGTATTATGTCTACTGTTATCGGAATAAGCCTTGGCTATAGTGTCAATAAGCTGAAAGAATTGGCGCTTGGTGCATTGCTTCATGATATTGGTAAAGTACTGAAAGGTACAGATGACCCGCTCAAGCGATATACACAGGAAGGAAATCATCATGCCTGGGTCGGATTTAATATATTACGCAAACGCCATGAACTTAGCCTGGCCAGCGCGCACATTGCGTTGCAGCACCATGAGCATGTAGATGGTACTGGAGAACCGCGTAGTCTTAAAAGTATGGAAATTCACGAGTATGCAAAAATTGTGGCTGTAACAAATTTCTATGATAATTTGATTTCACCGCTCACCCCAGAGCCGACGCTGCTACCATATCAGGCGAGCGAGTATTTGATGGGACTGGCTGGTAAGAAGTTTGATCATGAAATTGTCATCCAATTTCTGCGTTCTATTGCATTGTATCCTACAGGAAGCTCGGTGCAGCTTAGCACCGGAGAGATCGGCGTGGTGGTAGGACAGCATAAAGGATTGCCGTCCCGGCCTGTGATTCGTGTATTCAAAGAAAGTCATTCTTCCGGTCGTGGAAAATTCGATTATGATGGTACTGAAGTCAAAGAAGTGGATTTAGGAAAAGAAACTACCTTGTTCATTGATTCGGTTTTAAAATCGTAAGCATATATAGGCCACTGGAGTGCATTATCCGGTGGTTTTCTTGTTTACAAAAATGCCGTTGAATTCTATACTTTTCAGAAAATAGAAATATTCATACAGGGAAGGAGAACAATGATGATAATTGATATTAAAAATGTAAGCTGGAAGCGTGATAAAACGTATATATTACAAGATATTACATGGTCTGTGCAACCAGGTGAACACTGGGTCATTATGGGATTGAACGGCTCTGGAAAAACGTCGCTGCTCAATATCATTAACGGATACATGTGGCCAACAAAAGGTGAGGTTAGCGTACTGGGCAAGAAGTTTGGTGAATATGATCTGCGTAAATTGCGCCAATCAATCGGTTGGGTCAGTACTTCTATGCAGGAAAAGTTATACAAGAATGAAACGGTAGAAAACATCGTATTAAGCGGAAAAGTCGCCTCGATGGGCCTGCTGTACGAAGAACAGAAGGCAGAAGATTACGAGAAGGCGTATCATTTGCTTAATCAAATGGGATGCTGCGGAATGGAAAAACGAATATATGAGAGTCTGTCACAGGGAGAGAAACAGCGTGTGCTTATCGCCAGGGCGCTAATGGCTTCACCAAAGCTTTTGATTCTGGATGAACCGGCTACGGGACTGGATATTTTTGCGCGCGAGCAGCTGTTAGAACGGGTTCAGGATATGGGAAGCCAACCAGGGGGGCCTACGCTTATTTACGTATCGCATCATGTTGAAGAGATTGTGCCTATTTTTCATCACGTACTATTGTTGAAGAAAGGGCAGATATACGGGGCAGGAAATACGCTTGATCTAATGACATCGGAAAACCTTTCTGAATTCTTCGGTACAGAAGTGGATGTTACATGGCGCAACAAACGGGCCTGGATGCAGGTAGGCAGTGTGTAATATATATTGTGGGAAAGGGAGAGAACAGGATGTATGTAGACGAACTGAAAAAAATAATTGATCCCGACCGAGTTACGATAAATCCTACCATGCTAGAGCAGCACAGCAAGGATGAATCCTATCATCCGCCATGTCTGCCGGATGCGGTAGTGTTTCCGAAAACGACGGAAGAAGTAAGCCGGATTGCAGCCTGGGCAAATGAACATTGTGTACCCATTATTCCGTTCGGTGTCGCCTCCGGTATGGAAGGTCAGATTATTCCGCAGAAGGGTGGCATATCGCTTGACTTTCAACTGATGAATCGTGTGCTCGAAGTGAAACCGCAGGATTTCCTGGTGCGCGTACAACCGGGGGTAACCCGCATGCAATTGAATAAAGAGCTGAAAAAGTATGGTCTGTTTTTTTCGGTGGACCCCGGAGCAGACGCGACAATCGGAGGAATGGCAGCTACGAATGCGAGCGGTACGACATCAGTACGCTACGGAATTATGCGGGATCAGGTTCGGGATATGGAAGTAGTGCTCGCGGATGGACGGATTATCCATACGGGGAGTATGGCGGCAAAGTCTTCATCAGGCTATCATCTGAACGGACTTTTCGTCGGTTCTGAAGGAACGCTCGGCATATTTACTGAACTAACGCTTAGGTTATACGGTATTCCCGAAGCGTCTGTGACGGCGCGCGCCAGTTTTCCTACTGTAACAGATGCTGTGGAAGCTGCATGCACTGTTATGGCGGCAGCGATTCCGGTAGCGCGTATGGAATTGGTAGATAGCAGATCCATTCAACAAGTAAATAGTTATAAAGGAACAGACTATCCAGAGCGTTCTACGTTGTTTTTTGAGTTTCATGGCAATGAAGCAGGGCTTGCACATGACCTTGCCTTTGCCCAGGAAATTGTTCGTGAACACGGTTGTGATGATTTCGTATCTGAGACGGATTCACTTCGTCAGGCTGCGCTCTGGGAGGCGCGCCACCATCTTGCGTATGCATTTCTCCACAGTTATCCAGGTAAAAAAGCGATGTCTACAGATGTTTGTCTGCCTTTATCCGAACTGGCAGGAGCGATTGGGCATGCGAGAGAGATAATCGAGCAAAGCGGAATGGTCGGCGGTATCGTCGGCCATGTAGGGGATGGGAACTTTCACTCCCTTCTTATGGTTCGGCCGGATGATCCGACTGATGTCGAACAAGCAGAATCGATAAATGCACAGATCGTAAGCTATGCGTTAAGCCGGGGCGGTACGTGTACAGGGGAGCATGGAGTGGGTCTTGGCAAGGCAAAGTACCAGCGTACGGAGCATGGTCCTGCACTGGATGTAATGTATGCGATGAAACGGATGCTTGATCCGAATCATATTTTAAATCCGGGCAAGATTTTTATCTTTTAATGCGTTGCAGTAATAGTGTATAATCAATTATCAGAAAAAAATAAAAAGTGGGGGAGTTTTATGAAACGCAAGACACGCATCACAAGTGTTTGTTTCCTGCTTCTATGCCTGCTGCTGGCCGCTTGTGGCAATGCGCAGACATCATCGGAGAAGCAGGGAGCGGGTGGGGAACAAAAAACAGGGCAAGCTAAAGAAAAGGTGAAAATAGGAATTACCCAGCTTATTGAACATCCGTCCCTTGATGCTTCTCGTGAAGGTTTTATTAAAGCCCTGAAAGAGAATGGATATGGTGATGCGGATATTGAATATCAATCCGCGCAGGGTGACCAGAGCACCGTTGCTTCCATTGCACAGAAATTTGTCGCTGATAAGAAAGATGCCGTTCTGGCGATTTCTACTCCAAGTGCACAAGCGATGGTACAGGCGACGAAGAATACAGATATTCCAGTCTTCTTTACCGCCATTACCGATCCGATTAGCGCCAAACTTGTGGACAACCTAGAGAAGCCGGGTAAGAATATTACCGGTTATTCCGACACGCATCCAGAAACAATTAATAAATTGGTTGCGCTAATTAAGGAGCTGAAGCAGGATACAAAAAATGTAGGAATTATTTATAATTCCGGGGAAGCTAACTCTGTCGTAAACGTTGAGAATGCCAAAAAGGCACTTGCAGCGAATGGAATGAAAGCGGTGGAGGTTAATGTCAGCAACACGACAGAAGTAAAGCAGGCAGCAGAATCGCTTGTTGGCAAAGCGGACGTCATTTATGTTCCGAAAGATAATACGGCAGTCGCAGCACTTAAAACTGTTGTGCAGGTAGCCGAGAAAAATAAAATTCCGTTGTTTGTGGGCGAGATGGATTCGGTACGTAATGGCGGTTTTGCCGGGTTCGGAGCCGATTACCATGATCTTGGCTACCAAACAGGACTTATGGCGGTAAAAGTGTTGAAAGGTGAAGTGAAAGTAGGCGATTTGCCGGTCGGATTCCCGAAAGAGCTGCATCTTGGTGTTAATAAAGAAGCTGCCGCCAATGAAGGCATCGATTTCGAAAAGAGTAAGCCTGTTATCGAGAAATACAATCCAGTTTATTTTGAGAAAACCGAGAAGAAATAAGAAAAAGCAGAAAAGAAGACAGGGACTAAAGCAAGCCTGGTCTTCTTTTTACTTTCAAAAATTGATTTTAACCCATTTGTTGTCCTTGTTTTTTCGTACACATCCTTTCTGTACAAGAAATGCACCCGTTTCGGTTACGCTAAAAACAGCGGAAGGCAAAACCGCAGAATGCTGTTATAATTGACATGGGCGGTTTACTTTTACATGAGGTGTAGATACATGAAGTCACAAGCAAATGCAAGTATGCAGGAATTTCTTGCAAGGGCGGAACGCATGGGCATCAAAGTTCAAATCCGTTCAGACAATCTGGATACGTTATTCAGCGAACCGGGGCGGCATGAGTCGCGGAAATCGAGGCCGCATGCTGTTAAGCTATTTACGCACAATGATACGGATGGGGTAAGTTGCGGAATACTAGGGAAATTGGCATTCGGCGATGATATTCAAGTTGATTATTCGAACTATGATGATATTAATGACAAAGTCGGTAAGCTGTTGTCGCTCCATTTGGATAAGTATGATCAGGTGTTTATTACCGATATATCGGTAAATGAGGAGATTGCGGCTCGGATTGAAGGATTAGGTATGCATGACAAGAAGAAATTCCTGCTTCTCGATCACCATCAAACAGCAGATTGGCTTAATCGTTATGAATGGGCGCGTGTAACGGTAGAATCTGCTGGTGTAAAGGCGAGCGGCACAACCTTGTTCTATGACTATCTAGTGCAGGCTGGATTTCTCCTGCCAAACGATGCGTTAAGCCAATACGTTGAATTGGTACGGCAGTATGATACATGGGACTGGAAAGAGCACGGAAACCAGCATGCGAAGCAGCTTAATGACCTGTTTTATATTTTAGGACGCGATAGATTCGTTCACCGTTTTACCAGCAACTCATCACCAAATTTTACAGACACGGAAGCCATATTGCTGGCAATCGAACAGGAAAAAATCGAAAAATACATAAAAGGAAAATCCAAAGATATTTATGTGCAAAATGTTCATAACTATAAAGCAGGCATCGTCTTTGCAGAGCAGTACATTTCCGAGCTAGGTAACGCACTGGCGGAATTGAACCCTGAGCTGGATTTTATCGCCATTGTGAATATGTCACGCGTGATCAGCTACCGTACGATTAAAGAAGAAGTGAATTTAGGAGATATTGCAGCTATTTTTGGAGGGGGCGGGCATGCAAAGGCAGCCGGCAGTCCAGTACCGAAAGAAATACGGCAGGCCGTCACCAACCTGCTATTCGCCGTTCCTATCGCATAAAGGAAGCGCGAGACTCCGTTAATCGGAAGTTTCGCGCTTTTTTTCCTTTACATTATTTTGCAGAAAACGTAATAGTCAAGGCGTGATGCATAACGGATGAGCCGTAACCCTGCAAAGCCCCTCTTTGATGAATAATTAAAGAGGGGCTTTTTGTGTGGATGGCAGAGTTGGAAAAATATTTTGCTCTTCCATCGTACGCATCCAGTTTTGAATAGAGGGACGCTGCAGATGCTCTTTCTGAACCATAATATACGCGGCGCGTTTCGGAGGAGTCATACCACCTGCAAGACAAATTTCCTTGAGACGGCCTTTTTTCAATTCTTCTTCTACTGCCGATTTGATAATAAAGCCCATGCCAACATTTTTTTGCATGAGGGCCAGAAACAACGAGACGTTATCAATACGCAGGTGAGGCACATATTCAGGTGGAAGCATTCCACATATCCATTCATGGAAAGGATTGCCCCAATCAAGATACAGAAGAGGGAGGCGAGCCAGAACTTCCGGTGATACTATGTCGCACTGTGTTGCTTCGTGCTCCGGATGAGCAACAAGGACGATTTCTTCCTCATAGAAAGGAATAATCTCAAAGCCGGGAATGGATTGTGGTAGATAAACAAAGCCAAGTTGAACTACACCATCAATCAGATGATGTACTATATCCCACGAATGACCTGTTTTGGTTTTTAAGGAGACGGATGGATAGCGGACAAAGAAAGTCTCCAATACCGGGCACAGCACGTATTTCCAGAGAGAATCGGTTGCACCGATAGATAGTTGGTCTTCATACGTTTTAAGAGAACGGATTTTCGTCAGGCTTTCTTCATTTAGAAGCAATAAGCGTTCCGCATACGGCAGAAAAGCATGCCCGGCTTCGGTCAGCTTTACCCGGCGCCTGTCGCGTATAAATAGTGGTTTGCCTATTTCTGCTTCCAATCCTTGAATGCGTGATGAAACGGTCGATTGCACAAGATGGAGTGCATCAGCTGTTTTGGAAAAGCTTTTGTTGCGTGCCACTACCACAAAGGTACGCAATTGTTCAAAGTCCATATAGGTTCTCCTATCCTTATCGAAAAAGTTGATAATATATATCAAAATCATTCGTTATACAAATGCAAATCCCTGCTTTATTGTATAGAGCAGGGAGGGCGAGAGCATGATTCGATATGTATGGCAAGTATCGCCAGTAGGTGTACGGGTGCTGTTCGTGAGTTCGTTTTTGATGAACCTGGGTTTTTACGCCCTGATTCCGTATCTGACTTTATATTTGACTGGCAGTTTTACCTGGTCCATGGCTATGGCAGGAATATTGCTTGGGATTCGTCAGTTTTCACAACAGGGCTTTTCGTTTCTGGGAGGTGCGCTGGCAGACCGAATTGGCTGTAAGGAGGCAATGATATTCGGTGTATTTGTGCGAGCGGTCGGATTTCTGGCATTTGCATTTTGCACGGAAGTATGGCAATTTATCGTCGCTGCGATTCTTTCCGGGCTGGGAGGTGCGCTATTTGAACCCGCATTTCTGGCAGCATTTGCCCGTCTCATACCAGATAAGGGAAGGAAAGAAATATTTTCGTTTCGTAGCGTGGTGATAAATACCGGTATGGTAGTCTCGACTCTGGTAGGCAGTATACTGGCCTCCATACAATTCTTCTACCTGTCTGTTGTATCTGCTACATTGTTTGTGCTTGTAGCTGTACTCATCTGGATAACGCTGCCGAAGATTGAAGCGGAATACAACGGTAAAAGCTGGTTGGGAGATATACGAGACATTATCAGTAACCGACCATTTGTCGCCTATACAGTCATTCTTATTGGTTACTATTATTTATATATGCAGCTATTTTTGACTATTCCGCGTCAAATGAAAGAAGTGACAGGAGATACGAGTGGTGTCGCCATTATTTATGCCACGATTTCGCTTGCTATTATTTTTCTTCAGTTGAAAGTGACGCACTGGCTGCGTAGAGTATCGGCCCAATTCATTATGATTGGGGCAGGCGCACTTATGATGGGCCTTAGCTTGTTTTTACTTGGATTCGTAACATCGTTAGGAACGATTATAGCCGTGGGATTGCTGTTTGCTTTGGGCAATATGGTAGCTGCGCCGGTGATGTATGATGTAGTTACTCTGTTTGCGCCTCCGAATCGTTTGGGTTCATACTATGGTTTTAACAGCTTTTCGCTTGCGGTTGGCGGTTCGCTAAGCACAAGCCTTGGGGGATGGCTATATGACATAGGAATGGCAAGCGGTTTTATGCTTTTGCCATGGCTCGTTTGCTTATGTATCGGATTGTCGGTGTTTTTTGGTATGTATAAGCTTGAAATCAGCCGTCAGCCCCGATATGTACGAACGAAGGCACATGAAGGATAGAAAAACCCGCGAGCATACTTCGGGCGGACCGGCAAAACATCTGGGTAGCCCAGGTGAGGGAGGCAGTTGTCGTTTTTTTCGCCCGCCGAGTTTTTCAAGTGATGCAATTGGAATAAAACAGATTTTTATTTCTTCTCCATAAAAAATGCCGCCATCTTCGCTTATTTACAGAGAAGAGGCGGCATTTTTCATTCTGGTACACTTATCACTTTTACCTGCACATCTTTTCTTCCCCAATCCAGTGCTTCTTTGTTAGTAGAGAAAGCCAGATCAATGGCATTGCCTTTAATTGCTCCCCCTGTGTCTTCAGCCCGGCATTCCCCGTAGCCTTCAACCCATAGGACAGTTCCGAGCGGGATGTAGTCTGGATCAACAGCTGCAATGCCTGGTCGTACGTTTGTTCCAGATTTGGTTTTACCAGGACCTGTATAGCCGGAAGCATTTGCTGTAAAGGTCATTCCTTCACGAACTTTGGTCATTGCAGAACGGGCGGGTTTCTTTTGGCGATTGAGTGCCCGGTCATTTGTGCGCTTTTGCGCTTGAGCAACCAGAGTTGAGGATTCGAATGTTTCCATCTTTACAGGCATCAGACCGAGTGGAACTAATTCTTTTGCTGAGACTTCTCCGCTAGGGTAGAAGGAAGTTTGGTATGTAGGTAATGTTGACGAGAATATGCTTCTGTCTTTCTCTGGATGTTGAGGAGTTTCAGCAAGAGAATTAATCAAATATACAAGAACAAATAAACCAATAACCGGGCATCCTACTATTAATGTTCGTTTGTACTCCCTGAAAGCTTTTGCAGAATGGAATAAAGAAGTATGCAGATTTTTTCGCATGAATACCTCCCTTAATAGAAAATAGCACAATTGAATAGAATAGGTTTATTGTACTATAAAGGAGGAATGAAGTCATTATTTATCTGAAAACTTATTCCGGAAACTGTTTTGTGACTAGATGGTTGCATCCAATTTTGGCGCTTTTAAGAGCCTATTCACATACTATGTAGTACAGGCTATACGCATAAGATGATAGCTTATCAAGGAAAGGGGAGAAAGAGATGGCGAAAATTATCGTATTAGATCCGGGGCATGGGGGGCCCGACTCTGGAGCTGTAGGAAATGGTTTGCGTGAAAAAGATGTTACACTCGCAATTGCACAGCGAGCAGCCAGATTGTTACGAACTATGGGGGCGGATGTGCGCCTTACACGAAATGATGACAGAGTGTTTAGCGAAGATAAGGCCACTGATTTGAATGAGCGTGCAGATTTTGCTAATAAGCTGCATGCCGACTATTTTATTTCCATTCATATTAACGCGGGACGTGGGACTGGATTTGAGAGTTATATTGCTCCCAGTGTAGCTAATCAGGAGGCTGCACGACACCAGAATATTGTTCATGGTGAAGTGGCCGGAGTCTTCCAAGGTACAGGGTTACCTGATAGGGGGAAAAAAACGGCGAATTTCGCCGTGCTTCGTCGTACGAGCATGCCAGCTATTCTTCTGGAATGCGGATTTATTGATCAGGTGGAGGATGCATCAAGGCTGAAAAATCTGGCATTCCTGGATAACGTGGCACAGGCGATCGCACGTGGTGCAGCACGTGCGGTAGGACTGGGGGCAGCAAGTCCAGCGCCGAATCCTGTGCCTAAGTCACTTAGCAAATATTATAAAGACATTATACCTGGTATGGAATGGGGAACGGATAGTGTCGATGCGTTATATGAACGGGGCATTATGCGTGGCGACGGACAGGGGAATTTCCGGCCGACAGAAACAATGACAAGGTTGGAGGCGGCTGTAGCCATTAATAATGCGATTGAATACATCTTGAAGCAAACCGGAAAATCATAGGGCGAGTTCTGTGTTTGTTTGTGTAGCAGAATGTTTGTTAGTATAATAAACACGAAAGCAAATATCATTGCTATTCAATTCATAAATTAAGGAAGTTGATATAGATGAACAAGACGCCTGAGAATACGAGGGTAGTAGTCGGAATGTCCGGCGGTGTAGACTCTTCCGTTGCCGCCTTGTTGCTTAAACAACAGGGATATGATGTAATTGGGATTTTTATGAAAAATTGGGATGATACAGATGAGTTTGGTCACTGTACGGCGGAAGAAGATTATGAAGACGTGCGCCGGGTCTGCGGACAAATTGGCATCCCTTACTATACGGTGAATTTCGAGAAGGAATATTGGGATCGGGTATTTACTTACTTCCTGGATGAATACAAAAAAGGCCGTACGCCAAATCCTGATGTAATGTGCAATAAGGAGATCAAATTCAAAGCATTTTTGGAACGAGCATTGGATTTGGGTGCGGATTATTTGGCGACCGGTCACTATGCACGGGTTGACTTTTATGATGGGGAATACCGGATGCTGCGTGGAGTAGACGAGAAAAAAGATCAAACATACTTTTTGAATCAGCTTGGACAGGCCCAATTATCGAGAACGATGTTCCCGCTTGGTCATTTGCCCAAGACAGAAGTACGGGAAATTGCTCTTAAAGCAGGATTGGCAACAGCCAAAAAGAAAGACAGTACAGGCATTTGCTTTATTGGGGAACGGAACTTCAAAGAATTCCTTAGCTCATACCTGCCTGCCAATCCGGGAGATATCCGTACTGTGAACGGCGAGCTGAAGGGCCGTCATGATGGATTGATGTATTATACGCTTGGACAGCGTCAAGGATTGGGCATCGGAGGCGGTACCGGAACGGGTGAACCGTGGTTTGTGGTAGATAAAGATGTCAAACAAAATATCCTTTATGTAGCACAGGGGGGCGATCATGACCGATTGTACAGTGATCGTCTGGAGGCGACGGATGTTCATTGGATAAGTGATAAAGAGGTGCCGGCTACGTTCCGCTGCACGGCAAAGTTTCGTTATCGTCAGCCAGATCAAGGTGTGACAGTTCACATGAAGCCGGATAACTGCTGTGAAGTTGTGTTCGATGAACCGCAACGTGCTATTACGCCGGGACAAGCGGTTGTATTCTACAAAGACGAAGTCTGTCTAGGCGGTGCAACCATCGATAAAGCGATAAAAAATAGTGAGTTAAAAGCAAGCATATGAAGTAACAATTTCACCAATTGGGAAGTTTATTGCCCAGGGGGCCGGGATAAATAATAAAAATGGAGCGAGGTTCTTTCGCTCCATTTTTATTTTATTTTTTAAGAAGAAGGTGCATTCTTGTCAGTAATAAGCTTGCGTAATACGAGTTGGAGAATGCCGCCATTTTTGTAGTAATCGATTTCTACATCCGTATCAAGCCGAACGATACATGGGAATGTGAAGGAGGAACCATCAGGCCGGGTTGCGTGCACCTCGATTTTTTGACGAGGGTTGACCTCTTCGTTCAATTCCGGAATATCGAACGTTTCCTGCCCTGTAATGCCAAGAGCTTCCGCACTGACCCCTTCTTCAAACTGTAAAGGCAGGACCCCCATACAGACAAGATTAGTACGATGAATACGCTCGTAGCTTTCCGCGATAACCGCTTTTACTCCAAGGAGCAAGGTACCTTTGGCAGCCCAATCGCGTGAGCTTCCTGTTCCGTATTCCTTTCCTCCGATAATCATAAGCGGAGTGCTGGCTTCTTGATATTTCATTGCTGCATCATAAATCGACATCACTTCTCCTGTCGGAAGATACGTTGTATAGCCGCCTTCTGTTCCGGGGGCCAGGAGGTTACGAATACGAATATTGGCGAATGTACCACGCATCATTACTTCATGGTTCCCACGCCGTGAACCATATGAATTGAAGTCGCGGATTTCCACACCTTTGCCTTGCAAGTATTGTCCGGCAGGGCTATCCGGTTTGATAGCGCCGGCAGGTGAAATGTGGTCAGTTGTGACAGAGTCGCCTAATAGTGCTAGCAAGCGGGCATTTCGAATTGGTTGGATGCCCGAACTTTCCAGAGAGAAGTTCTTGAAGAACGGAGGTGATTGAATATAGGTAGAGTCTTTATCCCAACTGTAAATTTCATCCTTGGACACAGGGATTTCATTCCACTCTTTATTAAAAGCAAGGACGTTGTTATATTTTTCCCGATACATCTCTGGTGTAATAATGGAGTTAATCGTACTGCGAACTTCTTTTTCAGTCGGCCAGATATCGCGTAGGTAGACAGGCTCCCCCTGCTCGTTATGGCCAATTGGTTCGCTGTAAAGGTCGATGTCGAATGTGCCAGCCAGTGCGTATGCGACCACGAGCGGTGGTGAAGCTAGATAGTTCGCTTTAACGAGCGGGTGAATGCGCCCTTCGAAGTTGCGGTTTCCGCTCAATACGGACGTAACAGTCATATCGTTCTCGGCAACCGCTTTTCCTACTTCAGGAATTAACGGTCCGCTATTACCGATACAGGTAGTGCATCCGTAACCGACTGTGTTGAAGCCGAGTCTATCCAGGTATGGCGTCAGACCAGCATCGTCAAGATATTGGGTAACGACACGGGAGCCAGGCGCCAGGCTTGATTTGACATTCGGGTTACGGCGCAGCCCCTTTTCTACTGCTTTTTTTGCCAGCAATCCAGCTCCAATCATAACGGAGGGATTTGATGTGTTGGTACAACTTGTAATTGCGGCGATAACGACAGATCCGGTTTTGAGGGAAGTCCTTGAGCCGTCCGGATACGTAACGGTCACTTCCTGCTTGATTTTCTCTTCGGTTAGACCGAAGCCACCTTCTTTTACCGGTGTGCGCAACACTTTATTGAATGATTCTTTCATCTCGGTCAAATTAATGCGATCTTGTGGCCGTTTTGGACCGGCAAGAGTCGGAACGACGCTTCCGAGGTCAAGCGTGATAATCTCTGAATACTTAGGATTAGGCATATCATCCGTGCGAAACAGCCCTTGCGCTTTTGCATACGTTTCCACCAGAGAGATATGTTCCTCCGAGCGTCCGGTAGTACGAAGATAATGCAATGTTTGTTCATCGATAGGGAAGTAGCCTGCGGTTGCCCCGTATTCTGGCGCCATGTTGGCGATAGTCGCCCTGTCTTCGAGCGTCATGGAACTTAGACCTTTTCCGAAAAATTCCACAAACTTACCAACAACCCCCTTTTTCCGCAAGATATTAGTAACAGTAAGCGCTAAATCGGTAGCGGTAGAACCTTCGGGTAGCTTGCCGGTTAATTCGAATCCTACGACGTGCGGCAATAGGAAATACATCGGTTGACCGAGCATGGATGCTTCGGCTTCGATGCCGCCGACGCCCCAGCCGAGTACGCCCAGGCCGTTAATCATCGTTGTATGGGAGTCGGTTCCTACGAGCGAATCAGGGAACACTTCAACTCCGTTTTCCGTATTTTTTTGCGATACGACGGAAGCCAGATATTCTAGGTTTACCTGATGGACGATACCAACAGAGGGTGGTACGGCCCGAAAGTTGGTGAATGCCTGGGTAGCCCAGCGCAAAAATGTATAGCGTTCCCTGTTGCGTTCGAACTCTTTATTCATATTGAAGCTGAGTGATGTGTCCGACCCCGCCTGATCTACTTGTACGGAATGGTCAATTACAAGATCAACAGGAATAAGCGGATTAATTTTCTCCGGTTCAAGGCCGAGGGTGGATACGGCATCCCGCATGGAAGCAAGGTCCACCACGGCGGGGACACCGGTAAAGTCCTGAAGAATAACACGGGAGGGCATGAATGGAATTTCGAACATTTCCCCCGGTTTCAAATTGGGATCCCAATTGGCGATACGTCTAACGTGTTCTTCGGTAATTGCGCGGTTATCCATCGCTCGTAGTGAGGCTTCAAGCAAGATTTTAATGGAGAATGGCAGCCTGGAAATTGCGCCAATTCCTTGTTCTTCAAGCGTTTGCAGACGGTAGTAATACATTCCGCCATCCAAGCGAGTCCGGCATGCTTCCCGCAGTGTTTTAGCATTATTCATTACAAGCATCCTCCGTATTACCAAAATTTTGTGCCTTATTTAGTATGCACGATTCATGAGTGAATATAAGGGGAAAGGTAATGTATAAAGTAATCTGCTTTCTTTATCCTAAGGACTGTAGCCCAAATTTTTTTTGCAAGGAGGATACAGAATGAATTACGAGTACACTGATCCGCGTAACAGGCAGGAAATGTCGTTTGTGGAAGATGTGGCTGAAGGCATGGATCGTATGATGGATGAGGGCGGCGGTGTAGTGGATGAGGTATTGGCTTATCGGACGCCAGTTCAGCGCAATGAACTGGTGGATGTAGGGCAATATGAACAAGACGTAGTAGAATATGGGCAAGATGAATAGATAAAGAAACAAGAACCGTGGCTGGGTGGTCGCGGTTTTTTTCTTATTGGCAGCCATAATGTACATCTGTATTTTTTTCTTCCTGATAATGTATAATAAAAGAAGGCATGTGTGAGCGTACAGCGCAGGGCAAAGATTAGTGGGAAAACGAATCGCGTAATGAAGGAGGATGTTCTGTGACTATGACCATACTGAGCGGGGTCATCGGCATATTTATGGCTACGGTGGTACTTATTGTTCGTATGCGTGCCTCGAAAAAACCCGCTTCATTAAAGAAGATTATTCTGCCGCCCTTTTTTATGAGTACAGGTTTTGCAATGTTTTTATATCCGCCTATGCATGTACATGTAACATATGCGTTGTTTGCCTTTTTTGTTGGTGCGCTCCTGTCATATCCGCTGATTGTTACTTCGAAGTTTGAAGTTGTAGGCAAAGATATTTATTTGAAACGTTCAAAAGCATTCTTCCTTATCCTGGTAGGATTGGTGCTGTTGCGTTTGATGTTAAAATCTTATGTTGGTATGTATGTAAGCATAGAAGAAACGGCTGGACTTTTCTTTATTTTGGCTTTCGGTATGATTGTGCCGTGGCGTGTAGCTATGTATTTTGAGTATGTGAAGTTAAACCGTTCACTCAATTTAATGTGAGTTTAACTAAAAAACTTTGTATATGACAAATCCCCTTGTATTTGCCGGTGTGTAGAATTCCATTATTGCATGGAACTCTCCCTGGTAATGTAGAGGGGATTTTTAATAATAGAATGCAGAGGTATCCAGGCTGACACTAAAAAAATTAATGCGCTTTCAAAATGAATATTGACAAAAAACTGAAAAGTCCGTAAGATAAATTCATCGTTATACATCAGATGACCTGATAGGAAAGGATGTGACGTGAAAACGTTGCCAAAATTTAATATTCGGAAAACATATGAAGAGGTTGCTGATTACTTGCGTGAGCAAATTATCTCCGGGGCGTATGTACCGGGTGCACGCTTACCATCTCTGCGAGAGCTTGGGGAGACACTGGGAGTAGGTCAGTCAACAGTGCGGGAAGCTCTCAGCTCTCTTAAGACACTAGGTCTAATTACCATGAAGCAGGGAGAAGGCACGTTTGTTACCCGTCACGATCCAGAAGAAATTATCTCCACATTCGAATCCATGCGTCTGGTGACGCAGCAGGAAATTATAGAATTGCTGGAAGTACGGAAGATTATTGAAAGCGGTACCGCCCGTCTGGCGGCGGAACGGCGAACTGAAGATGAGCTGAAGAAGATTGGAGAAGCATTAGCTGAAATGGAACAGGCCCTCTCTAGCGAAGAGCTTGGCGATCAGGCGGATTGGAAGTTTCATTATGCAGTAGCTGCTGCTTCTCATAATCAGACACTACAAACAGTGATGACGTCAATTTCTGAAGCAGTTAGTCGTTCACTGCAGGCAAGTCGCCAGGAACTGTATCAAATAAAAGGAGTTCCCGAAAATTTATATAAAGAACATGCCAATATTTATGAGGCAATTCGGGAACGTAATGGAAGCCGTGCAGAAGCGGCAATGCTCTATCACCTGCAAGGAGTCGAGGAAAAGATGCTTGATTAGCACTTTTCTTCTAAATATAAAAGTCAGATGACCTGAGGTATTTGAATCCTTTATTGTCAGATCACCTGAAAAATATGTATGACGATTCAGGGGGACAAGCCGGAAGGCTAACCATATTTAAAAATAAATTTAGAGTAAAAGAGGTGTATTGTATGCAAACGTGGACACAAGTGTATGAGCCGCTGGGGAGTCTTGGGCTGTCAGCTGCCGTGGCTGTCATTCCGATCGTATTCTTCTTTCTTGCGTTGGCCGTTTTCCGCATGAAGGGGCATACGGCAGGTTTTATGACAGTACTGATTTCCCTTGTAATTGCAATTTTCGTCTACAAAATGCCGGTTTCCATGGCGCTAGCCTCCGCCGGCTATGGTTTCGCTTATGGTTTATGGCCGATTGCCTGGATTATTGTAACCGCTGTATTTTTATATAAAATTACAGTGAAAACCGGACAGTTTGATATCATCCGTTCTTCCGTCGTGTCAATTACAGAAGATCAACGGCTGCAAATGCTGCTTGTTGGTTTTTCGTTCGGTGCGTTTCTGGAAGGCGCAGCCGGTTTTGGTGCCCCGGTAGCGATTACGGCAGCTTTGCTGGTCGGTCTTGGTTTTAATCCGTTGTATGCAGCAGGGCTTTGTCTTATTGCCAATACTGCACCAGTAGCATTTGGAGCGATGGGGGTCCCTATTACGACGGCAGGTCAGGTTACAGGGCTCGATCCTTTTCATATTGGTCAGGTAGCTGGCCGTCAATTGCCACTCTTGTCTGTTATTGTGCCATTCTGGTTAGTATTCATTATGGATGGTGTTCGCGGAATACGTGAAACGTGGCCGGCAATTCTTGTGGCTGGTGGTTCGTTTGCGATTACACAGTTTTTTACGGCTAACTTTATTGGACCGGAGCTGCCAGATATTACTTCTGCGCTGGTTAGCCTCGTTGTGCTGGCCGCATTTTTGAAGGTGTGGCAGCCGAAACGCATCTTCCGTTTTGAAAGAGCAGGCGTATCAACGGTTGAAATCGCAGCAGCTGAAGCTGATTCGCGACACTACACAGCAGGCCAGATTTTCAAGGCGTGGTCTCCATTCATTATTCTTACGCTTATGGTTACTATTTGGAGTTTGAAGCCATTTAAAGCTTTGTTCGGCAAAGATGGCCCATTGGAGGCGCTTGTGGTCAAAATCCATATTCCTTATCTAGATCAAATGGTTATTAAAGCCGAACCGATTGTAACGAAGCTGACCCCGTATGAAGCGGTGCTTAAATTCGATATATTATCGGCAACGGGGACAGCCATCCTGATAGCTGCTTTCATTACAATGATCGTATTAAGGATGAAGCCGGGTGAAGGAATAGCAACTTTTAAGGAGACGTTATCTGAATTGAAAAAACCTATTCTTTCAATCGGTCTGGTGCTTGGATTTGCAATGGTTGCCAATTATTCGGGTTTGTCGTCCACATTGGCACTCGTATTGGCATCGGCAGGCGGCCTGTTCCCGTTCTTTTCGCCATTCCTTGGCTGGCTTGGTGTATTCCTTACAGGCTCTGATACGTCCAGCAACGCGCTGTTTTGTAACTTGCAGAACGTAACTGCACAGCAAATCGGAGTAAACGAGACTTTGCTCGTCGCGGCGAATACGACCGGTGGAGTAACAGGAAAAATGATTTCGCCGCAATCCATCGCAGTAGCATGTGCTGCCGTAGGACTTGTAGGCAAAGAGTCGGATTTGTTCCGCTTCACAGTTAAACATAGTTTACTGTTCGCTATCATCGTTGGCATCATTACGTATATTCAAGCTTACTACTTAACCTGGATGCTTCCATAGACAGCGAAGCACGCAGGTGGAATGAAGTAGGGAGATGCCAATGTTCTTGGGACAATGGCGCTCCCTATTGATCTTTTACTTAAAGACATAATGGGCATTCGGAGGTGCTTATTTGTGAAAGTCTCCATTTTTATTACATGCTTGTCAGATGCAATCTACCCACAGGTCGGGGAAGCGATGTCCCGGATTCTTGCCTGCCAGGGAGTGAAGCTGCATTTTCCAGAGGTACAAACATGCTGCGGACAGCCCGCATTCAATAGCGGATATTGGGATGAGGCGCGCACCAGTGCGCGAACGCTTCTCGAAGCGTTCGATGATAGTGATTTCATCGTATCACCGTCCGGTTCCTGTACAGGAATGATCCATCATTATTATCCATCTTTATTTAAGGATGATCCGGTGATGCTTACAAAAGCTCGCGAATTCAGTGGAAAGATATATGAATTCTCTCAATTTCTTGTCAATGTATTGGGTGTAACGGATATTGGAGCTCATTTTCCGCATAAAGTAACATACCATCCTTCCTGCCATGGAACGCGACTTCTTGGTATCAAAGAAGAGCCAAGGCAATTGCTTGCTAATGTAAAGGGCATAGAGTTTGTTGAATTGCCTTTTGCGGAAGATTGCTGCGGATTCGGTGGTACATTCGCTGTTAAAATGTCCGAGATTTCGGGTGCGATGGTGGAAGAGAAAGTACAGCACGTAATAGAGACTGAAGCCGAGGTGCTGGTCGGTATGGACATGGGTTGTCTGATGAATATTGGCGGTCGCCTGCGTTACGAGGGCAAGCAAGTACGTGTCATGCATTTGGCAGAATTGCTGCATGAAGGGGTGAAGCAAAAAGTATGAGCACAACGTTTAACCCGACGACAACAATTAAAGATAGAGCGCATATTTCCCTGAATGATGAATTTTTGCGCAATGCCGTAAAGTATACGACTGAAAAGCTTCGTACATCAAAAAAGCTGGCCTCAGATGAACTGGGCAACTGGGAAGAATGGCGGGAGCGCGCCCGACAGATTCGTCTGCACACGATTGCCCATTTGGATTATTACCTATCAGAATTCGTCAAAAATGCCCGAGCTGCCGGAGTGCATGTGCATTTTGCGACAACAGCACAAGAAGCCGTCCATATTACGATGAGAATTGCTGAGGCAAAAGGTGCAAAATCGGTCGTGAAATCGAAATCCATGGTATCTGAAGAGCTGCATATTAATCATAGGCTGGAAGAAATCGGAGTGGAAGCGATTGAAACCGATTTAGGTGAATATATTATCCAACTGGCGGGAGAAACACCGTCTCATATCATTATTCCGGCTATTCATAAGAATAAACAGCAAGTAGCAGAATTGTTTTCAGAGGAAGCTGGGGAGGTGCTGCCGCCGGAAACGCCTATTCTTGCAGGGTTCGCTCGCGCCAAATTACGGGAGAAATTCTTGGAAGCGGATATCGGCATGACCGGATGCAACTTTGCCATCGCAGAGACCGGCTCCATGGTGCTATTCTCGAATGAAGGCAATGCTCGCATGGTGAGTACCGTTCCGAAAACACAAATTACGTATATGGGCATGGAACGAATTATCCCTTCACTTGACGATCTGGAAGTCATGGCGACGATGTTGCCGCGCTCGGCCACAGGTCAAAAACTGACGGTCTACATGTCTGCCATTACCGGTCCACGACGTCAGGAGGACTCCGATGGACCGGAAGAGATGCATATCATTATTCTTGATAATGGGCGATCTTCACAATTAGGTGATCCGGAATTTCAGGAAGTGCTGAATTGTATCCGTTGCGGAGCTTGTTTGAATGCATGTCCGGTATATCGTCACGTTGGCGGTCATACGTATGGATGGGTATATAGCGGACCGATTGGAGCTGTTTTGACACCTCGACTGAATCAGGATATGGAAAAATGGGGCGAAGTCTCCTATGCGTCAAGCCTTTGCGGAGCCTGTCATGAAGCATGTCCGGTTAAAATTCCGCTGCATGACATGCTTGTCTACATTCGTCGGCAGAAGGTGGAGGAAGGGTATACTCCAGCTTCGGAGCGTATGGCATTTAAGGGATTCAAGTATATTATGTCGAGTCACCGACGCTTTAAGCGTATTGTAAATTTGGGCAAAACAGGTCAGAAAATCATCGCACGCGATGGAGCGATTACTTCTAAAATTGGTCCGCTCAAAGGCTGGACAGAGCATCGGTATGCTCCCGCATTAGCAGACGAGTCTTTCCGTGATACCTGGGACAACTTATCTGCTGAGCTGCATGTTAATGGGAACAAGATGGCGCCGGATGTGCTGAAACGGCTGCAGGAGGCTAAGCGAAGACGGGAGGAAAAACATCATGAGTAAGCGAGGAGAAGAGATAATTCGGGAATTGGACGAACAGGCGGCCGAGAAGGAAGAACAATTCTTTACACATATCGCAAATCGTTTAAACCGGCCGCGCATTATTAAGACTCCGGCTCATCCTTTTCGCGGTGCACCAGACTTCTGGCTAGCATACGAGCTTTCGGAAGAAGAACGGATCGGGTTATTTATGGCTAACTGGACAAGCATGGGAGGGCATACGCAGCGGTTCCCTGATTTATCTTCTTTGAGTACGTATATTGAAGATATGGCACAGACGATGAAGGCGAAATATATGATTCGTTTTGATCATCCGTTGCTTAATAAGATGAAGATGGAACAAAAACTGCCGGATATTGAGATGACCGTATGGAACAAGCATGCAGAAGAAGAGCTGCTTGTGAAAGCGGCAGGCGCCGATATTGGTATTGCAGTAGTGGAGTATGCTATTGCTCATACTGGAACGGTAGTAGCTGTCTCCGGGGCTGAACAGGGACGCTCGGTTAGCTTGTTGCCTACTGTATTCATAGCTATATTGCAGGCGCATGATGTAAAAACGAAAATGGGTGAAGTTATGAAGGATTTAACCCGGCGTTTCGGTAATCAGTTACCGGCGGGTGTGCATTTTATTAGCGGCCCGAGTCGTTCTGCTGACATTGAGAATGATTTGACGATCGGAGTGCATGGTCCGGGCATTGTACATGCGCTTATTTTAGATGAATCGTCACCATGAATTTTATGATATGGGAAAAGAGCCAGATCGATTTTTTGATCTGGCTCTTTTAACGAAGCATAGCGGACGAAAAAATCGAGCGAAGGTACCCGCACGTTTTTCTTCTATGAAGATTTATATGTTTTGCGCTTGCGCCTCTTGTTCTTGGCGTTCTAGTTGCTTGGCTTCCGTATCCGTAATTTTTTGAATAGTAAAGCCGGTTGCAGCAAACAAAATTGAAATAATCGGAACAATATAGTTAACAATTGCATATGGCGCATAAGCAAATGGATGAACGCTCAACGTTGAGAGAATAAACACTCCACATGTATTCCATGGAACAAATGGCGAGGTTAATGTACCGCCGTCTTCTAGGGCACGTGACAAGTTTTTGGGATGCAGGTGCTTTTCCCGGTATACCCTTGCATACATTCGGCCTGGCACTACGATGGAAATATACTGCTCCGCAGCCACAACATTTGTGAAGAACGAAGAAACAACCGTAGTGGCGACCAGTTGTTTTCCGGTTCTCGCAATAAGTAGAATTTTATCTACGATGGCTTTAAGCATGCCTGTCTTTTCCAGAACCCCACCGAATGTCATAGCGACAATCGTTAGAGAAACTGTATACATCATCGCTTCAATTCCACCTCTATTAAACAGCTCGCCGATTAATTTGTTTTCAGTCTCGATTTTAAAGCCGCCATACAGTGTATTAACAGCTTCATGTACACTTCCACCCTGTACAAAAACATGAGCGAGAAAACCAAGAATAATACCAACTATCAAAGCCGGCAGTGCAGGTACTTTACGCGCTACAAGCACGATAACAGCAGCCGGAATAAGCAGAAGCCATGGACTGATAACAAATTGGGTTTGCAACTCATTCATTACAGCAATAATATCCTGATTATTTATCGATGTATCTGCAAATTGCCGACCAAGGAACCAGTAGGCAATCAATGCGATAACCATTCCAGGAATCGTGGAATAGAACATGTGACGAATATGTTCAAACAGATTGGAGCCCGCTACCCCGGATGCCAGGTTCGTAGTATCTGATAGCGGAGACATTTTATCGCCAAAATATGAGCCGGAAATAATCGCTCCAGCTACCATTGGAGCAGGAATTCCCATGCTGATACCGATGCCCATTCCGGCTACGCCGATTGTACCCATAGTGGACCAGGAGCTTCCGATAGCAAGCGAGACAATTGCGGTAATTAGTGTAATCGAAACAAGAAAGAAGGACGGAGTGATTAATTTTAAGCCGTAATATACCATGGTGGCAACTACGCCGCCGCCAATCCATGCACCAATGATAATGCCTACGGCAATAATAATGACAATGGCAGGAAGCGCCAGTCGAATGCCGTGATAGATACCATTTTCAATTTCATCCCACTTGTGGCCGAGGCGCCAGGCTATGAAAGCGGATACAACGGCGCCAAGAATAAGCGGAATATGTGGACTGCCTTCAAACTTAATGATTGTGATGGCCATAGCACCGATCATTGTAAGCAAAGGAATAATCGCAAGCCAGAATGGAACCGGTGGTGCTTGTCTATTGGTCAAGTCAAGTCCCCCTTATATGTATTTTAATGCATTTTTCTGCAAGTTTAATGCCAAAATTCGACCTGGTTTAAATTTTTTGTCGAAAGACCTGAATAATTGATAACCTTTTTTATTTTATAAAAAATTTTTAGAATTTGATATGCAAAATAATTATGCAAAGGAAATGATGTTTTGCGTATTTGCCATTTGATTTTGCGCTTTATAAGGAGGAATGAATCAGAACATACTATGGAATATGGTTGAATACTATACGGATGGAGTGAAGCAGTAATGAACCATTATGAGCAGGCGATTCATGATTATAAAGAAAGCGTAGGTGCATTTCAGCAGATGAGCCCTGACTTTACCCGGGCCTACAATGAATTCACAGGGGCATCATTTGCTGAGGGAGCGGTTTCTCAAAAAGATAAACAGCTGATTGCTCTTGGCATTAGTCTGGCCTCCCAGGATGAATACTGTATTCTGTATCATACGATGGAAGCGCTTCATAAGGGCGCGAGCAAGCAGGAGATTTATGAGACGCTTCAGGTAGCGACAGCCTTGAGAGGCGGCTCGGCGTTCTCGCAATTGTCCCTTGTGCAGGGGGCGCTGAGCGAGTTTAGCAACAGGATGCAATAAGTGCGTCAGCTCTCTTGTGTTTTACGCATTTAGAAGAGGTGGTAAAGACAAACAAGAGAATTGACAAGGAGGTACATCTCATGGATGAAGAGAGAGTGGAACGTGGACAGAAAGAGAAAGGCAGACTTGCCGAAGTAAAGGAATGGGACCCATTGGATACACCGCAGATTGCGGAATCTCGTGAGGCGCAGCGCCGTCTGGGCCGGGGTGCTGAGATGCCGGGACTATATGAAGCGGATAAGGCGAGAACGGAAGACGGGGAGGAAGAGATGACTAAGAATGAGCGTCTTGCTTCCATTCAGAAGAATTTGAATCTCATTAAGCAGGGAATTACTGAGGAAGCGGAAAAAGCCAAAGCCGTTGCTTCAAGTTTTAAAAATATCATACCAAAGAGAAATAAAGGAAAGTAAACAACAGCCATCCGATAGATGTTCGGATGGCTGCTGTTTTTAATCGATAAGGAAGTGGATGACTCCTGTAAAGTAAAAAGACGCCGTCTACTTTCTTTCGAGTGTATCACCTTAAAAACGCCTATATATATTCGGATAAGATGTGTACGAAAGCTTCAAGCCCTTTCTCGTCAACCCCATCAAAGCGATCTTTCTCCGGGCTGTCGATATCGAGAACCCCGACAAGAATGCCATCCTTAATAATGGGAACAACGATTTCTGACCGGGAAGCAGCATCGCAAGCAATATGTCCAGGGAATTGATGTACGTCTCCTATACGCAATGTTTTACGTTCAATTGCTGATGTACCACATACACCTTTGCCCAATGGAATACGAACACACGCTGGCAGACCTTGAAAAGGGCCTAGAATTAACTGTTCTTCCTTTTCTTCATATAAATAGAAGCCTACCCAGTTAATACGCTCCAGGAATTGGTTCAGCAGAGCGGATGCATTGGCCAGGTTGGCGATACGATTCGGTTCATCTTCAATTAATGCCTTGAGTTGTTTACCGATGAGTTCATAATTCTTCTCGCGGGATGCTTCATACTTTTCTGCTTTGAACATATTTTCTCGTCCCTTCTTTATAAAAAACACAATATATGTATCACATCTGTTGATTATCCATAGAGTGGAAGAAAGAAGGCTCACGTGCAGGTGAATATCGGATAATCAACACCTTTGTATATGTGTATATGTTACAGGACAGAAACTTCATTTGACAAATAATAAATACTAATTCTACTTAAAAACGTTCTGTTTAATTATTTTGCATATGATAAGCAAAGAAAATTTGCAGCATAATTATTTTGCGTATGTAATATCAGAAAAGGAAGCATCAAATGGGTAAGAAACGCATAGTAAAGCGGATACTATGGATTGCATGAACTTGGCATTGTAATTGCAACGATAAAAAGACAAACGAAAATCAAGACAACAGGAGGTTTTCTACATGATTCCATACCGTCCCGAACCGTTTACAAACT
>NZ_KE952668.1 GCF_000466385.1 Aneurinibacillus aneurinilyticus ATCC 12856
ACCTTCTTTCTTCCCCCTTATGGATAATCAACAGACGTGATAAAGTAAAACTTCCATTAGTATACGTTATTGTTTCAAATTATTTTAAAACCATATAGGGAATCGTAATAAGGTGAGGAGAATGAAAAAGTGATAAGGCATGAAGTCAATGATGAAATTATTATCACATTACCTGAAGAGTTTGACATGAATACGAACCTAAGCTACCTAGCAAGAGAAAAAAATGAATGCATGTATGAAATAGAGAACAGTATGATTACAAGAGTCATAGCCATTGGAGAAATTCGGTTCTTGGTACAGGTAAGCGTAATTGATAATAAGCAGATGGTTGTTCAGTTTCCAAGTGATTCGAGACCTACTGAAGAGTGGCAACGAGAAGAGATTGTTAAATATATTCGTGAATGGTTTGATCTTAATAATGATTTAACTCCATTTTATGAAATGGCAAAAGCAGATCCATTACTTAAAATGCCTGCCCAAAAATTCTATGGATTGCGAGTTATTAGCATTCCCGACTTATTTGAAGCTTTATGTTGGGGAGTCTTAGGACAACAAATTAACTTAGCATTCGCATACTCATTAAAGAAGCAATTTGTAGAAGCATTTGGTGATTTCATCGAATGGAACGGTAAAAAATATTGGATTTTCCCATCCTACGAACGAATTGCACATTTAACACCTGCCGATCTAGCAAATATTAAAATGACTGTAAAAAAAAGTGAATATATCATTGGGATTGCGAGGTTAATGGCAAGTGAAGAATTATCGAAGGAACAATTAATGAAAATGAACTTTAAAGATGCTGAAAAAAACTTAATTAAGATACGAGGCATCGGTCCTTGGACAGCCAATTATGTTCTAATGCGCTGCCTTCGATTCCCGACAGCTTTTCCAATCGATGATGTGGGTCTAATTAATTCGATAAAAATATTACGTAATATGGACCGAAAGCCTATGAAAGATGAAATCTTGGAAATATCAATTCCATGGAAGAACTGGGAATCATACGCTACCTTTTATTTATGGCGTGTCCTTTACTGAATAATTACAATTCAAACCGGACTGTACTCAATAAAAAGGGGACGCACTTTAAAACCTTATCCCTTCATTAATTATTCGTATATAAATATACAAGCACATTGTTTATGGACGACAAGTATAAGATGAGCTTTTTAAAAGGCGCTGTTTGCCTTCAATGGGGATTGGCTTTAGCTCTTAGATTAGAACCCCTAGGCTATCTGGAAGTCCCGGTTCTTCCAAAATACGGCCTATTTTCTGAAAAAAGAGGGGTTATTTGTTCTCTTCTATAAGCAATTCAACTGCGAGAAAGAACTGACGCTGTCCATCAGTAGCGGCAAGTGGAAGGTCGTCATTATTTATCATCTCGGCGTCGAGGGGCCTCGACGTACTTATTCTTGCCCGCCTCAAGATTGCCTGCTCTCACCAAATCATCGCCTTGTTTACACAGCGCAGTAATTTCGGCATGGGTGGTATCTAAAAGTTGCACCGTCATCTCCCCGATCCTATTTGATTTGAAGCCGCCACATGAATTTTCCTCATTACCAGCAATGAATGATTGCTTCTTGACTTTCGCTAAAAATAATTGCGCCCGGTATCGCCACCAAATAGTCTATCGCCCAAATGATATGATCCGTGAAATCCCGTCCTTTATCAGGCGAGAATACGAAGCGGATGCGTTCGGCACAGTCTTTGATTTCAGGCGGACAATCCATGGTGACACTTGCAACGTAATTTGCATCTGTAGCTACATTATGACCAGTTTCAAAATGCGCCGAAAAATTCCAACCCGGCCAACGAAGAATCAAGTATTTCTGTTTCGTAAACGGATTTGCTGATTCTCCAAATTCCAGTCCGTTCTTTGTTTCAAAATCAAAGTAGGCGCTTAACTCAGAAGCAAGACGCTCATAGGAGTAAGGATTGGATGACTTCGCAAGGTAGGCATGTATTACGGACATAATATCTCCCCCATCGTACCGGATATTCCTAACGCACATGATATAATTGTATTTCTTTCCTTATTCCGACAAATCCTCACTTGGCGATATTCATTCGGCGAAAACTCTAAGGCAAAGTTCTGGATGGCTTTGTTGGAAAAGGCGGCTTCCAGGCTAGCAGGATTCCGGCGTCTCCGCAGCATTTGCTTACGCCTTCCATATCATCTCTTCCAACCTCCCAAAGCCACAAATCATTGCTTATTTTCCTTAGAGAGCCGCGGCCCCGCTCTTTGACAATCCACTCTCCAAGTGTCATGCCTTGAATTTTTATTTGAAGATGGTTTTCGTTTATCATATTGCAAGGATATATCATTCTCAGCATATCCCCCCTGTAACGAACCTTCCCTTTACATCTCCCAGGAGTTTCTTTGTTAAAAATCCTCGTATCCTCATATGGAAACAATTTGATCAGATTCTCGCCCTCCGCATAGTAAAAAGCATCTACCACTTTTGGAGCAGCATACACGATTCCATACGGATAGCTGATTTTCTTCGATACATCCTCCACAAATCCGATGAAATTTTCATAAATACCGTCAATAGGCACGGCACACTGAGCATCAATGTGATGAAAGCTGCCAAACTCATCGGTCATGTACCCGAAGGATGCAAACCAAGGAGAATAGCCAGTTTGTTGACTATATAATCGAAATGCACTAACTTCTTTTGAGGTTATTTTACACTTGAGATCGGAGAGTGATGTTTCTATCAAATCAACATAGAGTCCATCTTCATCATTTTTGTATGTATAGTACCCGGCAGTTGTAATCCTTGCACCGATAGCATCAAAGAAAGACTCGCCTGCATTGCAAGCCTCCATTGGAGTGACTTCACTTGTGTCATACATGGCTAGTGCCGTACACATATACCTAGCCTCCAATATTCCTGATTCGCTCAAAATGCCGCTCCGTAATTTTCTTCTTCAAACAGCCTTAGTCAACAATATGAAGACCGGGAATGGTTTGCAAGAGCTCGCGTATTTCGCTCATCGGCAACCCGCTTTCCTTAGCCAACATACCGGCATCACCAAGCACAGCGACACATTCCCGGTCCGAATCCGTATAAATATCCAAAATCAGACCGATTTTTTTCGGCCATTGTTGTAAGATCACAAAATCCCGAGCTTCCGCCGGATTCAACAAGCAAAAGCACGGCCATTTGGGAATAAGAATTCCCTTCATGTCACAATTCAACAAACGGCAATCGTGCATGCGTGCAGATGAAAAATCGCACTCTGACACGGATGATCTGTCCATGTCTTCCCAGTCACCAAAATCACAGCCAATATACTTGCCCATAAACCTGACGCGTAAAAAATGTACACCCTGAAAATGAAAGTCCCTTAAGGCTTGCTTTTGATCGAAAACTCCTCCATGCATCCTCAGTCCTGGAAAAGCCATACCTCGCCCATCAGCCTCCGAAATTACGGTGCAATCATGCAGTTCCAGTTTCGGACCCAAAATACTTACCTGATCCTTTTCAAGCTCAATCGTTTGACTAGAAAGCACTTGAGAATTCATTTTCACCTCTTTGTCTTCCTTTCGTGCAAAAATCTTGCTCCGCTATTATTGGGATTCCAAGAAGAAAAGTTAGCCACATAGATTTCGTTAAGAATCAAATCGAGCGGCATGTGATCCATTGCATCAGCAATTTCATCATAAGGCGGAGGAATTACAAAAGAAAATCCAAAGTCATCATCAATGATCAGCGATCCATTAAAAATACGCTGCCTGGATGTCAGCCCGATTATACCCCTCATGGATTGCCCGGGATACAAGCACTCCTTATAGCGCCCCGTATAACTTTGATTGCAACCAATAGAGAAGATCAGGCCACTAGAATCCACTACAATTGTCATAGTGTCATCCAATGTATACGCAGATCTTACCTCGCCATCCGGAACGGAATATTCTTTAAGCTCAACCTTGTGCCGCGAATATAGTTCATCGATATACTCAGATATATTTCTTCCCAAAACAACATTACCCATCGAATACCCCGATATGACTTCCGCATTAAAATCAGTCACACATAGCCCCCCCTCCGTTCATTCTGCCCTAGATCGTGCTCTACCGAAATCCTGCAAATTTACCATTTTATTGGGGACATTATGCATCATTCATATTGATAAATCAGCTACTCTTTCTCTATGACCCATAGAAAGGATGGCGCATTTTTTATGACTACTTCTATATCTCAAAAGTTACGATTATTTGTGGAGGAACTTCAGCATTCTTTATCATCGAGTACCTTACAACAAGTAGCTAGAGAAGTTGGAACACAGTATTAGTCAATTGCTTAGTACTAGACACCGTTCTCAATTTCACATTATTTCAAATTGATCTCATGGTTCATTTTATAGTTCTTTTTCAAAAATTCCGGACAATCCCATTCACAGACAAGGTCTTTAGCCAAGGAAACGATCCAGTCCTTTGTAATATGATATTTTTCTCCATTAACAGTAATAAAAACTTCACCATCTGTCACATAGAAAACTTCCTGCTCTTCTACATGCCATGTTCCTTTATTCGGTTCGCCTACCCATGGTTCCCATGTGTCAACACCTAATTGTTGTGCTTCTTCAGCTGTAAGTTTTTTCGCAAAAAACATGATGATCATCTCTCTTCCTTGTAGGTAGTTTTGAAGTATTAAATCATATCGGCATGCTTACGCTAGTTTTGTTTCTTTCAAATGCTTAAACTCTTTTCTAATAAAGTAAATAGCAACGAGAACACCTGGGATTTCCGAAGCTGGAGTAGAATACCATAAACCATCAACTCCCCAATATTTAGGGAAAATAAACATGAATGGAAATGTGAACAACAACATTTTACTAACATTAATAAACGTTGCGGACCAATTTCTCTCTTGTGATTCGAAATAGCCGGAGATAAGCAAGCTGACCGCATTAAGCGTGAACAAGGAATTGAATACAATTGTTGTCCAAATGCCCAGTTGCTGCAATTCAGGATTACCACTGGAGAAAAATGACACAATTGGATCGGCAAAAATGATCAGTATGGCCGTCACAATTACAAAGAAGGCAACTGTAAAAATGAGTCCTATCTTAATAGCTTGTTTAACACGATCAAAGTTGCCTGCACCGTAATTGTAACTAATGATCGGTTGAAGTCCTGTCATCCCACCGAGCGCTACTAAGGCAAGCAAATTTGTAATGTAACCGTTTTGAATCGTGAAAGCAGCAACATGTAGCCCACCACCATAGCTTTGCAGTAAGTTGTTGAAGAAAATAATGGCAAAAAACATCATGAACTGACTCGAGAAAGGCGCAAAGCCTGTCCAAGTCACTTCACCGATCGTCTTTAGATTAATTATCATATCTTTTATTTTTGGTTTAAGCTTTGTTTTGCCGAACCAGAAATAAAAGATCAGTAAAACAGGGATTGATTGCGAAATCGTATTGGCCCATGAGGAACCCATCATCCCCATGTCATACTTCGCTACCATAATCCATTCTATAATCCCGGCAACAACTGCTGCGACTAACCAACTGCTCATTGATAATACAGGTTTTTCATCGATATTGGTTAAAATGCTTAATACAACGGCCAATATTGTTAATGGCAATGAAATCCATAATAGACGGCTGTATTGCACCGCATAGGGAAGCGCTTCGTCACTTGCTCCGAATAAGATCATAATTTGATTTTCAAAGACCAATCCAAGTACAGCTAATAAAATGGAGAAGAAAAGAGTAAACCATAAGGTTTGTCCCATAATACCTCTAGCTTCTTCGATCTTCCCTTTTCCAAGTCGAAGTGAAATGACCGCTCCGGCTCCCACACCAAAAAGAACGCCCAGCATACGGGTAATCACCATGATCGTAAACCCAATTCCGATCCCTTCGACTTCCAGCTCCCGAAATCCGCTGACGAAATAGCCATCGACAACCGCTACAACTCCTAGAATCGCGTTAGCCATAATTCCTGCCAAAGCAAACCGTAAATATAGTAACGGAATACTTTTGGTTCCTAGCATTGAATCATACGCTGGTTTATTCATTGCTTCTACTTGTTCTGTCTTCGGTGACGGACGGTTGTCTGCTATTTCCATGAGCATATCCCCCTATAAATAATTCATACAGCAAGTTAGGCTCAATTAATTCGCATACCAACCTACAGGTTTGGCATGCTGATGGATATTGATTTGCTTTGTTTCCATAAAGTGCTCCAGCCCAACAGCACCCAACGCTCTGCCGATTCCACTTTGCTTATATCCTCCCCAAGGACCTTCAACATAAGCGAGGTGATAACTATTAATCCAAGTAATTCCCGCACGCAATTTACGAATGACACGTTTGGCTCGATCCATATCTTTAGTAAATACAGCACCGGCTAATCCATAAATGGAATCATTCGCTTTTTGGATGGCATCTTCCTCATCTTTGAATTTCTGTACAACAAGGACTGGACCAAAAATCTCTTCCTTAACAATACGCATATCCGCGTTTACATCAGCAAAGATCGTTGGCGCAATAAAAAATCCCCGTTCAAGCCCATTTTCTGTCAAGCGCTTACCGCCACAAACTAATTTTGCACCTTCGTCGATTCCGGTCCTGATATAATGTAAAACTTCATTCATATGTGACTCGTTTGTAAGGGCTCCCATTTCGATATGTTCGCTTTCCCCGTTGCCAACTACAATTTTGCTTGCACGTTCGGCCAGTCTTTCAACAAACGTATCGTAAATGGTCTCTTGTACAAGCAAACGAGAGGCAGCTGAACAAACTTGCCCGGCATTGTGAAAAATACCAAACATCGCATTCTCGACTGCCGTTTCAAAATCCACATCGTCGAACACAATAAGTGGAGATTTACCACCTAGTTCAAGTGTGATTTTTTTGATATTGCCCGCAGCTGCACGCATAATGCTTTGACCTGTTTTTGTTCCGCCGGTAAAAGCAATCTTGTCAACATCATGGCTTTCGGCAAGCTCATTCCCAACTTTTGATCCAGGTCCCAATACTAAGTTTGCCACTCCGGCCGGAAGTCCGACTTCCTCCATAATTTCAAATAATTTGAATGCGCTTACAGGGGTGATTTCTGCTGGCTTAATTACAATTGTATTCCCTGCGGCAAGCGCAGGAGCAATTTGCCAAACAGCTAGCATAAGTGGGAAGTTCCAAGGTACAATAAGTCCACAAACACCAATTGGTTCATGAATAATAATTGTTTCCGAAGAATCAGCACGCGTGTAAGATTCCTTTTTTATGCTTTTGATCAAGTCAGCATAATAGCGGAAACATTCAATCGATACCGGAATATCCACATAGGTTGTTGCGCGAATCACCTTACCGTTATTTGCGGTTTCCAAACGTGCAATTTCAGCTGCCTTCTCTTCAAGACGGTCTGCAATCTTATAGAGATAGTCAGCTCTTTCATCAGCTGATAAATTCGACCAGATCCCACTGTCAAACGCTTTACGAGCCGCTTTGATTGCCATTTTCGCATCGTCTGCTGATCCATCAGCAGACGATGCGATCACCTCTCTGGTTGCAGGGTTGATAATGTCTCTTCTAGCACCGGATAACGCCTCTACCCATTTCCCATCAATAAACATGTTAATTTTCATAACCAACTCTCCTTTACGCAATAATATCGAGCAGTTTGAAACCAATATGTGCTAGATTTACCAGCATCGTTTTCTGATTATAGAACGGGAATGATTTGAGGCGTTCCTTTTCAAATCGATATCCACCTGCACTCCCCGTAACGATCCATTGTGCCAATAACTTGCCGAACAATGTCGAGAGAGAAGCACCGTGGCCCGTATAACCGGTTGCGAAATATGCGCCTTCTTTAGATCTGCCGATGACCGGGAATGTATCAATTGTAACCCCAATAAATCCACCCCAACGGTATTCAATTTTGCTTCCTGCCAGTTTCGGCATCAAGTTTACCATCGCATCGTAAACTTTTTGATACACGCCATCACCTAAGTTTGGACGAATATCGCCACCGCCAAATACGATTCGATGATCGGGTGTACGACGGAAATAGTAAAGAAAACTACTTGTATCAAAAACCATGCGATCTTTAGGAATAACGGTATTCAACAATGATTCTGGAAGCTGTTCAGTAGCAATAATACGTGCCGAAATTGGCAGTACGCCTTTGTTCAGTTCATTCATGATTTTTCCTGAATAACCATCTGTCGCTACAATAATGTCTTTCGCAGTAACAGCACCTTTTTCTGTTGCAACTTTCACACTGTTTTGACGATACTCAATCGATAATGCTTTAGAATGCTCAAAGATTCTTGCACCGATTGATTTAGCTGCTTCTCCTAAACCAATGGCATAATTCAGTGGCTGGAACGAGTAACTCATGTTGTCGACTAAGCAACCATGATAAAGTGGGGAATCGATCTCTTGATGCAATTGACTGCGATCAAGCACCCTTGTTTCGTACCCAAAATTTTTGTTTACGTATTCGCTTTCAAGTCTCAATCCTTCAAAATGCTTGGCTTTGTAAGCTGCTACAATATGACCTGTATTTCTGAAGTCACAGTTGATTTCATGTTCGTCAATCATTTTTTTAACCAGTTCAATACTAAACAAGGAGAGATTGTTTAGCTGTCTAGCCTCATCGGAACCATACTTTTTGGCAAGCTCCTGCATCGTTGGCTTATAGCCTGGCAATACCATCCCGCCGTTGCGACCACTGGCGCCGTATCCAATCGTTTCTTGCTCTAGGACAATGACATTCTTTCCTAGCTTTTGCAAATGATAAGCAGAGGAAAGACCTGTGAAACCTGCACCAATAACAACAACATCCGTCTCTTCATTTCCTTCTAGCGTTTTTCCTTTCTCATAGCTATTTGCAGTCGCTGTCCACAATGAGAGCGTATCCATTCGATCCATTTTATCCATTCCTTTTTCCTGAGTTATTTGAAAGAGAATTACAAAAATCTCACACTATCTCTTCTCAATCGGTAATACTCTTTGCTTTACCTTATTTTTCCTTGATATTACCCAGCTTGATAGACGATCTCCCCATCAATGATCGTCATATGCACAGAAAGATCGGCGATGCTATTGGGATCGGCTTGCAAAATGCTTCCATCCAGGATGACCAGATCGGCCAGTTTTTCCACCTCGATGCTCCCTTTGCGGTGTTCATCAAAGCTGGCGTAGGCTCCGTTCCACGTATAGGCTCGGATCGCCTCCAGTATAGAAACAGTTTGGTTGGTTCCAATTTCCTGTCCCTGCTTGCTTTTCCGATTAACTGCTGCCTGGATTCCGAACAACGGACGATAATCCGTCACCGGACTGTCGGAGCCGGCTGCCGCAACGATACCACTCTCAAAGAAATCCCGCAGCGGATACATCTGATTCACCCGCTCACCATAGTTATGTACATATCCCTCTCCATATTCGTAGAAAAAGGCAGGATTGGGTATCGGTACGACACCAAGCTGACTCATTCGCTCAACCAGATCCGGCTCCGAAATTCCGGCGTGTTCGATACGAGGACGGGCATCTGGACGAGGATGCTCCTGTAGAGCGGCCTCAATGCAATTCAACACCATCTCAATCGCACGATCTCCCTGCGCGTGGGCCGTAATCTGGAATCCTTTTTTATGGGCTTCTCCCAATCGCCGGTTCAATTCTTCCTGTGTGTAGTACAGGACGCCGTAATCTTTCGGGTTGCTTGTATACGGCTTACGGGTAGCGATGGTGGGTCCGCTACTACTGCCATCCGTGAACAGCTTCGCCGGTCCAATTTTGAACCGATCATCCCCCACACCCGTCGCCATCCCGGCAGCAATCATACTTTCCAAAAATGCTTCGGGGCTGTCCATCGCGCAGACCATTGCGTAAATGCGCACTTTGACTAGGCCGTTCCGAACCGCCTGATGCATGACCCGAAAGCTGTCGGAGTCATTGCAGCCTGCGTCGTGGATACTGGTAATTCCGGCTGCTACATAATCGGCAGACGCGAGCGCCAAGGCGTGGAACATCTCTTCTTCAGAATGGGCTACTTCCTTGACGATTCGAAAATGGGCCGTTTCAATCAAACGCCCTGTAAGCTCTCCCTCGTCGTTACGTTCAATCATGCCCCCTTTGGGATCAGGTGTATCCTTTTGAATCGCAAGGATTTCCAGCGCCTTTGAATTCACCACCGAGATATGGTTACACGCACGTACGATGATAATCGGGTGCTCCGTTGAAATCCGATCCAGTTCTTCCCTGGTCGGATATCGTTGCTCTGCAATTTTAGTCTCATTGAAACCCCATGCCCGCACCCATTTTCCTGCCGGAAGCTCGGCTGCTTTTTCACGCACATCATGAAAAATATCCTGCAGCGACTGAATGTGGGGAGCTTTGCAGCTTATCCCCAATTTGTCGATGCCGTATGCGGAAAGATGCAAATGGGAATCGATAAACCCTGGCAGCAGGCTTTTCCCTTGTAAATTAATGACGGTTGTTTGAGGACCAACAAGTCGCTCAATCTCCTCTGAGGTACCGATGGCAATAATCTGATTCCCTTTGACTGCAATCGCTTCTACTATTCGATTCTGTTCATCTACTGTAATAACCTCGCCATGAAGAAACACGATGTCTGGCATTCTTAAACCCCCTTACTTTCTTAGAAAGCTATATTGTTATCTTTGCACAACTCATGCCAATATTTTAAGTCTTCAGTCTATTATAAAATCGGAAGAAACAATAAAAAATCGGACCATTTTTGGTCCGAACTAGTTCACTTGTGGTCCATCTTGAATCGCCCTTCGTATTTTTTTAGCTTTCGAATAAATGTGGTCTTGCTCATCTGAAGTGACTCGGATGCCTTTCTTGTAGAGCCATGCTGCTCTAACGCCCGTTGTAATTCCTGAAACTCTATCCACTCCAACTGTTCTTTAAAATGTACGGGTTTGATCAAATGAAGGCAGTCCGTTATTTCTCGCGGCAAGTGTTCGGGTAAAATTTCTCTGTTAGAGCAGATAATCACTAGTCGTTCTAGCAGATTGATGACTTCTCTGATGTTTCCCGGCCATTTGTATTGCGACAGAATGTAAATAGCTTCGGGGTTAATACGGGTAGGTGTTCCATGTCTTTCCTGAAACGTATTCAAGTAATACTCGATCAAATGCGGGATATCCGTTGTTCGCTCCCTCAGAGGAGGAATCACAATCGGATACACCTGAAGGCGGTAATACAGATCCTTACGAAATTTCTTTTGCTCCACCAGTTCTTCTAACGGTTGATTGGTTGCAGCGATAATGCGTACATCCGAGCGAATCGTTTTTACGCCCCCAATTCGGCGAAACTCTCGATCTTCTAGTACCCGCAGGAGTTTCACCTGCAACTCCTGCGGCATATCACCGATTTCATCCAGAAAAAGCGTGCCTTTATCGGCCAATTCAAAAAAGCCCGGTTTTCCTCCCTTGCTTGCACCGGTAAACGCCCCTGTCTCGTATCCAAAAAATTCGCTCTCCATCAGGTCTTTTGGGATGGCGCCGCAGTTTACTTTGATGAACGCTTCAGAAACCCGCTTGCTGTGGGTATGAATAAACTTCGCAATCACCTCTTTGCCGACACCAGATTCGCCGCGAAGCATCACAACGGAATCAAGCGGTGCAACTTTGGTTGCCAATGTTAACACGTGCTGCATTTCCCTGCTTTCAGCAATAAGCCCATCAATCTTACTCTCGCGCCCATGAAAATAATCAAGCTGTTCCCGATACTCCTGATTTACCTGTTTTATTTGTGTAACGGTTCTTTTTAGCTCGTTCAATTCCCGCATGTCGCGAACACAATTGACAACCGCTACGATTTCATTTCGTTCATTAAACATCGGTGTGCCGGTGTAGAGCAGATCTTTTTCGTTGTTTTCGTGAAATAATGTCACCTCCTGTTTTGTCTGCAAAACCTTCAGCGTGCTGGATTCGGGAATCGTCCCATCCTTGACCATCTCCTTAATGTTTTTGCCAACCAACGCCTTCGGTTTTATGCTGACAATTCGTTCATACGCTTTATTTACTTTCAGGATCGTTCCTTCATGGTCTGTAATGATAATGCCATCCGAGATCAGATCAAGCAATGTATCCCACTCTTTTGAGATAACCACGCTCCATAACCTCCCCGCTTCATAGATTGTACACGAATAACATAACATCCCCTTCCGCTTTCTTCAATCGAGTAGGAGAATCCATCTTGCAGTATGTTACGTATCCATCATTTAAAGAAAAATATACCCTTGTTGTTCAAGACACTGGCACTGTATTCGATACAGTGAACTACCCACCACTTAAAACCTGACGA
>NZ_KE952669.1 GCF_000466385.1 Aneurinibacillus aneurinilyticus ATCC 12856
GGCTATGCGGTGTATTTGTTTGCGCACCTTGTCTACAGCCGTGTCACGTACATCAAGCTCGGGCGTGCGGCAGATTTGAAGGAAGGTGCAACCCGAACATTGAATGCCTTCTGGGTGAATGTTTTCGGGCAGAAAAAAGTAATGAAAGATTCCAAAAGCGGTGTCATGCACATCGTCTTGTTCTACGGCTTCCTGCTCGTACAGTTCGGAGCCATTGATTTAATCTGGAAGGGATTGAAGCCGGGATCGCATTTGCCGTTCGGTGCGGCGTATCCGTATTTCCTTCTGTTCCAGGAAGTAGTTGTTGTGGCGATTCTGCTGGCCATTTTCTATGCCTGGTATCGTCGGAACGTCGAAAAATTAAAGCGCTTAAAACGCGGCTGGAAAGCCAATCTGGTCGTCTGGTTGATTAGCATCCTGATGATTAGCACACTTCTATCCGAAGGATTGGAAATTATCTGGCTGCATACCGATACGGTCGGGTTCCATTCCACACAGCCGATCGCCTCCAGCATTGCGCTAGTGTTAGCAGGCATGGGTTCGGCAGCAGCAGGTGTCCTTTTCTATGTCTTCTGGTGGGTGCACCTGTTGACGCTCCTGTTCTTCCTGGTGTATATTCCGCAGGGCAAGCATGCGCATCTGCTGTTTGCGCCGTATAACTGGCTCATGAAGGATAAGACGCGGCCACCGGGCAAGCTGAGTACGCTCGATTTCGAGAAGCTGGAAGAAGAAGGGGCGGAAGAATTCGGTGTCGGTCGGATTGAGCACTTTACACAGAACCAGCTGATTGACTTATATGCCTGTGTCGAGTGCGGTCGCTGTACAAGCATGTGTCCGGCTGCCGGTACGGGCAAGACGCTGTCACCGATGGACCTCATCGTGAAGATGCGGGATCACTTGACAGAGAAGGGGGCCGCGATTACAGGCCGTACGCCATGGATGCCGTCTGCACTCTTTAAGGAATCGACAGGCAACACATTAGCTGTACAGGCACGCGCGGCAGGAGCGGGGCAGGCCGCAGAAGAGATGGCGGCAGCGACGGAAGGCTCGTCCGCGCTGAAAATCGAGTACGATACGCAGCTTATTGGGGATGTAATTACAGAAGAGGAGCTATGGGCCTGTACGACCTGCCGCAACTGTGAGGATCAGTGCCCGGTAGCGAATGAGCATGTCGGCCACATTATCGACATGCGCCGTTACCTCGTCATGACGGAAGGACGCATGCCGTCCGATGCCCAGCGTGCGCTGAGCAACATCGAACGTCAGAGCAATCCGTGGGGCATCAACCGCAAAGATCGGATTAAATGGCGGGAGGGCATGGAAGATCTCGTACCGACTGTGAAAGAAGCGGATGAATTCGACTACCTCTTCTTCGTCGGTTCGATGGGATCGTTTGATAACCGAAGCATTAAATTAACCCAATCGTTCGTTCGTGTCATGAACAAGGCCGGTATCAAGTTTGCCATCCTGGGCAACGAAGAGAAGAATTCAGGGGATACAGCCCGCCGTCTTGGGAACGAAATGCTGTTCCAGGAGCTGGCGATGGAGAACATCAGCAACTTCCAGAAGTACAACGTGAAGAAAATTGTCACGATGGACCCGCATGCCTACAATACGTTCAAACATGAGTACCCGGAATTTGGACTTGAAGACGTAGCGGTGTATCATCATACGGATCTGCTGGTGCAATGGCTGCGGGAAGGCCGGATTCAGCCGGTGAACGAAGTGAAAGAGCGCGTAACCTACCATGATTCCTGTTATCTGGGCCGCTACAATGATAGCTATGATGCACCGCGCGAGATCCTGTCCGCCATCCCGGGCGTTGAAATTGTGGAAATGGAGCGTTCCGGCTGTGACAGCATGTGCTGTGGAGCAGGCGGCGGCATGATGTGGCAGGAAGAGCATCAAGGTACACGCGTGAACATTGCCCGTACCGAGCAGGCGTTGGCTGTAAATCCGACGACGATCGGAAGCGCCTGTCCGTATTGTCTGACGATGCTGTCAGACGGCACGAAAGCCAAAGAAGTGGAAGAAAAAGTCCAAACACTTGATATGGTTGA
>NZ_KE952671.1 GCF_000466385.1 Aneurinibacillus aneurinilyticus ATCC 12856
TCCACCTTATGGATAATCAACAGGCGTGATAAAATATACTAAAAATAGTAGTGCAGAAGGGGCGAAGCCATTTTGAAGAACATTCGAGTTATTCTTGCGGATGACAACAGAGAATTTACAGAATTGCTTCAGGAGTATCTGAACGACCAGGATGACATTGAAGTGGTGGGTGTCGCATTTAACGGGAATGATGTGCTAAACTTGTTAAATCATACATTGCCTGATGTGTTAATTCTTGACATTGTAATGCCGCATCTGGATGGGCTGGCAGTGCTCGAACAAATCCGTGGTATGAAGCTGACACCTATGCCTAAGGTTATTATGTTGACAGCATTTGGGCAGGAGGAAATTACGAAGAAGGCCGTGGAGCTTGGCGCATCGTATTATATCCTGAAACCGTTTGATATGGAGGTTCTGGCAAATCGTCTGCGACAGGTTGCAGGATTAACCTCGACCGTCCATCATAATTTGCGAACGACCGCATTGCCTTCTAAAGGTAAGAATCTGGACCAGAACATTACAAATATTATTCATGAGATCGGGGTACCTGCACACATCAAAGGCTATTTATATTTACGTGAAGCAATCACGATGGTATACAACGATATGGAGTTGCTCGGCTCTATTACCAAAATTCTATATCCTGAAATCGCGAAAAAATTCAATACAACCGCCAGCAGGGTAGAGCGGGCGATTCGCCATGCGATTGAGGTCGCCTGGAGCAGGGGTAACATGGATTCCATTGGCAAGCTATTCGGCTATACAGTGAGCAACAGCAAAGCGAAGCCGACCAACTCGGAGTTCATTGCCATGGTGGCTGACAAACTTCGAATTGAACATCATGTGAGCTAAGACAGTACAGTGGACGCGAACGTCTCTTATTCCTTAGATTTATAATAAGTCTGGCGAATAAGGGACGTTTGTTTTTACGGATTTTGTCAAAGCAATAAAAGCGGGCAAAGCCTGGCTTTTCCCGCGTTGAAATCACATGAAGAACATGGTATTTTTATATTGTTGTTGGAAATTTGGAAGTGTGGAGGAGTGAGTCATAAAGTATATGAGAAAAGCATACATGGTGATTTCAATTATTATTGTAATCTCTCTTGTAGTGTCCCTTATCCTGCCGTTTTTGTAGTAGGATAGGCCTTGTATTTCCTTCAATGGGAATGGAAAAATTGGTGATGCAGATTCAGCTTGGCATCAAGTTGCTGGCTAATTTCCACTACATCGGGATGAGAAAGACTCTTTTTTTCTTTTGCAAGTTTATACATAATTTCCCGCAATTGGGTAATCTCCTGCTGTAAGGACTCCAGTTGACTCGTCAGTGACATATCGTTATGTTCCATATATACACACATCACTTTTTTGCTCCCCCTTCACCATGGCGGATTATGCAAATGACAAACGATTACTTTTTGCTTACCCTGAACCAATATAGACAAAACCACGCTGATAGGTGTCTTACTTTATTATTTTTTAGTATATCGTCCTTGAATATTTATTATGCCAGTACAATGCGAATTTTTTCCATTTATTATTGGAAAAAAGTTTTATTCGCTATATATTTGTACATTTATGATAAATTCTCATGACAAACAGGAGGAAATATCCCGATGGAGATGTTGAAAGACAAAAATATTCTGGTAATGGGTGTAGCCAATAAACGAAGCATTGCCTGGGGCATTGCACAATCACTCCATGAAGCGGGTGCGAACCTGATGTTTACATATCAGGGCGAACGACTGAAAGCCAGTGTAGAGGAGCTGGCCTCTTCACTTGGGCAGAAGCGAACGATTCTAATTCCATGCGATGTTACGAACGATGAGGATGTTAAACAGGCGTTCGTCACTTTAAAAGAAGAAGTTGGTGTGTTACATGGTGTTGCACATTGCATTGCCTATGCGAAATCAGAAGATCTGGAAGGGGCATTTGTCGCCACATCACGTGATGGATTTGCACTTGCACACGACATTAGCGCTTATTCGCTCGTCTCCGTTACGAATGCGGCCCACGAATTGATGACGGAAGGCGGGAGCATTGTTACGTTGACATATTTGGGTGGAGAGCGTGTTATCCCGAACTATAATGTAATGGGAGTGGCAAAAGCGGCTCTAGAAGCGAGCGTTCGTTATCTTGCCGCTGATCTTGGTCGAAATAACATTCGCGTTAATGCAATTTCAGCAGGTCCAATTCGTACGCTAGCAGCAAAAGGTATCCGGAATTTTACTGACTTGACAAAAGGCGTGCCAGAAAAGGCACCATTGGGTCGGATGGTAGATCAGCGGGAAGTGGGCGATACTGCACTTTTCTTGTTCAGCCATCTATCTCGGGGGATTACGGGTGAAGTAATTCATGTCGATGCGGGATATAATATTATGGGATAAAAAATTTGAATTGATTCATCAAGTCAAATGTATAGGGACGGATGCTGCGGCATACCGTCTTTTTGTCTATAAAGCGTCAAAAATAAAACGGACGAGGTGACGAAATATGAATAAAGCCGACTTGCACTCTCATACAACAGCATCGGACGGGACATACAGTGTCCGGCAATCAATTGAAAGAGCCAAAGCAAATGGACTTGCTGCGCTTGGCATCACAGATCATGACACGATAGCAGCACTTGCTTCAGCTTTAGAAGAAGGGAAGCGGCAAGGAATTGAGATTGTACCAGGCGTGGAAATTAGCTCGGTATATTCCGGTAAAGATGTCCATGTACTCGGTTATTACATGGATATAAATAATTGTGCATTTTTACAGCGATTAGAGGAGTTGCGTGAAGTTCGCGGTAAGAGGAACCGGATGATGATTGAGAAACTGAATGAATTGGGCATTAGCATCACAATGGAAGAAGTGGAACGCCGCAAAAAAGAAAAGGCCGGCAATATCGGCCGGCCACATATGGCGGAAGTATTAATGGAGAAGGGCGTAGTTACTTCCATGAAAGAAGCATTTGACAAATACTTGGGCTCTACGGGTGCTGCCTATGTTAACCCGCCACGTATCTCTCCTGAGGAGGCGATTGATATTATTCAGGAGGCGGGCGGTGTAGCCGTACTGGCCCATCCCGGACTATATAAAAATCCGGAAATGGTAAGGAAGCTAATCAAGCATGGTTTGCAGGGGATCGAAGTGTACCATCCTGATAATGATGAAGAGGACACAAGATTATATGAAGCATTAGCAGACGAATACCATCTGGTGAAAACGGCCGGCTCTGACTTCCATGGTATGCGTGGAACCGAGATATTTCATGCTGACTTAGGAGCATACACCGTAACAATGGAAACCGTGCATCACCTTCGTGAATTAAGTGGCGCAAAGTAAACTTGGCAGGCTATACTGTTTTTATCATTGCAATGTGCTCGATTCCTGCATCCATAAATGTATTGCCTTCCGGTTTATAACCGAGCCGTTCGTAGAAAGGCTGGGCTTGTAGTTGCGCATTCAGCTTTACCGTACGGTATCCGTTTTCCACCGCTTCGGCTTCCAGTTTCTCCATAAGTAAGCGTCCTAAGCCATGGCTGCGGCATGAAGACAGTACGGCGACACGTTCGATTTTTCCGATGCCAGGTTCATATTCACGCAATCGGCCCGAGCCTACGGCTTCGCCTTGTTCGTCTAGTGCAAGTACATGTATGGTAGCTGTATGTTCATTATCATGCACATCTATTTCTATATTCTCAGGTACGTTTTGCTCTTCGATAAATACACAACGCCGTACACCGAGCGCTCGTTTTTTTCTGTTTCATTCTGTACTCGTTTGATCGTATATGTAGACATTTGTTTCATCTCCACTTTTCGCTATTTGAGCTTTGTTTCCTAGCCCCAGTATATTTTTTGCAATGCGTGTACATCTTATATCTAGTTAAGATATAAGGAGGGATTGAAAATGGCAATTTTCTATATCGTTATTCTATCTTTGCTTTCTCTTCTCCTGCTTTTCGGTGCCAGTTATCTGATAGCGGTCATTTTAAACCGATTTCATTCCGGTACGGATTGGAACGAATCCGGGGAGCTTGTTTCTGCTAGGGAAGAACGGAAATCTGAGGGGAAAAACCGGCCATAGGTCGGTTTTTTTATCAATAATTGAGAGGAAAGCATATACATAATTACAGTCGAATTTTTTCATGCCATCTTCAAAATGGGAAAATTGTTCCAAGACTAAGGGTAAGTTGTGATATGATGGATCATATCTTTCTTTTTTGTAGTGTTATCGGTTGGGGAAGGGGATAAGTAAAGATGAAAAGACAAGTTCACAGCAAAGAAGTGAAAACCGCCGCACTGCAGCGTCTTACTGAACGGGGTGTCACTATTGAAGACATCGCCGAAGTAGTATATTTGATGCAGGCTCCCTATAATGTAGGATTAAAGATGTCTTCCTGTGTTGAGAGCGTTCATGCTGTCCTTGAAAAAAGGGAAATTCAACATGCGATTCTAGTCGGTACGGAACTTGACATTCTGGCGGAGAAGAAAATGCTGACAGAGCCTTTGCAATCCATTGTTGAAAGCGATGAAGGGCTGTTCGGCTGCGACGAAACGCTCGCACTAGGCTCCGTATTCGGTTACGGAAGCATTGCGGTAACAACGTTTGGTCATTTAGATAAACACAAAATTGGTATTATTAAGCGACTGGATACGAAAAGGGGAAGTGGTATTCATACGTTTCTTGATGATTTGGTTGCAAGCATTGCGGCATCCGCTTCGAGCAGGATGGCACATAGGCTGCGAGATGAAGAGGAAGCAGAACGCGAGCGGCAATTGAGTGATCAGCAGAATAGCGAACAGGCAGGATAATATGCCTTACCTATACGAACAAGTTCCGATAACACGGAACTTGTTTCTTTGTAGAACCTGGTGGTGATGCATGCAGACAAAACATGAAAAAGGGAGGAATACCAGCCTGTACAAAAAAAGCCTGAAAAGGAAAACAAACAGTGCTAAAGTGCGTATAAGTAATAAAGCTAAAGAATCGGAAAAGAGGTAGAAAAATGAAGCGGAAAGTACTCATCCTGCTAACATCGCTGTTGCTTTCCGGGGTAGCTATGGCATCAGGCGATACCTACCGTGGAAAATATCCCGTAGCATCCGTCGAACTCAATGGAAACCCGCTGCAGAGTAACAACCCTCCACCTATTGTGATGGATGGTACGACCGTTGTTCCGCTACGAAGCATAGCAGAAAAGCTTGGTGCATTTGTTATAGCAGATGAAGAGAGCGGAAAGACGATCGTAAACAAACCGAACGTTAATATGATTGTCGCATCTGCGATTGAGGAAACGAGCAAGAAAAATTATCGGATTGTTTCTCCATTTATGGTTATAGATAAGGGCAGCAAAGCTTCGTTTGACATTTTTATTGATGTGGATAATGCTCCGAAGTCGGATTCTCTCGTTTTTAAAATTGTTATTCGCAATCCTTCTGGTTCAGAGGAATATGTAAGCTATCCTCAGAGTTATTCTACTGTGCGTAATGGCACCGCTTTTTTATACACGCATAATGTAAAAGGAATGCAGTTTAAAGAAACTGGTGATTATAAAGTTCAGTTGATTATGAAGCTGGGCGGGAATGGAGATTATCAAGTCGTAGGCGAGAATACTATCCACTCCCGGTAGCATTTTCAGATGATCCTCTATTCATATTCATGTAAAAAGATGCTATAATCAGGGTATACTACAGGATGTCGGTAGGAACTGCATACAATTTCACTAAAGAAAGGAACGAGAGCAGCGGATGAAAGCGAAGCCTAAGAGGCGTACCTCGAAGACTGACGTAGAAGGACCGAATATACGTGTCGCATGGAATGATACACAGTCACTCACAGCGTCCTGGGAGATTGATCAACGTCATAAGGAGGCTATCGAGCAACGATTTGCAATTCCAGTTTCAGAATTGCCGTTTGTAATCCGTCTATACGATGTTACAGAGCGAATGATTAAGAATGATGGCCTTGATACGTATGTCGATTTTGACATTAATTTTCAGGCGGCAAACTGGCTATTGTATGGAATTGAGAGTACTCGACGGTATTGTGTAGAATTAGGAGTGCGTATGGTAGACGGTCGGTATTATTCGCTGAAACGATCCGAGCAAATCCTTCCCTTTGCGGGATAGGACAGAAGAGAAGGGCAGAACAATTCTGCGCTTCTTTTTTAATAAATAAAAAAGCGCCCGGATGTTTTTTTCGGTCCGCCCGGAGTGATATAAAGCGACTGTTTGGATTCATTGGAGAAAAAAAGAAGCGAGCAATGCGCCCGCCTTCTTCTGTTTCATATATTATTGACGATTTTTATTTGCGTGGATTATAGTACATGATACGGCCATTAAAAAGATGCAATTCTGCTTTGTATTCTTTAGCAAGATATTTGCAAAATTCATTGGCTTTACCTTTATCTCCATGTGTGGATTCCGGTGACAGTGTAATTTGGATATAGTTTTCTTCTTCGGTTGTTGGTACGATGTTGGTCTGTTCTTCGTTCTCCGGATTCGGCTGTTTTATTTGTTTCTCTACTTGACGCGAACCGACTCCGACAAGAATGTAACGATATAGCTTCTCATCCGTTCCTTTCAGATAGAACCATTGTCCCTTGGCTTCCGACCTCTCTTCCATCGTGTATGGAAAAGCGGAATGGGCATAATTCCAGTCTAACTGCTGCCCAGTCTTGGAGGTCATTTCCGTGTAGCGCTTGAATTGTTGTTTGACTTCATCTAACGTTACTTGTTTTGTAGTTGAACCTTCAACGAATTTTATGTAGGCACTTCTGCTCACTCTTCTCACTCCTACCCCGGGTTCTCAAGACATCCTACTTTTGAGTTTAGCATCGCCTCCAGTCTTTGGCAACTGTCAAACAAGACGAAATTCCATAAGATAGCCATAATTCTACTGTTGACTAAATTTTTAGAAAAATATACTATTGTATAGTAGATAAAATAATTTTCGATATACTGTAATTCCGGGAGGCGAAGGAGAGATTGATTATGGATTCCCAAAACCAGTCACATGATTTGCAAGAAGTGCTTAATACGTTACGAGCGATTTTTGTAATCAACAAAGAAGATTGGGAGACGGCAGCGCGGAGGTTGGAGCTTGATTCGGCAGTCCAACTGAATATTTTATGGATTGTGTATTGTTATGAAGGTGTACGCGTAACACAAATTGCAGAATGGACGTTCTGGCACCCATCATCAGTCGTTATTCACGTGAAGAAGATGATGGAGAAGGGTCTTGTTACCATTGAGAAGAGTGACAAGGATGGCCGGGTGGTCAACGTATACCTAACAGACAAAGGAAGAAATATTGTTGAAGAAAGTGAAGTACAGGCACCAGAGGTGTTTCGTATTACACGGGCGCTCGAAAGCATGGAAGTGCGTTATGGGCGTAATGTGTCTGCGCTTTTTTTCGAATGTTTAGATTTTCTGGCGGAAGAACTGCACGGCCCTGACAAAATTCATTGGCTGCGTGAGAGTGAGGATAAAGCTCGACGTATGGCTACCATGTAAACTATGTAAACCGCTCAAGAAGGAACGAGGGATTTTTTTAGCCCTCGTTCCTTTTTCACTTGAAAGGGTTAAAGCGTAAAAGAAACAAGCGTCCGGAAAGAGAAGACGCTTGTAAGGTTATATCATTATTTTTTTATGGGAAAGATGCTGATTTCACGTTCAATTTTTTTCCCGTCTTCATTTATGATTACGATGGTAATTGTCGAGTTTTTCCCAAGGCTTTCCTCGTCGATGCGGAAGAGCAGGTTCACCATTGCTACGGAGTTTGGTTCTGCTTTAACTTCAGATGGAAGCGACACATCCCAACTTTCCGGAACATTTTTGTATTCGAATTTGAAGGTTGCGGGTTTGTCCTTTAAGTTTTCAACCTGAAGATTGTACGTATAGATAAGACGGTTTTCTGCTGGTATCCCTTGCAGGTCCTTCCCGATGCTGACCGCAAATCCAGTGCTGGTAAAGATAGCAAACAGAAGAATAGAGGTCATAACCGTCATCAATATCGTAAGAACAAGACCAGCACCGCGGAACATATTTTTTACGCCCCCGGTACGGGAATTTTTGTCGGATAAAATCATTTGCAGCATACCGTATGGACAAGCACTGCGGCAGAATTTGTGACGCAACCGGTTAACCATGATGAAGAAGAAAACGGTTGTTAGTATATATGCCCAGAATGACCATGCGTTCGTGTCCAGTGTCATGATTTCTTTGAATAGGTCTTTTGGATTGTAAAAGTATGCAATCATGCTAAAAGCGATAATTGGAGAAAAGATAAGTGACAATCCGATATCAATGGCATTGCGTAAACCAGCGTTGTCACGTAATGTCTTAGAATGTGTAATTTTAGTCAAATATCCAGAAAACGTATTGTGTGGACACATCCACCCACAAAACTGACGTCCGAACCATTGGGAGATGGATACAAAGGCAAATACGAGCACCAGAATGGTTAGCAGCAGGATATATCCATCATTAAAGGAAAAGCTTTTTGTTAAAACATAAAAGTGCAAATGCGTTAAATCGATCCTAAAAATGTCGAGCAAAGGTACAATAAAAAATAGAACAAGAATTGTAACTTGTGCTAGCATGCGCTTGTTCATGGCTTACACCCCTTAATTTTCTCTTCCTGAATTCTCTATAAGGTAAGTGATTACACTGAAATTGTCGCACAGGAAATTCCAGAAGTGAAGTGAAGAATTTGTGATTTTTAGCTCCTAAAAACCTTAGTATTTCTTGATTTTATCCCGTCTTTTTATGAAAAATAGGGAGGTTCCCCTATGGACGGGAATATATGTCTATTCTCCTGTTTTTTCAACTTATATTGCCAATATTAGTTTTTTTGATAAAATAGAAAAAAGGGAGTAAATTCAAGCAAATTAAAAGGAGGTTTCTAAAAATATGTTCGAGCGCCTTTATGACACATCAGAGACGACGAAGGTAAATTTTGTCGGCTTTGCATCCGAGAATGCCCGCTACGATTTCGGGCTTGTTTATACGAATCAATTTTTTGGAAAGCCTCTGGTAATTTGCATGCAGACAGGACGTTCTTCTTTGCTTTGTGCAGAAGACGCTAAAAACATCGACGTATTGAAGAAATTTGCCATTAATGAAGATGAGGAGGCACGTGAACTTTCCACGTTCCTACAAGGTCAACTTCCGCATACTCATCATGGCTTGCCACAATATTAGCGTCTGCTTATAAGGACCAATATAAACCTATACGTAAATAAAATGTGCAACCAGACCTCCTGGATTTTTCCTGGAGGTCTTTTTATTGTATAAATGCCGCTTTTTAAGAAAACCTATTGACGTTATTAGTATGACATAATATATTAATAACATAACATATTGTGACCGTGATTAGTGAATAAGCATCCTTAAATAACATGGATATATTGAATGGAGGGGACTAGTGTGGGAACTATCGTATGTCAGCATTGCGATCAAATCATTGAGCATTATGAGCATGAAAAAGTGGAGGTGCTTTATGCATCTTCCTGTGACTGCCCGTCTTGTGAGGAAGATAAATAAAATGAACCCCCCCCTGCAAACAGGGGGGGTTCATTTTATTTTGTCGAGGTTTCATGAGCAGTAAGCCCCTGCCACAAGAAATAGAGGAATCACAGACGTTGAGGTGGGGGATAAGCTGCCCATGAAGATCACGCAGTGGGAAGTGAAGAACTCCTCCACTGCATGAAGTTTCACTTTATCGCCTGAGCACGTTTAATAACTTTAATCGTTTGAATGGATTCATCCTCCGGCCCTTGTACCGGAAGACCGGCTTCAAGATTCGTGAGAATATAGTCGATGTTATCTTGGGTCAGCACTTCGCCTGGGAGCACAATAGGAATACCTGGCGGATAAACCATAATAAATTCAGCTACAATCCGTCCAGATGCCTCGCGGATGGGAACAATTTCCGTTTCAGAGTAAAACGCTTCACGCGGCGAAAGGGACAGAGCCGGGATCTTCGGCAAATGCACCGCAAGAGGTTTCATCGAATCTTTGCCCATCTGGATGCGAGCCAATTCCCGAAGCGCTTGTACGAGTGTTGTTACCGTCAAGATGGAGTCGCCTGGTGTGATGATGCACAAAATGTTATATAAGTCGCTTAGCTCAACTTCGATATTGTACTTATCACGTAGCCATACTTCTACTTGATGTCCGGTTAATCCGATGCCGCGTACTTGAATAATCAGCTTGGAAGGGTCCATATCATATGTCGCTGCACTGCCGAGGATTTCTTGACCGACACAGCGCAACCCAGCAATACTATTGATTTCATCCCGGGCATATGCCGCCAACTCCAATACCTTATTCATCATGTCCTGACCGTGTTCTACTAACTGACGGCGTGCCGCATCTAGAGAAGCTAGCAGCAGGTACGAGGTGGATGTAGTTGTCAGCATGCTTATAACCGATTTAACGCGATTAGCTGAGACTAAACCCTCACGTACGTTCAGGACAGAACTTTGTGTCATAGAACCACCCAGCTTGTGTACGCTGGTCGCGGCCATATCAGCACCAGCTTGCATCGCGGAGAGCGGCATATCATCATGAAAGTGGATATGTACGCCATGCGCTTCATCAACAAGCACTGGAATACCGTGTCCATGTACCAAATCGACAATTTCTTTCAGATTAGCGGTAATACCGAAGTAAGTCGGATTAATGACGAGTACTGCTTTTGCTGTCGGATGCTGTTCGAGCGCCTTTTGCACGGACTCTGTCGTAATCCCGTGTGCAATTCCTAAATCAGAGTCCATAACCGGATGCACGAAAACCGGAATAGCTCCGGCAAAAATAATGGCTGAAAGAATGGATTTGTGTACATTTCGCGGAATGATGATTTTTTCTCCTGGTCCGACTACGGCCATTATCATCGTCATAATTGCTCCGCTTGTTCCTTGAACAGAAAAGAACGTATAATCGGCTCCGAATGCTTCCGCTGCCAAGTCCTGCGCCTCTTTAATCATGCCCTTCGGATGGTGTAGATCATCGAGTGGAGCAATGTTAATCAAATCGATGGACAATGCATTCTGTCCGATAAAATCGCGGAATTCTGGCAACATTCCGCTGCCTTTTTTATGCCCTGGAATATGAAATGGAATTGGATTGCGTCGGGCATGTTCTAACAGTCCTGTGAACAGGGGGGTTTTTGATTGATCCATATGAGTATCCCCATTTCTATATGTGATGCCGCCTGTTGCGTGCGGTTATTCATTGCAAACATATAGAGTATATCAAAATGCTTTTCCAATTGAAATCATTCTCTTGCCCAGGAAATAAATTATTGTTTGTTTTTTTATTAGCACTGTTTTAAAAAATTAGAAAAAGGGATCTATCTGTTTAGGCGCGAATACATATTACATAGAGAATTCAATAAAAGAGAGGGAGAGGCCAGATGAAAACACGTGTAACAGAGATTTTCGGCATTCGGTATCCGATCGTTCAGGGGGGTCTCGCCTATCTGGCGTATGCAGAATTGGCTGCAGCGGTTTCCAATGCTGGAGGACTGGGACAGATTACGGCGATGACGCTAGGCACGCCGGAGAAGGTACGGGAAGAAATTCGCAAAGTCCGCATGTTGACCGATAAGCCGTTCGGCGTGAACTTTGCTATCGGACAGCATGGCAGACCGTATGAGGAGCTATTGGATGTAGCCATTGAGGAAAAAGTGCCGGTCATCTCCATTACCGGAGGAAATCCGAAACCAATTTTTGAACGGATAAAAGAGGAGAATATTCGTACGCTTGTACTTGTGGCTGGAGTACGTCAGGCACAAAAGGCGGAGGAACTGGGCGCAGACGCAGTGATGGCTGTCGGACAAGAAGGCGGCGGTCACCTAGGTCGTGAAGATATCGGAACGATGGTACTCATTCCCAGAGTCGTAGAATCCGTATCGATTCCGGTGCTGGCAAGCGGAGGAATCGGAGACGGTCGTGGTTTATTGGCAGCGCTTGCACTTGGAGCAGAAGGTATTGAGATGGGTACCAGGTTTATCGCTACACAGGAATGTGTACACGCGAGTGAAGCATATAAACGGGCGATCGTTGACAGTAAAGAAACGGATACTGTTATTATCAAGCGTACGCTAGGCGCACCTGGACGTGTGTTAAAGACGGCTCATGCGCTCGGCATTATTGAACGGGAGCAAAAAGGAGCGACTTACGAAGATTTAAAAGAGATGATTAGCGGTCGGGCGAATCGTGCATACATTTATGACGGTAGCGAGGAAGACGGCTATGGCTGGGCAGGGCAGGTAATCGGTCTTATTAAGGATGTGCCGACGGTGCAAGAGTTATTTGACGACATGATAGCAAAGGCGGAAGAAGGACGAAACCGTATGGGGACAATCTTCGGCGAATTAGGATAGGAGGTAAGCGAAGAAGGAGAAAATCAGAGGCTGTCTCAAAAATCATGAGCCAGCCTCTTTGGTATGAAACGACATCTGCATATATATGCAGATGATTTGATAAATCGACACATTTTTGTGGCGAGAGGTAAGAAAAAAGGAGGGGCGGTGGGCGGGAGCAGTCGGAAAAACACACACTAGCCCTTTTTCTGCCGGAGCGCAGGGCGTATCTATCCTCTTCTTTTTTCCGAATCCCTCCTTCCAATCACCTGAACTTTTGTTACTACGTCAAGTGATTTCTATATAGATATTCATTTTGCAAGGTATAGGTAAGTTGCTCTTCGTATTCGCCTCACATAAAATCAACTATAACCCAAGCCTTGTTTTCACAATTTATAAATCTTCTGTATACATTCACTTTTTCACGATTATTTTACATAATAGTTAATTTTTGTTTACGTAATAAACGGAATTTATTATACTACTTTCATATATACAAATAAGTTCAATTTACTTATTGCAATAATGAATTCTAATCGTTAAACATAAATTTGTTGTTTTATGATGGAGGGAGGTAGCAAAATGAATGTTTTTGGAAAGAAATTGTTAGGCATTATATTAACTATATTAATCGTCATAACTTCAACAGCAAATACATCTGCAGCATCCTCACAATCTCCTTTGGGAGATGATTTTGACCGGAAAATGTTAGCCGATATCATAATGGAAATAACATATATTAACGGATTGTTAGAACCTTTAGATTTATCACTAGGTGATTTTTTAAGTTTTCCTGAAGTAGACGAAAGTTTTTATGAGGGAATGGAAGAAATAGAAGAATACCCGCTGACCAATGGCCAGGCACTTCAACTCGCAACGGCGCCTTTTTCAAGAAATGCATCTACGCGTGAAGAAGCGTCAGTATTTGGCAATCGATATTCATATGCTGTGTACATCGCTGGCGAAAATATGAAAAGGGACAGATATGCCACTGATCTTGAGTCGGAGACCGTATACATGTATTTATCCCATTTCATTGACCTTTCCCAACTGCCGGGGCCAAATTCGCCCGTGGATCAAAATTCTAATGACGGTTCTTTTAGCGCATGGATTACAAATGATGATAGAATAGCCTATGAAATTTATTTGAATAAAGTAGCCAATGGTGCAATGGCTAATGATATGCGTAAAAGTACTACTGCTTTAATTAGTTTAATGAATACAGGGAGTGGAGCTGTAGCTAAGGATACTCTGGAAAATGTTGGGAAAAAAATAAACGGTGCTCAAGACATTTTGGCAACGTATAGAGATGGAAAAACGCTTATGCAATCAACCGTCAATTTAGTGAAAAATAAAATGACCGAAGCGCATTCTGCAAGAGAGTTAATTGATATGGTAACAGAGTCTCTGGCATTAGAAGACTACGATGATGAAATGAGTTACTTTGCGGCTAATACGGTAGTGTCTATTGGTGCGAGTCTCGCTGGTGGTGGTTTAGCAGGACTACCAGCATCAGCAGGATTGTTTTCTGTTAATACAGTGACCATGGTTTATAAAGATTTTTATGATTATGCATGTTGGGTCTCTTTGAGCATTTACCGTCAAAGTAGAATCGCTTTAAGATTTATGCGGTATATGGGGATGTCGTAATGTAAGCCAGCCGTCGGAGACGTTCATCCGGCGGCTTTTGCCAATTTTTCTTTTCTAAAAGGTTTCTCAACAACCCATACATTTAGTGGGAAGGTGATGTGTTTTATGAAATGCAAGAAATGCCAATTCTTTTGTTGCGAAGATGAACTCATATGTCCTGCATGCGATTGTCCAATCTATGAAAAATTTCCTGCAACTGAAACAGAGCGTTTGTCAGTTATTCGTCAGTATATTGCGATGATTAATCAACGCAAAAGAAAGAGCAGGATTACCAAAAAATTCACAATATGTTACATAGCATGGATTTTTTTTAATATAATAATCGTTGCTAATACTGTTCTTACAAGTGGATTTTCGCAGTCATATAACTATCGGAGTGCTTTTGATGCTAGCTATATGTTTGTTTATCTTCTTTTTCTGCTTCTTATTGGTGTGCCTTATCAGCCATTATATAGATTTAAAAAAAATGACGGTTCCGGTATTATAGGAGAACTAAAAAGAATTCGAAAAAATTTGTTGTACGGTTCTGGTGTTGTAAGATCATTTAATATCGGCAGAACAGGAGAGGTATTTGCCTATTTATTCATGGGAATTATCATTTATTTTATGGGAATCATTTATGCCAAACCCACTAGTCTACATTATTTTACCAAATATTTAAATCCTGAAGCCGATATATCTTTCTATATATCGGCTTATATGTTTTTTTATTATGTACAATATTTTAGTTGCGTCGTTTTTTATTTAATCGGAAACATTTTTAATTTGACATATTATGAGTTTGAACTGCGCACTAGATTAAATGACCATAAAAAATCAAAAAAATAGTATCGGTAATCAGAATAAGAGATTTTGCGTCACACCTGTTGATTATCCATAAGGTGGAAGAAA
>NZ_KE952672.1:0-83165 GCF_000466385.1 Aneurinibacillus aneurinilyticus ATCC 12856
CTGGATCATACTGGATAATCAACACCCTTGTTATATTTTATTGAAATAAAGATAAGGAAAAACGGCGACGTTCCTTATTACTACGGATACGAATGATCATATTTGGCTTTTTCATTTATTGCATCGACAAGTCTGCGATACGCATCGTATATTTCCTGTTCGGTTGCGTTTTTGTTGGCGACGACAGCCTCAGCATGTGCAATAGCTTCGGCGAAAGTGTCATGTAGTGCATACGGATATTGGTAAGGATTTTCCTTTATCTCTTCCCATTCGAATGTGGCAATACGAAGTTGAGTAATTAATTTCCACTTATCGGCGGGCAGTGCGTGTTGGCTGGCATAGAAATCAATCCGAGCAGAAACGTCCCGCTTCCTGTTTGCTGTGTGTTTATGAGTGTCGGAAGCTTCCTATCTTTAAGAACAAAGGACGCATAGCTTATTGCAAATGTCGGATTTTTGCGCAAGTCATGAATTCCCGCAGTTATAAGTGCTGCCTCTTCGAGCGGCTGATTTTGATCGAAGCCGACACGTAATACACGGGAGGATGCCTGAGCAAGATGCTGTATGGGGATGATTTTACCCCGGCTGGTTACTTCCAGAAGAACATCTTTATCAAGCCATGCCTGACGCAGGGCATTGAAGTCAAAAGGACGGGAAAACGTAATGTATATGTCGCTTGCTCGATCAGAAGCTGCTTTTGTGATTTTATTGATGGATTGTCGGCTACGTATTTCCTGTATCGGCTGGTCAATCCTCTGATTGAGGATGGTTCGCCATTCGCTGCCTCCGCTTCCCAGTATCAGCGCAAAATCACGAAGCAGGGGAGTAGCCTGTAGCCGGGAAATCCCTTTCTTCTCCGCTGCGGAGAAGAAAGATGATAATTCTTTCAATGAAGTCAGTGAAATTAACTTCTCAGGCTGTACTTCTTTTTCTTCAGAGGGAATTTCCTTTTTATCCGGCTCAGAAGCAATAGGGGCGGTGAGTGCGTGTACAGAAGCGGGTATGACCATTACACAAAAAAGTAAAGTAAGAGAAAGACGACGTAAGAGAGAAGAGAAACAATACATACAATCCTCCTTAAAAAACATTGCTTGCTTATATTGTAAAAAGAATGAAAAGATTGAAAATGGTTCATTCTCACTCTCTTTGCAATTGAAATGGATACAAAAGATACAGCAAGGAGGAAGGAAAAGTTGTCGTATAAAGCGTTACCTGTGCGTATATTTGGATAAAAAAGGATTATAACAATAGAAGCATAAAGGAAGGGGAGCTATGATGCATCAAGATGATAAGAGCAAGGAAATGGTGAAACGGCAGTTTGCACAACACGCGGATAAGTACGTAGCCAGTGAATCACATGCAAAAGGAAACGATCTGGCTTTATTAGTAGCGTGGTTGCAGCCGCATTCGGCATGGGTAGCGCTTGATGTAGCGACAGGGGGAGGACATGTGGCAAAGACGCTGGCTCCACATGTTGCGCATGTATTCGCCACCGATTTGACACCCCGAATGTTGATGCGAGCAGCAGAGCATTTACGGCCAGAATGCCCAAATATCTGGTATATGGTAGCGGATGCTGAAGCGTTGCCATTCCTGGATAGGACATTTGATGCGGTAACGTGCCGTATTGCTCCTCACCATTTTCCCCGACCAGAGGAGTTTATCCGTGAGGTGGCACGTGTATTAAAGCCAGGTGGAAGGTTTTTGCTGATTGATAATGTATCGCCTGAGGATAAACAGCTAGGTTTATTTATAAATAAAATAGAAAAAACAAGAGATGAGAGCCATATCCGCTGTTTAACGATAGAAGAGTGGAGAACGCTTTTTGCAGCGGCTGGTTTAACGGAGCGGAGGGGGGCATTACGAAGAAAAACGTACGATTTTCCAGTATGGGTGGCGCGTATGGCACGCGATACAAAGCAGATTGAAGCTGTTGAAAAGTTATTGATAGAAGCTGTGGACGAAGTGAAGCAATATTTCGCAGTGAAAATACAAAATGAAAAAGTTATATCTCTACAAGTTGATGAATGGATGGTTTTATTGGAAAAATAGTATAGCAATAAAGAGCGCTTGAAAGATGCAGGCGCTTTTTTTGTGGAGCGTGAGGCATAAAAAGATAAACTGATCGGCAATGTTGGCGCGTGTTTTTCATTGGTATGGTATACTTTTTGCTTATATTATAAAGGATAATAATTTAACAAACATTGAGGAGAGATATTGTGTCGGCGAAAAGAAAGATGTTTCTGGCTAATGCTGCGCTGCTCGGCGTAGCGATTTCATGGGGCTATACATTTGTCCTGACGAAAGATTTGCTGGAGGAGATACCGCCGTTTTATTTTCTTGGCACCCGCTTCCTGCTTGCGGCCCTACTTCTTCTGCCATTCGTGTGGGGAAGTCTGAAGCGAACCGGTTGGCAAGTGTGGAAGATGGGAATTGGCTGCGGCATAGCGCTCTGGGCAGCCTTTATGCTTCAGGTTATTGGAATTGATTTAACGACGCCTGGAAAAGCAGGAGTAATTACAGGCACGATGGTGATGATAGTTCCATTTTTATACTTTGCTTGGGCGCGTATCCCGATGCAGCCAGGACCAGTGCTTGGAAGTCTTTGTGCATTTAGTGGACTTATTCTTCTTTCATGGGATGGAGGATGGTCAGGGATTAATATCGGGGACGTAGTCACATTTGTTGGCGCCATTTTTTTTGCGGTCCATATGGTTATGGTAGATCGTTCATATAATCGTAATGTTACATTTGACGCACTTGTATTCGTCATGATTCAATTGCTAGTAGTAGGCATAATTGATACCGGTATAGCTGCTTTTATCGAACCGTTTCCGCATTTGGGAAGCATTTCGCCCTACGGATGGTTTGCATACGGTTTCGACTTACTCTTTGGAACGCTTTTGGCCTATATTGTACAGGTAAAAGCACAGAAGTATTCCCCACCGACACATGTTAGTCTATTGCTTGCCTTCGAACCTGTATTTGCATTTGTTTTTTCTTGGTTGTTATGGGGAGAGGCGGTTAGCGCTGCTATCATTACAGGTGTGTTTCTAATTTTATCCGGAGTTTTTGTGACGGAGGGCTTTGATATGCTACGTGCGAAAAGCAAATCTCCTGCTCCTGAGCTTAAACGTTCTTCTTAATGTAATGAGCAGTAAGACCCTAATACGTATAACGCATCATCAGCCTAGGATGAAAAAAGCCTAAGCTGATAGAAGCTTTACTTTATATGAACCAAAGGCCGGCCTTTTTAAAAGTCGGCCTTTGGTGTATTTTTCGATTGTTTTTAGCTGCATATGGATGCTATTGATATCGCTTACTTGAGAAAGATGATATAAAATGGAGAAAATTAGGCTATGAATTTCCGCATACGCTATTCTGTTTCGCATAGTGTTAGCAACCTACTGTCTGATGGTTGATTTATCCCGAAAAGGAGATGATTGCATGGTCTATGTACTCAATCAGGATATAAACCACTTACGTTAACATAATGGTTATGGGGTGATGCGATTGAGATAACAGAAGTTTGGAAAAATTGCATAAGGCAAAGTATATCGACATTCGCCAGGTGGGGAGAGCATTCGAAAGGTATATGTTCCCCTTTAACCAAAGGATGAAGTAAAACACGAGGAAAAGATTAACGATAAATGTAGGAATTAAAGTCGGCGGAAGTATGGGGAGGAGAAGGCTTTGTTAGGGATTGAAAGACTTTTGCTGAACATCTTATTTATCATTTTACCAATTTTCCTATTTCAAATTTTCTTTGCAGAAAAATTGTTTAAAGCACAGAAGATATGGTCCACCATTATCGTTGGATTGTTTGCTTCCGCCACCATTATTTTGTGCATGACGTTTCCATTTACGTTTCTGCCCGGATATATATACGATATGCGGACGATCCCGCTCATCATTGCCACACTGTATTGCGGATATAAAACGGGAATCGGCACGCTGGCAGTATTGCTTTTATATCGCTACTACATAGGCGGAGAAGGATTCTACACGACTCTTTATACATATCCTATAATTACAATGGTCGCTCTTGCCTATGTACCACGCTTTTGGTGTGCTGCCAGGGAAAAACGGGAGACAATAGCTATTTGGTTGGCTATTTTTTCTGCCTCGCTTGTTCTCTTTATGACATTACTCCTGTTGTCTGAAGAGAATAAGATAGAGTTTAAATTCGTACAGTTTGCCTTTGAATATTCGTTGATTCAATTAGGGGGGATATGGATAGCTGTCTATCTGATTGAAAATATGCGTAAAAGTATAATGATGCAGCAGGAAATTCAACGGGCAGAGAAGCTATATGCAATGGGCGAACTGGCAGCATCGGTCGCTCACGAAATACGTAATCCGCTCACTGTTGTGCGAGGGTTTCTTCAATTGTTTGGCCGCCAGCAGATTTCTGTAGAGAAACAAGGAGACTATATCGACATTATGCTAAAAGAAATGAACAGGGCGGAAGAAATTATTAGCGATTATTTAACATTTGCCCGCCCGCATATCGAGATTCGGGAACGTATCGAAGCAGGCGAGCAAATTAAGCAGGTAGCAGGAGTTATGACTTCGTATGCACTGCTGAAAAATGTAGAGATTTATACCGAGACAGAGGAACATTTATTTCTTGAACTGAATCGATCAAAGTTCTCCCAGTGCATGATTAACATTATGAAAAACGGTGTGGAAGCGATGCCAGAGGGCGGGACTCTTACTGTACGCGCTGCTCGTCAGGATAATAAAATCGTTATCCAAATTATCGATACAGGAAAAGGAATGAGCAAGGAAGAAATAAAGCGGTTGGGTAATCCTTTCTACTCGACTAAAGAAAAAGGGACGGGCCTGGGGCTTATGGTATGCTATCGAATCATTGAGGCATGGGGAGGAAAAGTGGAGGTGCAAAGCGAAAAGGGGAAGGGAACTCATTTCTCGATTATTCTTCCAGCCGTATCTGATGAATAAAAAAACTTGTGGGCCTTGTCGAGCATGTTTTTCAAATAGTACTTTTTTATCCATAAAAAAGAAGAGGGACCACCAAAGACAGTCTCTCTTCTTTTTCCTTTATATAAAGACAGGAAGCACGGTGTATCCGGCTTCCTGTTCTTCTTATTTTCCGATTTTGGCGGATACCCGCTTTTCCAATCCATCCAGAATTTCCTTGCCTTCTTCTTTGTTCAGCAAGTCGAGACGAATCAGAAAATCTACGACACGAGAGAGACCGAACATCTGTGTATCAAGTACTTCTTCATATAAGGGGCACTTCGGCATTGTTAGGTTTGTCCGCTGTACCTCGATTAGATGTTCAATCTTATTGGCTTCCGCCCGTAACAGTTGCATGGTTTGTTCTTTCAAAGCATCCATTCAAATAGCCACCTTCTCCTTGTCCATCCTCGCAATGCTAGAAGGAAGTCTTTTTTTATACGTTATCTTGAGTATAGCAAAAATGGAGAAGAAATGTAGCCTTTCATGCGTTTATTCAAGTTTTCGGTCATCCTGAATGGTACGTCCTGGATAAAACATTTGCCCGGGATGGACGGGGTTGATTTTTCCAGTTATCCGTAGCGGCGTAATCCGGTATACGGATGTAGGGCTGCCAAGGCTGGAACGGTATTTATCCACATGTGATGAAGCAAGGGTGCTTGAGTAGTATCCGGGTACATATTTGCCCAGCATGGCTTGAAGCGCCTCTGTAGCTTCTTTAAGCAATTCGACTTTCTCTGGATAGCCGAATACCATTACGCTTCGATAGGCAGTGCTTGTGTGGGCTGGAATGGGGTGAGCGATGGTTCCCCAATCTTCTACTGCTGTAAAACAGACAGGTGCTTCTTGCTGGGCCAGAGCGTCCGTCTTCCGACCCTCACTGCTCCCATGAAAGTAAAGACTTCCATTATGCCAAACAAAATTAAGCGGTACAACATACATGCCTTCATTATCTTGCAGACCTAGATATCCGGTACGTACTGTTCTTAGGCATGTTTCTATTTCTGTCTGCGAGGTTAATTCGTTGACCGTCCGTCGGATTGGGCGTGTATTCTGATTTTTGATTTGTTCTGTCATTTTTCTTCCTCCCTTGTATTGTATGTATATAATTGTTCTGCTAGTCTGAAGGAGCAGAACAATTGGGCAAAATTTTTAGAATTATACTGAAGGGAGAATAGGATGTCAATTCCTTTTTTACATATACAAAGAGCAAGCCGGATGCCTTTATCCGAGCAAATAGAGACACAAATTATACGCGCGATTCGAACCCGACGCATGAAAGCAGGACAGGCTCTGCCGACGGTGCGCCGACTGGCGGCTTCGCTTGGGGTCAGCATAGAGACGATTCAAAAAGCATACAGCGCCTTAAAAAAGGAAGGGTGGATTGAGAGTCGGCCGCGCTATGGTACAACGGTCAGCCATACGCTTCCAGATTCTCTTCTTATGCTATCACCGAAACGAGAGGAAGAGAGGGAACCTTTTCTGGCAAGGATCAAAGAGTATAAGAAGGCAGATGGCCTTATTCCTGTATCCGGTATTTCACTGCCTCCGACAGATGGGGAATTTATGCGCGCATTCCGTCAGGCCGGAGAGGAGGCGGTTGAAGGAATGTTTGCTGCAGGAAATCCAGACCCATTCGGTCTGCTTTCGCTTCGCAGTCGAATTCAGGGGTTGTTGGCTGCACGGGGATGTTGGACGGACATAGAGGACATATGTATGGTGAATGGTACACAGCAGGCGCTCTGGCTTCTGGCGGATCAGATATGCAAGCCGGGTGATGCAGTGGCCGTACCTGCAATGTGCTATTTGCCGGCAAGAGATGTGTTTTGCGATCGGGGGTTACGCGTAATATCCATCCCGTTAGGCAGTGAAGGAATGGATATAGACACTTTGGAAAAGATATGTGAGAAGGAGAAAATTACAGCCTTATATGCAATGCCGAATGCTCATTATCCGACAGGAGCCTCCTGGTCTATGTCAACAAAACAAGCAGTGCTTGCATTAGCCGAACGGTTTGGATTTTCCATTATTGAAGACGAATACTTTGGTGAATTATATTATACGCCGTATCCGCCTTCTACATTGTATGGGATGGCAAGGGAGAAAGGAGAAGTGTCTGTTTTCTATATGAGCTCATTTAGTACCATTGTACATCCAAATCTACGGCTGGGTTATATGGTGCTTCCTCGGACATACAGAGAGAGGTTGCAACAGGCAAAATATTTGCTTGATGGAACGACGGCAGTACTAAGCCAGCAGCTTTTTCTCCATGTATGGGATCGTGTGAATTTTCCTGTTTATATGGAACGCAAGCGGGAGGAGCTCAGACAGGCGCGCAATGCGGCGATGGACAGCTTACACCGTCGTCTGCCTGCGGAATACATGTTTCATACACCAGATATGGGGGTATGTACATGGGTGTATGCACCGCAAAATTTCGATAGCCTTCGTTTTTTCGATTCATGCCTCAAACGCGGTGTGTATGTCCTTCCTGGGGCTGCATTTGCTGTAGAGGACCCCATTCCGGGATTTCAAGTGAAATTCGGATCGGTAGCACCGGCGGTGTTGGATGAAGGACTGCAATGTATTGCTGAAGTCCTGTTGTTTAATTGGTAATTCTTCGGTTTTTTTTCTGCAAATTTGCTTGACTTATACAGATAGAAGAGTATAATAAAGGTATATTAATTATAATAATTATAAATAAATAATAAATACAAATTAAAACTAACAGGAGGACGTAAAATGAAAAACATTGCTGAAGTATTGAATCAACAAATCGCAAACTGGACTGTGCTGTATACAAAACTGCACAACTACCATTGGTATGTGAAAGGCAGCCAATTCTTCACGTTACATGCAAAATTCGAGGAATTCTATAACGAAGCAGCGCTTCATATTGATGAATTGGCCGAAAGACTGCTGGCCTTGAAAGGTGCGCCGGTTGCGACAATGCGTGAATCTCTGGAACTGGCTTCCGTGAAAGAAGCAAGCAATAAGGAAGATGCACGCGAGATGGTACAAGCACTCATAAATGACTTTGAACAAATTAATAAAGAATTAAAAGAAGGTATGGAGTTGGCTGAGAAGGAAAATGATGAAGTAACGGGTGATATGCTGTTGGCGATTCATTCTTCGCTAGAGAAGCACATCTGGATGCTTACTTCCTTTCTCGGATAATTGCTACAAAAAAGCGAAGCGCAAAGCTTCGCTTTTTTGATGGATAAGAATATTGACGGATAAGTCATACAATTATAGAATGTAAAGCGTAACAATTATTATTTATTTAGATGAAGAAAGGCTACGCCATGAATAAAAGGCGAGGAGTGAGTTGAATGGCAACGTGGGATTTATCCGGCACACGGCATCATGTGTTTATTTGCAACGGAGGAAGCTGCATGAAGCATGGTGGAGAAGCGGTTACGCAGACTATTCGAAAAGCGATTGCTGAAAAAGGTGCAGACTCACTCATTCATACGACACGGACACGCTGTAACGGTCGGTGTGAGGATGCTTGTGTAGTGATCGCGTATCCGCAGGGAATATGGTATCGTGGAGTAACGCCGGAAGCATGTGCGGATATTATAGCGCATCTGCTGGATGAAGAAGAGGTACGGTCCCCGCAAGTAAGCTATACATATAATTGCACTGAAGGGTTAGTTTTTTCTGAAGAAGTGGCGACAGGAACAAAAAAGTAAACAAAAAACGCTCCGGTATGGTATGTTTTCCGGAGCGTTTTTATATGCTGATGCATTCCTTGTACATTTTTATCTATGCTCCTTGGTTCCTGCATTTGCAAACGAAAACAGCAGGAATGGGGAGGAAATTAGCAGGATGATAAATAAAATTACTTCAATCATATATATATCCATAATTCTCTCCACCTCTTAATTGAAAATAATTATTATATTCAATTATAAAGACAGCAATCGATATCGTCAATAAAAGTTCGTCTATTTTTATATTCTGCTTTTCAAGAGAAAAAAATTAGATTATAATAATTATAAAATAGTTGCTTTAATACAAAAAAATTAGACTTAAGCAAAAAATGAAAATCATTCTTAATTAGAAACGGGTATGCTGCTGTCCAAAGGGACAGCAGCATTCGTGCTTTCTGCTACAAAATTGAGATTTATTATCAGGGGTGAACACGAATGGGCGAAATGAAAACAACATGCACGCAAACGGTATCGGTAAAGCCGGATTTGAAGCAGGCAGAATGGAAGCAGGCGTTGCAGCGGCATGGCGAGAGCATTGCGGCCATAGGATGCGGTGTATTGACGTTTGGTGCATGGCTGCTGCAAGGTAGCGGAACGGCCTGGACTTTGGTTTTGTATGTACTTGCATATTGCATTGGAGGATATGTAAAGGCGAAAGAGGGCATCGTGACACTGTATAAAGAGAGGGAACTGGATGTTAATTTGCTCATGCTGCTTGCAGCGGGCGGAGCAGCCGGTATTGGGTACTGGTTTGAAGGTGCGATCCTCATTTTTATTTTCTCGTTGAGCGGGGCATTGGAGAATTACACAATGAAACGCAGCAGTAAAGATATCGCATCATTAATGGATATAAAGCCGGAGACTGCCTTGCTGTATAAGGGCGGGAAGGAGAGTCAGGTCAAGATTGAAGAATTGAACATAGGGGATTTCATCATTGTGAAGCCGGGTGAGCGTATTCCAGCAGATGGTATCGTCCGTGAAGGTGTATCATCCGTCAATCAGGCATCCATTACCGGTGAGTCGATTCCTGTGGAAAAGGAAGTGGAGGATTCAGTATTTGCCGGAACCTTGAATGGAGAAGGCGCTCTTATAATCGAAGTAACGAGTGAGAGCGAATCAAGCTTATTCTCAAAAATTATCCGCCTCGTTCAGGAAGCTCAAAGCGAGATGCCCCCTACGCAGCAATTCATCGAGCGCTTTGAAGGAACTTATGCCAAGACGGTAATTGGAATTACGGTGCTTTTAATGACAGTACCGCATTATGCTCTTGGCTGGACCTGGTCTGAGACGCTGTACCGGGCTATGGTATTTCTTGTTGTCGCTTCACCTTGTGCGCTCGTTGCTTCTATTATGCCAGCGATGTTATCTGCCATATCCAACAGTGCACGTAAAGGTGTGCTGTTTAAAGGTGGGGCGCATCTGGAGAATTTGGCTGGTATTCGTGCGATTGCGTTCGATAAAACAGGCACGCTAACAGCAGGGCGACCGGAGATTACCGATGTTGTATCATTACAGGATTATAGCGAAGAGCAACTGTTATGGATTGCTGGATCGATTGAAAGTTTATCCGAGCATCCGATTGGTAGGGCCATAACGGAAAAAGCGGAAGCTTGCGGGAGACCGTTGCTTCGGCCGAAACAATTGACGGCAGTAACCGGATTTGGTGTTATGGCGGAATTCGAGAATGAAACATGGAAGATCGGAAAAGAAGCGTTTGTGGATGAGCGGGGCAGGCACGAAATGTTAGCGGAGTTAACCAAGCGTTTGGAGATGGAAGGAAAGACGGTCATCTTCATTCAGAACGACAGGGGAATTGCGGGCGTATTGGCAGTACAGGATACGCTGCGTCCTGAGGCGAAAGCGGCAATAGCCCAATTAAAAAAATTAGGGATTACGATTGTTATGCTAACGGGAGATAAGCGCTCAACAGCAGAGGCAATTGCTAATGAAGCTGGGGTGGATGAAGTGTATGCTGAACTCCTGCCGCAAGAGAAGGTTGAAAGCGTCAAAGCACTCAGAGAGCGGTACGGTAAAGTGGCGATGATAGGAGACGGGGTTAACGACGCTCCTGCTTTGGCAACTGCATCGGTTGGTATTGCGATGGGCAACGCAGGCAGTGATGCCGCACTAGAGACGGCAGATTTAGTGCTGATGAACGACGATTTGGGAAAAATTCCGACAGCGATTCGGTTAGGGAAAAAAACAGGGCAAATCATTAAGCAGAATATTGTCTTTTCGCTTGGCGTTATTTTGCTGCTCATTCTATCTAATTTTGCGCAGTCCTTGAGTTTGCCGCTTGGCGTTATCGGACACGAAGGCAGTACCATTCTCGTTATTTTGAACGGACTTCGTTTATTGAAATCATGATGAATGGAGCTAGAGATGTTAAAAGGAGGCTAACCGTTTTTTACCGGTGCCTCCTTTTTGTTTTTTCCTGGCTATGCGTGTGAAAGAATGGGTAACAAAAAGAGGCGAATATGAATGTTCCTGCTCTTGGTCATTGCTTCCAATGCGTTTTTAAAATATAAATTGTAATTATTATTTTTTATAAATTGCTTATTAATTAAAGATTGACGATTAAATGGAGTTCTTATATTATTTAAAACGTAATAATTATTATTTGTGGTAAAGGGGAACTGAAAATGAACCAGGGGAAAATTCCTGTTACGGTATTGAGCGGATATCTGGGTGCTGGAAAAACAACTTTATTAAATCATATATTGAACAACCGCGAAGGATTAAAGGTAGCAGTAATTGTGAATGACATGAGCGAGGTAAACATTGATGCGGAATTAATTGAGAAAGGTACATCGCTATCACGGACAGAAGAGAGGCTGGTGGAAATATCAAATGGCTGTATTTGTTGCACGTTGCGAGAGGATTTGATACAGGAAATTGAGCGGCTGGCCACTGAAGGGAAATATGATTATATTTTGATCGAATCCACTGGTATTGGTGAACCGATACCGGTAGCACAGACATTTACATATCAGGATGAAGAAAGCGGAATCGACATAACGAAGTATTGTCGCCTGGATACAATGGTAACGGTAGTAGATGCCTACCGCTTCTGGAAGGATTTCTCTTCAGGTGAGAGTCTTCTGGAACGTGAGCAGGCAGTAGGTGATGACGATAGACGCGAAGTTGTAGACTTGCTGATTGATCAGATTGAATTTTGTGATGTGCTTATTTTGAATAAGTGCGATATGGTGTCGGAGGAAGAACTGGAACAGTTAGAAGGTGTACTGCGCAAGCTCCAACCTTCAGCTCGCTTTATTCGCGCATCTCACGGACAAGTGGCTCCGAAGGAGATATTGAATACTCGGTTATTCGATTTTGATAAAGCATCTCAAGCAGCTGGCTGGATTCAGGAATTGGAGCAGGAGGAACATGCGCCGGTATACGAATGAGGAATATGGTATTTCCTCATTCGTATACCGGCGCAACCGCCCGTTTCATCCAGAACGGTTAGCTACCTGGCTTGCTGATTGGCCAGCGGAAGTCATACGCGCTAAAGGCTTTATGTGGCTGGCAACCCGCAATGAAATGGCGGTTAGTGTAAGCCAAGCAGGACCGTCCATTCAGCTTGGGGCAGCCGGATATTGGATAGCGGCTATGCCAGAAGAAGAAAGGCAGCTTTATTTGGAAGAAGATCCGGAATGGGCGGCGACCTGGGACCCAAAATGGGGTGACCGGATGACGGAAATCGTGTTAATTGGGATAGGGATAAACAAGAATGAAATTGAAAAGACGCTGGATCGATGTCTGCTGACTGCAGAAGAAGAGGAGGCCGACTGGAGCTTATTCGCAGATCCGTTGCCTGTATGGGAAGAGGCGGAAGGCATACAGGAGCAGAGCGTATAGAGTGATGTAGTAGCACCCTGTGATGTGAGCAGGGTGCTTTTTTATGTTTTTCACAAGAGGAAAATTCAAGAAGCAGGCTTACCGCGAAAACGTATTGCTAACCAAAGGATAAGGCCAGCGATTAGGAGAATACTAAGTGCCAACAACCCGTAGTCATGCACAGCGACGCCGATTCGATCAATGTACCGACCAAATATGCGTCCGATAAGGAAGAAAAAAAGCGTCCAGACGAAGCCAACTGTGTAGGAAAACAGCGCATATCTTGCAAATGACATGCGTCCTATGCCAACCAGATACGGTACAAGATGGCGCACAATTGGAAACGCATAGCTAAGACATAACGAATACGAGCCGTATTTGTTAATCAAATCATATGATTTTGTTAAGTATTTATCCACGTTTTTCTTTTTCTTAAGTTTATTTAGTACTGGCGGACCCATTACTCGTCCAAGCCCATATCCGATAGATAAACCGGATATGACACCCATATACGTAATGAGAAACGCCAGAACAGGATCGAGCAGATGAAGCGAGGTTACGAAGCCGCCGGTCATGACTACGACTTCATCCGGAATTGGCATGCCGACAATGCCTAGCCATAGGCAAAAAAAGAGCGCGGCGTAACCGTACTGCTCTATAAACGTAACTAACGTATCAACATCCATTACTATCCTCCAATTCATTCAGTTTCTCCCCAATTATAAGCACTTTGGCTGAAGATTGAAAGGTTGTTGATAAATTGCACGCAGGCGTTGCAGAATGACCAGTATGTGGTACGATAGAATGAGTTTTGGGAGGAAAGAGGTAAAAGCTATGATGAGTGAGAATTTAGTTGCAGAGATGAACAAACAGATTAATTTTGAGTTTTATTCCTCTAATTTTTATTTGGCGATGGCAGCCTATTGCGCAGCGGAGGATTTGGACGGTTTTGCTAACTTTTTTACTGTTCAAGCGCAAGAAGAAAATTTTCACGCGATGAAAATTTTTCATTTTTTAAATGCTACTGGTAATCGAGTACTTATTGAAGGGCTAGAAGCGCCACAAAATGAATTTACTTCGGTCGAAGATGTATTTCGCGCGGCATATGAACATGAGCAATTAGTAACAAAACGGATATATTATCTGGCAGATATGGCTGCGCAGGAGCGCGAGCATGCGACCAGCAGCTTTTTAAATTGGTTCATTGATGAACAAATTGAAGAGGAAGCGACCTTCAGCAGCATTCTAAAAAAATTAGAGCGAATTGGCGCTGACGGAAATGCATTATACATGCTTGATGACGAACTAGGCAAGCGCACTTTCGAGCCACAGGACGCTACCACATTTAAATAAATTTGAACAAATTGTGATAATCTCTGCAAGATGTGGGTAATAATTAATTATTACTACATTTTTACAAAGGGGTTTTCACACAATGAATTGGATTGCAAAGCAGTGGCATCATGCCTGGGCCAGTTATTATGCATCCAAGGTTGAGAGCCTGGATAAAACTACAGAAGATACGTATAATGCAGATTTACGCACTTATCATTCGAAAAAATTTGTTACTCATTATGAGGCGTTATATGGAAGCGAACGTCAGGAACAAAGCAATGAAAAATCGATGCGTACATTTTAAGCTCACTGAAGATATGCCAAGCAAGGAGTCTGCTATGTAATTGCAGCAGGCTCCCTTGTCACCAAGCGGATAAACGAGTATAATAATGTATACAGCAAGAACATAGCGCTTAACAAAGGGAGTACAAACTCCCTCTTGCAAAAATCGAGCCAATTATGTATGATAATAATCAATAAAGCAAAACATATTGCCTGCGATGTACGATTCATTTTTTTGTTTCGAACCTTACGAAGAAAAAGGGAGTCTAAAATTAGGCTATGGACGCTATGCTCGCCAAGACGGGACAGCGGAAGTGGCTTTGCGGACACCCACCTGCGAGAGCGGGTTTTGAAACATAAGGGTGAAACGGCATAGGCGGGGTTTCATAATGAACTAACCAGGACGCTTTTGTATTTTATGCAAGTGTTCTTTTTATTTATAACGAATAAAAAATGCTGTGCATGTAAAAACTCTCATCATTCGATGAGAGTTTTTTGTGTCAGAGGAATTACTTCACAAAATACTCGACAATCATCATACCGATAAAGATAACCATTAAAATGCCGAACGAAAAGCCAAATCCGAGAGAAGAATCGACTACATCATTTTGGTTTTTGTCTAAATTCAGGTTTGGATTTGTCATTGTTCAATCACCTCCATTTTTTCATCATATCATAGGAGGCAGGCCGTCGCCTACGAAGGTAAGGGGCAAACAAGTGACAAATTTGCTAGTTTTTCTTAACATAAAGAATCAGGAGTCAATTAAACTCTGCACTTTACGCTCCAATTGTTCCGGGGAAAGCAAGCCATTTGCAATAAACACAATCTTTCCGCTCTTATCGACAAAAATGTTGGTAGGAAAACCTAAAACCTGATACATTTCTGTCACCTCTCCCGTTCGATCGAACAGAATAGGGAATTTTATATCGAAGAAGTGAACAAATTTTTTTGCGTTCTCTTCTTTATCATTTACTGTCACATTCACGGCCAGTATTTCGAATTTTTCGCCATATTTATTATACAAGCGGTTAAGATCCGGTGTTTCTGCCCGGCAAGGACCACACCAGGACGCCCAGAAATTAATGAGCACGGGTTTTTTAACTTCAGAGAGACGGTGTTCATTTCCATCCATCCCGATTAGAGCAAAATCCGGGGCATAGGAGCCGACTTCTGCTTTTTCTTCTTTTTTGATTAAGATTCCATTCGTATAGAGCGTGTAGCCTATAAGAGCAAGAACGATGGCGAGCGCCAAAAAGGCTTTTTTCATGTTTTTCACCTGCTTTGTTTGTTATGCGACATGTCTTAGTTTATTATAGTTTGTTATGCACGGGAAGAGGATGCACCTGTTTGTTCAATAAATATCATGGACGCTTCCGCTTTTGTTTGCGTTCCGGAGTGCCATGGAGCAATCGGTAGGCGAGTGCAGGCCGGGGAGTGATAATTCCATCTGTTCCTAAGTCGATCATCTTCTTAATCTCGGCGAGCGTATTGACCTGGTAAGGAACAACTTTTAAACCCTGTTCACCGCAGGATAACAGTAATTCCTCGGTAATCTCCTGGATGGGCGGATGAATGTATGTACATGCGTATTCTTTAGCATATTTCCATGGCTCTTTAAGCCGGCCGAAATAAAGAAACGCAATGTCAGATGCGCATCCGTTCTTGTGCAAAAGCTCCAGGCTGAACGGATTGAAGGTCGAGATTGTGACCTGTTTTTCCATGTTATGAAGACGGATTAACTCAACCACCTTCTTCTCTAGCCCGTTTCGCATGGCGAAAAAATTTTTAAGCTCAATGTTTATCATGATATTTTTGCCGGTGAACTGTTTAAATACCTGCTCCAATGTCGGTATGCGGACCCCCGCAAATGTCGTATGTTTCCAGATGCCAAAGTCCATCGTCCGCAGTTGCTTAAGCGTGTAATCGCTGATTTTTCCCCGTCGTCCAGTAATACGTTGTAAAGTCCAATCATGAAATACGACAATCTGTTCATCGCGGGTTAACTGTACATCAAGTTCAATACCGTTTGCTCCGTCCTTTATTGCACGGGTAAAAGCGGGCAGCGTATTCTCAGGGAAGCGAATAGAGGAGCCGCGGTGCGCATAAATAAGAAACATATTATTCATATACCAAGCAGCCTCGCTTATTTTTTATGATATGTTTGTATAAACTATGCAGAAAAAGCCATACTAATGATAACGTTGGACAGTAGCCAAGCGGTAAGGCACCGGACTTTGACTCCGTTATACGAAGGTTCGATCCCTTCCTGTCCAGCCATTTTTGTATCTTCATAATGATGTATTATTGATTATAAAGGGGCTAGGATCTCAGATGAGACCTAGTCTTTTAGGCGTATAGGCATTATTTTTTTGAAAACACATTAGAAAATATACACTCGCAGCCAGACGGGGTTATACTTAAATTATATGGAACGGAGGGAAAAAATAATGGATGTTTCATGGTTCGTAAAGTCATTTCAGGAGGATTATTCCACACTTTACCAGCATCGGGATGAAGAGTCAGCACGAAAAGAAATTGATGGGCTCCTCCAAAAGCTGCCGTTGCCAAAGACGGGGCGGGTGCTTGATTTCTGTTGCGGCGACGGTAGACACACACGCGCATTAGCGCGACATGGCTACGAAGTGGTCGGCTTTGATTTGTCTGAGTATTTGTTAGAGCAAGCGCATCAAAAAACAAAAGATAAAAACATCACATACTACAGATATGATATGCGTGAAATCCCGTTTGACAGTGAATTCGATATAGTATTTAATCTGTTTACCAGTTTTGGTTATTTCCCGGACGATGCGGAAAACGAAAAGGTCCTGCACAGAATGGCGCAGGCGCTCCGTCCAGATGGTCATTTTGTGATTGATTATTTGAATCCGTTGTACATTGAAGAGCACCTTGTACCGGAGTCGAGTCGTGAAGTTGAGAATAAGCACATTGTTGAGCGCCGTAAAATTGAAAATGGCTTTGTTGTGAAAGAAATTAACATTACAGAAAACGACCAGACGCGCCAGTTCTGGGAAAGGGTGCGGCTGTACAGTCTTGAAGAGATGAAAGCAATGCTCTCCCGTGCTGGTATGGAAGTCGAAAGCGTGTATGGTGATTATGATTTCCGTGCGTATTCCAAAGAAGGTAAACGAATGATCATTTATGGTCACTGTCGTAAATGAAGGGAGAATAGCGCATGCTCTCCGGCTAGAGGAACGTTTAAAATAATAAAAATAAAAAACGAGGCCATAGCGCCTCGTTTTCTTTAAAATTTACCTAAATTCGAAATTTCACCACTGATTTCAACTAGTGCTTGCAGCGCTTCGACAGATTGAAACGCGAAAATCGGGAGAGCGACGATATAGAGTAAACCTTCACCAATCATGTTCATAATGCTCATCGCAATCACTCCTCTGTAAATTTTTATATAATTATGAATTTGAAGTATAGTTAATGATAAACTATTAATATTATAATTACAATGTTAAAAATGTAATTTTCAAGTATAAATATGGCTGCAAATTTTGCAATACTACTGTATATTCAAAAATAAAATATGGGAAACTTATGTGAGCATGAAGAAAAATTAATCCTTTTATTTGTATCGTTACTTATTCGTGATAGAATAGAAATGGAGGTGTGTGTCGTGGATTACAGCAGAATGTGTCCTAAGTACGAGTCTGCTATTGAGCTTTTGGGCAAGAAATGGTCAGGATTAATTATTCGTGTGCTGCTAGGCGGCCCAAGACGCTTCAAAGATATTAAAGCGCAAATTCCGGAAATGAGCGATAGAATGCTGACGGAGCGAATTAAAGAATTCGAAGAAGCTGGTATCTTAAACCGTAAAGTATATCCAGAGACGCCAGTGCGTATTGAATATGAACTTACGGATAAAGGGCGGGCCCTGGAGCGGGTTATTGAGTCCATTCAGCATTGGGGCGAGACATGGATGTAGGGAAAGGCCAGACGGAAGCCAGACCGCTAAACGATCTGGCTTGTTTTTCATCCAGGAATATTGATGTATGTGTGTACGTAAGAGGGGAGATTTAGAAGCGGCCGCCAAGCTGTTGCTCAGCCATTTGCACCAAACGCTTGGTAATTTCGCCACCAACCGAACCATTTTGGCGGGAAGTCGTATCCGGTCCCAGCTGTACGCCAAATTCGGAAGCGATTTCATACTTCATTTGGTCAAGCGCTTGTTGTGCACCGGGCACTACCAGATTGTTAGTGTTGGAGTTGCGTTGGTTTTGAGCCATGGTTTGTTCATCTCCTTACGAGAGTTTGTATTATCAAGGATAGTTATCCTTGTAAGTATATTGTCACAAAATATTCATCATCTTAAACATGGTAAATTATAGGATTTGAAGCGGTGAGGGAGGAGCCAGATGGTCATACAACTGGTATTATATTTTGGGGGACTTGTAACGTTTGCTGTATCACTTGTCACTTATTTCGCTACTAAGCGGGCATGGCCAGCGCCTGTTGTGCTAATGCCGATGTTCGCTTTTGTATCGTATTATTCGACAAACAAGCAAATGATTTTATGGATTGGGGCTGGGTTTTCGCTGCTGGCATATCTTGTTGCACTTACTATTAAAGTTCTGATAAAAAGAGAGAAGCAGCAGGGATGAAGAAAGGAGAACTAGATGAAACAGATTACATGCCCTTATTGCGGAAAACAGGTGACTGGAAATCATCGCTATGAGGTAAAGTGTTACCATTGCGGAAATTATAGCTATCTAACCAAAGGGCTGCCGGCCGAGCAGGAAAAAAAGGAGCTTAGTGAAGCAGCTCATGAATATGCATATGCGTATGTACCGCAGCATGTTCGGGAGTATGCTGATAAGTATGGTCTGGCTCAGTCCGGCCCAACGACGCTTCGCTGGTTCCGTGATCACGAGGAAGAAGCGTACAGAACAATTGTCCAGTTCCTCGATGAGAAATTGGACGAAGAAGTACTGAGCAAGCTGCATAAAGAACATAACAGAACAATGCCATTTGTATTGTTTGCACTTGATTATCTCCATTTTCCATTGCAGCGTGCTTCGTTGGAATGGGAAGCAGATCAGACGGGCAGCAGTGAATTTTAAGTATAAATGAGATGTCCAAGCTCTTATTTGCGTATGCCGATAGGAGCTTTTCTTATAAGCTGAGGAGTTGTCAAGCAGGATTTTCCTCCGGTATCGTACAATTGTAAATCAAGGAAAAGAAAAAGGAGAGAGAGTAGAGGAATGGGTAAACTAAATCAAGTGAACGTAAATCATAAATTTGACACAAAAAAAGAGTACAAAGAAGAGCTGAAAAAATATCAACTGGAGCTTTTGCGCTTGCAGCAACAGTTTTATCAGAAAGGTATTCCGCTTATTCTTGTGTTTGAAGGCTGGGATGCAGGTGGTAAGGGGGGGGCTATTCGCCGCCTTACGGAGAAAATTGACCCACGTGGATTCCAGGTTCATGCTATTAGTGCTCCGAATGTAATCGAAGCGAAGTACCATTATTTGTGGCGTTTCTGGAACAAGCTCCCTGCTAAAGGCCAAATCGGCATTTTTGATCGCTCCTGGTATGGACGTGTGCTGGTGGAGCGAGTGGAAAAGTTGGCAACTGAAGAGGAATGGAAGCGTGCCTACCGCGAGATTAATGAGTTCGAAAAAGTGCTCGCTGATGACGGAGCAGTCATTGTAAAGTTTTGGTTACATATATCTAAACAGGAACAACTTGAACGGTTCGAGGAACGAAAAAACAATCCGTTTAAAAATTGGAAATTGACAGAAGAGGATTGGCGCAACCGTGAGAAGTGGGATGATTATGAGCAGGCGGTTGATGAAATGCTGGAGAAAACCGATAAACCTCATGCTTCATGGCATGTTATCGGGGGCAATTATAAGTGGCATGCTCGTGTGGCAGTGCTGAAAACAATTGTTAAAACGATGGAAGCCCACCTGTGTACTGAAAAATAAATATTACAACAGTTGCACGAACAATACGGGGATGGTAGATTAATGACATAAAATGTACACAAAATATGTGTAGACAAATAAGAGAAACAGCGGTGAGTGGAATGATTGAAACAATAGAACGCCTATCACAGGCTCAGGAGGAGCGGGGCCAGGTACCCGCCGAAGTGCTGTATTATAGGGTTAAGAAGCTAAAGGAAGGCTTTGCTGCCGCAGGAGATGAGAAAAACGCCAAAAAAGCGGAGCAGTTGCTCGAAAAATTATACAAGAAAGAATTTACTGTTGCTTTTTGCGGTCATTTCTCTGCAGGAAAGTCAAGCATGATTAATGCGTTAATGGGTGCTCAAGTATTGCCGTCAAGCCCGATTCCGACAAGTGCCAATGTTGTGAGCATTAAAACAGGAAAAAAATCAGCCCGTATTTTTTTGAAACATAGTGCGCCTGTCGATTTTCCGGCGAATTATGATGTAAGCGAGCTTAAGAAATATGCAGTAAACGGAGATGAAGTAGAAACAATTGAATTATATCATCCATCCAATCTGCTTGGAGAAACAGTAAGCATTATGGATACACCGGGTATTGATTCTACTGATGATGCACACAAAGTATCAACCGAGTCGTCCCTGCATCTATCCGACGCTGTATTGTATGTAATGGACTATAACCATGTCCAGTCTGAAGTGAATTTCCAATTTACCAAGACGTTGAAAGACCGGGGAGTGCCGGTATATCTGGTCATTAATCAGGTTGATAAACATGTGGACTTCGAGCTGAGTTTTGAGCAATATCGTGCAAGCGTAATTGATGCTTTCCGACATTGGGATATCGAACCGGACGGTATTTACTTTACATCTTTAAAAGATGCAAACCATCCGGAGAACGAATGGTCTAAGTTGTTGGCAAAGCTGGGACAATTGTTCAAAGAGAAGGAAACGTTGATCATTCCGAGCATCATGCGGGCTGCTATGTATTTGATCGGTGAGCATCGCAGATTTCTGCATGATGCACATGCGATACAGCGTGAGCCGCTTGAGCGTTTGCTGGAGCAGAAGGCAGAAGAGGAGAATGTGCAAGAGAAATATGCGATGCTTGAGCACCGCCTCGCTTCTTTGTTTGAACCGGCTGATAAGCTTGAAGAAGAAGGAAAGCAAGAACTACAGAACATTTTGGATAATGCACCACTTATTCCTTTTTCGACGCGCGAATTGGCCCGACTATTTTTAGAGAGCCGTCAGCCCGGTTTCAAGGTCGGCTTTTTGTTTGCAGGTGGCAAAACAAAGGAAGAGAAAGCGAAGCGATTAAAAGATCTGTATATCGAGTTGTCCGAGAATGCATCTGCCCATCTTGAATGGCATATTAAAAGTCTTTTACGTACGCTTCCGGAGAAGTATGGTTACGATGATAGCGAGTATGAAAAGAAAGTTATGGAGTTTGCTGTACCTTTTTCCGAAGAAGTGCTGGAAAATGAAGTGAAGGCGGGCGCACTGACAGGCGGGGAAGCGATTCTGAATTATTCCAAAGACATCGCAAATAGCGTGAAGAGTTTGTATCGCCGTGCTGCTCTGGAGATGATTGAGAACGCCTCGCGGAAGATGCGTGAACAGGCCGAGACGAAGGCGGTAAATATTCGGCAGGAGTTGGATGCCGTACGCGTCTTGAAGGAGGCGGAAGACGGACTTCTGGCATTGGACAATCAGGAAGCGCTGGCTGAGGAGCGCCTTTCTGATATGGTCATACAAGGTGTTCCGGAGGAAGATCAGGCTGAACCACTTCCAGCATACGAGCAGCAAGTAGCTGAACAGGTGGTTGCACCGACAACCTCCCCTGACGGCACGAAAGCTCGGAATCCGGTTAGTTTAACGAACGTGCGGGAAGAAAAACCGGCAGATGAAGCTACAACGTATTCTTCATCGATTAAAAAAGATTATAAATCGCATATGCTTGAAACGGCAGATGTGTTAAGGCAAACTTCACAGCGTGTTCATGATATTCCAGGACTCGCGGGTATCGCGCGTGCCATGGAGCAGCGTGCCGAACGATTGGAGAAAAATCGCTTTACTGTTGCTCTATTCGGTGCGTTTAGTGCGGGAAAATCATCGTTTGCTAATGCGCTGATGGGTGATTTAATTCTGCCGGTATCACCGAATCCGACCACTGCCGCAATCAATAAAATTCTCCCACCTGATGAGCACAATCCACATGCCAGTGTTCGTGTGCGTTTGAAAACGCATCAGGATGTTACGAACGATGTTCTTCATTCGTTGGAAGTATTCGATGTTCATGCGGATACGATCGAACAGGCGATTGAGAAAACATCGACGCTTGATGCGGGCGACATACATCCGACAGCGAAGCCGCATTATAGCTTCCTGCGTGCCGTGCAGCGGGGGTATGGAGAGATTGAATACCAGCTCGGTCAGGATATCATCATCGGACTGCAGGAATTCCAGGAATTCGTTGCTCAGGAGCATAAAGCATGCTTCGTGGAGTGGATCGAGTTGTATTATGATTGTCCGCTCACCCGTCAGGGAATTATTCTGGTAGATACACCAGGAGCTGATTCCATTAATGCCCGTCATACAGGCGTGGCCTTTGAATACATCAAGAATGCAGATGCCGTATTGTTTGTTACTTATTATAATCATGCGTTTTCACATGCGGATCGGGAGTTTCTTATCCAGTTGGGACGTGTAAAAGACACGTTCGCTATGGATAAGATGTTCTTCTTGGTCAATGCCGCAGACCTTGCTCATTCACAGGAAGAGCTGGATGGCGTCGTAGAACATGTTGTGCAGAATCTTGCTACCTGTGGCATTGTGCGTCCGCGTATTTATCCTGTATCAAGCCAAACTGCGCTTCTGGCAAGAATGGGCGAGCGGGGCAAGCTAAGTGAATCAGCGACGGGTGTTCTCCGCAAGCGGCTTGGCATAGTCGAGGGCGAAGCACTTCCTTCGGTGGAAGAGGCGTTACGTTTCTCGGGATTACAGCGTTTTGAGGAAGAGTTTATTTCTTTTACATTGGAAGAATTAACACAAATTGCACTTAATGAAGCGTTTGCGGAAGTGCGACGGGTTCTGAAGACGATAGATGACTTCATCGCTGCGGCACGCCAGGATGTGAGCCTGCGAGAGCAAAAGCTGCGCGAAGCAAAAGAGCGTCGGGAAAGTGCGTTGCAGACGGTACAAGAGCTGGATGCAGCGGCCGATATTCAGGCGGTGGAAAAAGAGATTCAAGAACTTGTTTATTATGTTAAGCAGCGAGTGATGCTTCGTTTCAGTGAAGCATTTCGCTATTCATTTAATCCGGCTTCTATTCAGAGTGATGGTCGTAATATGCAAAAAGCATTGCAGCTTTCTTTAGATGAGCTCTCACGTTTCCTAGCATTCGATCTTGCGCAGGAGATGAGGGCCACTGCGCTCCGTATCGAGAAGTTCATGGCAGGTGCGGGAGTGAAGCTGATAGAGAAGCTGACGGGACGCGTGCATGTCGAACACTTCGAATTAAGGGCCTGGGAGCAGCCGACATACGATACACCGGACTTTGCTGCTGTTTTCCCTGAGGGAACAACCAATGACCTTAAAAGCTCGCTTAGCTTGTTTAAAAATCCGAAGCAATTCTTTGAGCAGGGTGGACAGGAAAAGATGAAGGAATCACTTGAACAGAAGTATCAGGTTCCGGTACAGGCTTATTTAGACAGAAGCGGGCAAGTGCTGCACGAGTACTATGTTCCCGCATTTGAACAAGAGGTCGAGGTGGCTCGTCAAAGGGCGATGACAGAAGTGGATGAGCATTTTGCTGGACTTATTGCTGCACTTGACATGAAAATTGATGTGGAAAGTCTAATTGTCCGCAAGCAAGAGGTCGAGGCTATGCTAAGTGTGGTAATGGACAAATAAATGTAAAATATAAGCAAACTTATCTCTCGCCACCCTATGTTTTTTTTACTATAATAAAGTAAAACTTCCACTAGCGGAGGTTCGTCACCCCTGCTAGTGGTTCGTTGCACTTATTGGGGTTTTAGGGGCAATTATTCCCCATGTAGTACACTTGAATTGAGGGTCTTACTGCCCGTTGGACCCGGATAATATGGAAGGAATACAGGGCAAAATAATAGGGTGGGTGAATATCGGATGAAAATTATCGAAACGAATCTTATAGGACAGGAATTCTCTTTCGATCTGGTAGACACGGTGCTGCATGATATCGGTTTCAACCGTGGTGAGATGTTTGAATACGATTGGGCTGCATACGATTATCCGCTGTTAACATCAAAACTGGAAGATTTTGTGTTCCTCCGTATTTTTACTCGGGCTACATCCGGTGAAATCGAACGCAGCAATTGTACGGTACAAGTGACTGATCTCATGATTACGGGTGCCAAGTACCTTGAAGGACTTGACTTCAGTAAAGAAATCGAGAAACGGTACGTAGACCGCTCCCGTGAAATCTTAAAAGAAGTGGCACAACGTTTGAAGCTTGATAGTATCGAAGTTGGCATCCGTGATGCCAGCACAGCGGATTGTGAAGTACGCAGTGGTGTTCGTCCTGTATTCTAGCCTGTGTAAAAGGTAAGAAAAGTCTCCGAGCGGTTTTTGGCGGAGGCTTTTCTTGTGTTGACAACATAATGAAAAAAGGGTGGGGAACATGAAAAAAAAACTAACGTTGTCCGTCGTGCTTTTGCTTGCCATATTTATGCTTGCTGCCTGTAGTTCAGGCAAAGGACAGGAAGGACAGAATGACGGAAAAGATACATCAGGCATGAACGTGGCTTTTAAGGCGCCAGAAAGAGTGGAAGCAGGCCAAAAGCTGGAGTATAGCGTTACGATAGAAAAAGATGGACAGCCAGTACGCGATGCAAATGTAATCGTTCATCTTGAGATGGCGGAGATGGATCATGGCGAGAATGGATTTCGCGGCAAAATGGAATCTCCTGGTATATATAAAGGACAGGCTGTATTACCTATGGGTGGCGATTGGATTGCATATGTAAATGTGAAGGCAAATGGAGTGGAAACGACACGCCAGTTTGCCTTTAAGGCTGAAGGTGATATGATGCTTCCGGAAGAATTGAAGAAAGCGGGATTAAATGAGGATGGTTCCATACAAAATCCAGATTTTTAATAAAGCGAAGCTTAAATCAGTGAGTTTTTTCTCCTTTTCCCCCTGATTGTCGGTTAAGCGTGGGATAAAGGTTTTCAAGGGTGTTGACTCTTCCGCCTTCAGAAGAACCAACACCCTTGGTGTCTATTTACGAGTGCCCTGTTTTCTCAAATTTTTTGGGAATTGTATACGTATTCATAGGCCGGCATATCGTCATAAGGTTTATTCGTCCACGAATCTTTCGGGTCAGGACCATCCAAGCGCCTGAATTCTTTAATGTCCCCTGATGCTTCTATCGCTTGTGATACTTGGTGTTTTGGGGTATGCGACAGGGACGCAAACGAGTGCAGACTTGTTGAATAGCTTACACATGTCTCAATGATTTCATCCCAATTGGCGAAGCTCACCCAGGTCATTCTCCCTTCATGTAAAATTCATTTTCCAATAACCGTTAGCCATTGTACGACGAGTAGTGTGTTGCCAGCCCTCCTTTCTGAATCTTTTGCCTTATTATAAGTAAAGAAAAATAAAAGAACAATACGTGTTTTTCTCATATAATATAAAAAGGACGGGAGGCCCGTCCTTTTTTACTGTACACATCCTATTTATTCTGTTACGGTTTTGCGAGAAGAAGGGTTAATGGAAGAGAGAATTCCACCAATGATAATCCCTATAAGTGCCGGAATAATCCAGCCAAGTCCCTGCGTCATAAGCATACCCATAAGAGGTAGCTGTTGCAAGGTTTCTGTAATTGCTGGGAATGCAAAGCCGGCTGCAGCCAGACCATCAATAATGGAGATGCAGGCAGCGCCAATTACGCCTCCGGTATATACTGCTTTGCGTCCACCGAATACATTGTTGGTTAACGTCAATATAATGAGTACAATCGCAACCGGATACAGCATGACCAGCAGTGGTACCGAAATCTTAAGAATAGTGGAAAGGCCGAAGTTTGTAATAATCAAACTGAACAAAATCAGCACAGACAGTACCAGACGATATGATAGTCGATTGTTTGTCAAGTTTGAGAAAAATTCGGCGCTGCTTGTTACCAAACCTACACATGTAGTCAAACAAGCGAATGTAACAGCGAGCGATAGCAGTATAAGTCCGATTGAGCCAAGTAATTGCCTGGCCATAAGTGTAATAAGTTCTCCACCGTTCTCGTACGGACCAACCATATGTCCGCTGGTAGCACCTAAATAAGTCAGGCCGATATACAGGAGTCCTAAGCATGCGACTGCAATAATACCTGATTGGATAATGATCCTGGCTTGTGCACCTCTCTCGGTTATACCACGTTCGCGTACGGTATTTGCAATGACAATGCCGAATACGAGCGCAGCTAGCGTGTCCATTGTATTGTACCCCTCCAGAAATCCTTTGGAGAATGGATTATCCAGTGTAGGTGGTGCATATTCTCCACCTAGAGGATACATCGCTCCGCGTATAAGAAGCGTTGCCAGCAGTACGATCATAATTGGTGTAATAACTTTACCAAAGCGATCGACTAGCTTTCCGGGATTCAGGCAAAGCCAGAAAGCGAGTGCAAAGAATACGATACTATATAAGAACAAAGTGACGGCCGATGTTTTGGTATCCTGGGACAGAAATGGAGCCAGTCCAATTTCGAATGCAACAGCCCCTGTCCGCGGGATAGCAAGTAAAGGACCGATTGCTAGGTATGTTAACACCGAAAAAATAACAGAAAATACAGGGTTTACCCGATTGCCCATCAGGCGGACATTTCCACCCGCGCTTGCTACGGCTGCAACGCCGAGTAAAGGGAGACCTACGCCGGTAATCAGAAATCCGAGAATGGCTGTCCACATTGCAGGTCCTGCATCGTGTCCAAGTGTTGGTGGAAAAATGATGTTCCCTGCACCGAGAAAGAGAGCGAACGTCATCAGCCCAACAGCTATTAGTTCTTTGAATGATAAAACTTGCTTCATACAGCCTCCTTATACATACACAATAAATTGACTGAATTTTTTGTCGTGTCTGTCAAACACCTCATTCATCATACCATATTTTATTTATAAATAAAGTATAATGAATAAATTCAAAATTGAAAGTTTATTGTATTATTTGTTCGGATATATAATGGAAGGCCATTGAGAGAGTGTGAAGCTTAATAATAGACGGTATTTTTTTGTAATGATTTCAAGAAAACCGAGTTTTTCTTCGTTTTCGATGAGGATGGGTTCTTTTCGGCGTAAAAAAAGAGGAGCATCTTCCAAGGAGAAAAAAATATTCTCTTCCTGATCGTAGAAATATATAATGCGCTTTTGTTCACATACGCTTATGCTACGTAGTTGAATGGTACGCCCCTGGTGAATGCGTCGCCATTCAAACAAACCAATGCGTGTTGCTTGATTATGCTGTCGGTATGCAGATAGCGGAACAAAGGAAAAATATAGGGAGGAAGTTTGTCCTTTTGCGCGCAGCAAGCTGGACACACGGAGTATTTCACGCAATTCTTGTGTAAGATATGTAAAGCGGATAAGAGACATATGTAAGTGCTCCTTTATTTATGAAACAATATGTATCATTTATGTAGTATGTCCTAGTCGTAAGAATAACAAACGAAAGAAATAAAAAGGTGCATAATTATGAATTTTTCAACTTTGTTATATGAATGAAATAATGCTAGGTTCGTTGTGACAAATTTGTTACAATTGCTGTAATAGGGAAGAGAAATTTTAAAGGTTGGAGGGTATCTTAATGCCAGAGACTCAGTTGAAAGAAATCTGTGAGGAGTCTTACAACAGGCTGAAGAAAGTGTGTATGGAACTTGAAAAATTCTTGAACACTACGACACTGAATGCACTCGTGCAAACCTCTTCGGATCCTGAGCAGTATGAGCCGTATTACCGGGACTACTTATCTGATTTTCGCCATCTCCTTGTCAATTGTGAAAACGCGTATGAGAAACTGGGCATCTGCTTACGACGCGCTCGCTTCAACAAAGAATTCGCGGAAGAGGCACTCTATACGGTGTATCACACTTGTGTGAATATGTTCTTCTATCCAAAGGGAGAAGTATATGAAGAAGATGGACGCAATTCATACACCGGACGCGATGCAATTATCTTCCATAAAGAAGTAACTCCTAGTTTGAAAGTGCTTACTTTAGGATTATCAAAAGTTTTTGAGTATTTGCGTGATGAGCTTCAATACTATGAGACAGATTATGTAACGATGAAACGTATGAGCGCTGCGCGCTGAAACGAATTATTTCAATACAATCCCCCGCTGTAATCGTCAGCAGGGGATTTTTGTATTGTGTGATGCCTTGTACTTACATAAATAAATCTTTCAGTCGTTCGAAAAATCCGCCCTTTTGCTTCGGCACAGGCTGTGGTTTCCGGTTTGTATTTTGCATCTGTACCCCGGCCAAATCAAGTGCACGAGGTGCATCCATAATGCCATAACCGTAATTCTGATCCCAGCCAGGCTCACCAACATCACGAGTTGCCTGACGCATAATTTTCATTACCTCGGTGTTTTTTAAGGATGGATTTAGCGAACGGATTAGTCCGGCTAATCCTGTAACATGTGGACAGGCCATTGACGTACCTGATAATGAAGCATAATGGTTTTGTGTATAGGTACTTGGAATATCCACACCGGGTGCGGATATATCGATATGAGAGCCGAAATTGGAGAATTCAGCCTGTTTTCCTTGCCAATCCACAGCTGCTACGCTGAGAACTTCCGGGTATGCAGCAGGAAAGCTAGGCTGGGATGTGTGATCATTTCCGCTGGCTGCCACCATGACAACATTTTTACTAAATGCATATTTAATTGCATCGTGGAGTACGTTTGATGGATGATAGTTGCCGACGCTCATGTTGATTACGCTGGCGCCGTGGTCCGCAGCCCAGATAATGCCTTTGGCAATATCGAACGAGGAACCGCTCCCGTCGCTGCCAATACCTTTGATTGGCATAATTTTGTTGTTCCACGTGATACCGGCAACACCCTGCTGATTGTTCGTTTTGGCTGCAATAATACCGGCGACATGAGTGCCATGCCCGTTGTCATCCTGTGGACGGTCGGAGCCATTCAGTACGTTATAGCCTTTCACTAACTTTCCCTGGAATTCCGGATGATTAAGATCAACCCCGGTGTCGACGATAGCAATAACGACATTTTCACTCCCCTTAGTAATATCCCATGCATTTTCCATGTCGATAGCAGACATGTTCCATTGATATCGAGGATAGAGTGTATCGTTTGGTGTGACATTTGGAAGCAGAAGATAGTTCGGCTCCGCGAATTGGACGTCCGGCCGTTTGCTAAAATATGCGATAAGCTGATCCGTTGACATGGTTCGTGATTTGAAAATAAATATATTGCCGTGATGCGCTTTTTGCCATCCATTAATTGACGCAAGTGTCTGCTTTAGAACAGCTGGAGATGGGGAGCGCTTGAACTTTACTGTTACTTCGCGTTTCATGTAATGGCTGGTCTGATTGCTGCTATGATGGATAGTAATAACATTTTCATTGTTATGCAGTTGTGTCCGCGACTCCTGTACTTCACTGATGTAGTTGATGCGGTAAAACTTGCTTTTTTTCTCTGCCTGTTGCACAACAGGTGGAGATGCAGGCTTGGGTGGTGCCGCACTGCGCTCGGGCTGGGCCAGCAAGAAATACGCAGCCGCCAGAATCGCTAGGCCTCCCACGCTGTATCGGGCGAAGCGTCCCATTGTTATTCCTCCTTATTGCGATTACACGGTTGTACATAGGTTTTAGCGGGAGGATAGATTATATGAACGGTGAATTTTAACAGGGAAAGCATACCAATAGAATAAGACAGCTAATTATAAAGAAATCACAATTTTTTGAAGGTAAACGCTTTATTTTGTCGAATAGCTATAGTACAGTTGTTGTATAACAAAAAAGTTGTCCTACAGTAAAAAGCTCTGTATAAGAGCCGAAATAACCTTAGGATGGGAGTTGGAACCATGACTACAAAAGAAAGGCCGCAGGACATTATGATGCTTGACGACACCGCAAATTTAAAAAATTATACGGAAGCGTCCCATACCATGGATTGGAAAGAAGTAGAAAAGAATTTTTCATGGTACGAAACGGGAAAAGTCAACATCGTCTATGAGGCGATTGACCGACACGTGAAGAACGGAAATGGCGACAAGGCGGCATTGTTCTACACCGATGGAGAGCGGGATGAACACTATACGTATGCACAGCTTCAGAAGCTATCTTGCCAGTTCGCCAATGGCTTGAAGGCGAAAGGAATCAAGCGAGGGGATCGCGTCTTTATTTTTATGCCGCGTAGCCCGGAGCTTTTTATAGCATTGCTAGGGATTGTACGCATCGGTGCGATTGCAGGACCTCTGTTTGAAGCCTTTATGGAGGACGCTGTGCGTGACCGTTTGCTTGACAGTGGCTCGGTAGCAGTTGTTACTACACCTTCTCTTTTGCCTCGCGTGCCTGTTAATGCACTTCCAGAATTAAAACATGTGATTTTGGTTGGTGCTGATAAGAAGGCGGCTGACAATCAATTACTATATCAAGAAATAATGGAAGGATCTGATAAGTACACAATTGAGTGGGTAGAACGAGAATCAGGCATGCTTCTGCATTACACATCAGGCTCCACAGGTAAGCCGAAGGGTGTTTATCAAGTTCATGATGCAATGATTCATCAATACGTGTCCGGCAAATGGGTATACGACCTGCGTGAAGGCGACATTTATTGGTGTACAGCCGATCCTGGCTGGGTAACCGGAACATCCGCAGGCATGTGGGCTCCATGGCTCAACGGTGTGACCGTTGTGTTGCGTGGAGGACGCTTTAAGCCGGCAGACTGGTACGCTACACTTGAGAAATACAAAGTGAGTGTATGGTTTAGTGCTCCTACAGCGTTTCGCATGCTGATGGGGGAGGGAGACGAGTTGCCGAAGCGATTCGATTTATCCAATTTGCGTCATGTTCTTTCGGCAGGGGAGCCGTTGAATCCGGAAGTTATCCGCTGGGGATTGGACGTAATCGGTCACCGGATTCATGACAACTGGTGGATGACGGAGACTGGATCGACGATCTGTGCCAACTACCGTTCGATGCCGATTCGCCCAGGTTCAATGGGAAAGCCGCTTCCAGGTATTAAGTTGGCGATTGTGGATGATGAAGGCAATGAGCTGCCGCCGAATACGATGGGGAATTTGGCGATTATGCCGCCATGGCCGGCAATGATGCGTCAGATTTGGAATAATCCGTCCAAGTATGAAGAATATTTTATGACAGGATGGTATATGTCCGGTGACTCAGCCTATATGGATGAAGATGGATATTTCTGGTTTGAGGGCCGGGTAGATGATGTAATTAATACATCTGGTGAGCGTGTCGGTCCATTTGAAGTCGAAAGCAAGCTTGTGGAGCATCCATCGGTAGCTGAAGCAGGTGTTATCGGCGTTCCCGATCCGGTACGTGGTGAGATTATTAAGGCGTTTATCACGCTTCGTACGGGATATGAGGCGAACGATGAATTGAAAGAGGATATTCGAAAATTTGTAAAAGAACGGTTGGCCGCACATGCAGCCCCCCGTCAAATCGAATTCCGCGATAAGCTGCCAAAGACGCGTTCCGGTAAGATTATGCGCCGTGTGCTAAAAGCATGGGAACTCGGACTGCCAACAGGCGACTTATCGACGATGGAAGATTAAAAGATAGGGTGAAACTTCCTTGTTTCCTTAGTGCTTCGAGATGTGGACCTGTCTGTTAAGAGTTCGAGCAAAAAGGCGAGAGTGTAAGCTTCTCGCCTTTTTTGTCATATTGTTGTGCTATAACGGAGCATATCCTGACTCTGTACGTTGGCGCAGCAGGTGCATGGATTTAATGTAATTCTCCAAAGAATGGAGCGTATGGATACCTCGTCTTTCTAGTTCTTCGATGAATTTTAGATACAGCTCCGCTGTCATTACTGCGTCACCAAGTGCAGTATGGCGTCCTTCTACCTTGATTTTATGCTGCTCAAGCAGTATATCGAGTCCATATGATTGATTCGTAGGAAGCAGATGATAGGCCAGTGTCATCGTGTCGATGACCGGGTTATACAGCTTGGTCTTGCATAGCTTTTTGAGTTTGCTATTCATAAAGTTCATATCGAAGTCGGCGCAGTGAGCTACAAGATAGTTCTCGCCGACGAAGTGTAGAAATTTGTGCAGTATCGGAAGAGGGGGAGGCGCATTTTGTACATCGCCATCTGCGATGCCGGTAATTTTTGTGACGACAGGCGGGATGGCAGTAGTAGGTCGAATGTATTCATGAAAAAAATTACTTTCTTGTATTTGTCCATTTTCAATTATAATCGCCCCGATGGAGATTATTTCATCCCCTGCATATGGATGGAATCCGGTTGTCTCCGTATCGAATACAACAAATCGCATGTTACGCAGATGACGGTCTGGATAAGATTGCTTTCGTATCGCTTCAGTCATGTGCTGTATTTCTTTAATTAAATTCGGGTCAAGCGCAGGTTTTTCCTTATACCAATTCGTGGTGATGTGTTTGATGTATTTGCCTAAAGGAAAAGAGTACATCGTATTCACATCCTTCTCTCTATGAATCTATTCTCGTTCATTGTGGTGAAGTGAGTCTTAAGGTTCGTTATTTTTGAAAGCGTTGTCGTTTTTTATCATACCATAGGAGTATACTAAAAAACATATTATTTAGAAAATTTAGATTGCTATTTGTTTCTTGACGTAAATATGTTTGAACAGTACGATGAAAAGAAAATGTAGCCACTAGGGGTGCTTATTGATGAAAGTAAGCAGAGCGTTAACAATAGCTGGTTCTGATAGTGGTGGAGGCGCGGGGATTCAAGCTGACTTAAAAACATTTCAGGAACTTGGTGTATATGGAATGTCCGTTCTTACCGCACTTACTGCACAAAATACACAAGGTGTACATGGGGTATATGCGATTCCGTCAGAATTTATTGCCCAGCAAATGGATGCCGTACTAACGGACATCGGGTGCGATGCAGTAAAGAGTGGAATGCTATTTGACAGTAACATTATCGAAACGGTGGCACACAAGCTAAAAGAGCATAGCGTGCCCAATTATGTGCTTGATCCGATTATGATCGCCAAAGGAGGAGCTCCGCTTCTGCTACAGGAAGCTGTAGAGGCAGTAAAGGAGCTTCTGCTCCCACTAGCAACTGTCATTACGCCGAACCTGCCGGAAGCAGAAGTACTAACTGGAATGAAGGAAATCAAGACCAGGGAGCAGATGGAGGAAGCTGCACGCATTCTTCATGACTGGGGTGCGCAAAATGTTGTAGTAAAAGGCGGGCATAGCGAAGGGGAGATAGTAACCGATTTGTTATATGATGGCCGCGAGTTTATTGAGTTATCTTCAACCCGGTTTCATACGCAGCATACACATGGTACAGGATGTACATTTGCGGCAGCGATTACATCGGGACTTGCAACTGGTAAACCGATACGTACAGCAGTAGAGCAGGCCAAGCGCTTCATCACGGCAGCCATTAGTAATCCACTTGGTATCGGTCATGGACATGGACCGACCAATCACTGGGCCTATCGGAAGGAAAATTTTTAAAACCAAAACAGGCGGGGGTGAAGTCCCCCGCCTGTTTTGGTTTTATCTCGGTTTAACGGGCAGCAAGGTGCCGATGTGTATGACGAGCCGGGAAAACTCCCTCGCACAGGAGTTTTGCTTTATGCGTTCGCTTTTTTAGCAGAGCTTTTCGCCGATTTCTCTAGTGTTGTTTTAATCTCGTCCAATCTTGCCATAACCTCATCATCTAATCGTTCATCCAGCTTTTCCACTTTTTCTTCCAGTTGAATGACCAGCTGTGCCACACGGGCAATCTCTTCCTTGCTCGGCATATTATTCTCGTTAAGGAATTGATCCATCCATTTCTTATATTGCTCCTGGGAATAAAAAAACCACTTCTGATATTCGCCGACCATAGCCGAGTATTCAGATGTTTTCACAAAATCATCCATTGACTTCCCCCATGTTTTCTCGACCAGATCGTACCAGCTTTTCCACATTTGTACCGGGTCAAACGTTTGATTGGATGCCATGCGAATCCCTCCTGTGTTTTAATCCCTCCTTCTTATATTACGTGGGATAGAAAAAATATACAAATAGAAATTGTGAAAAAATTAGAAACTAATTGATAGGCATTTTTAGAAAGGGACATTCGTATAGTAAATTATATCCACATACCTTTTAATATTAGAGAAGAAGAGAGAGGAGGTTGGAAGAGATATCCTACCTCCTCATTAGTATGTGAGATATACATCCAGCCTTGCTGTTGCAAAATATTTATGTGTCATCAAGATATTAGGATATGAAAGGAAGGAGGAGTATATATGGGGAACGAAAAAGATAAAACCCATGCTTACAGCGCACCGAAAAATTTGCTTATCCCCTGTGTGCTGCTTTTGCTCCGAAGGATGAGCAATTATGGATATCGAATTATTCAAGAACTAGTAGAGTTCGGCTTTTCTTCTATCGATCCGGGTTATGTTTACCGGATTCTGCGTCAACTGGAAAGTGAAAGGCTTGTGCAATCTCATTGGGAAGTATCGAGTGGTGGCCCGCCGAAGCGTATGTACGCTATTACAAGCGCTGGAACCGAGTATTTGGAAGCCTGGTCGCAAACACTGGAGAAATATCAATACACTTTGGAGCGCTTTTTTACTATGTATGAGCGTCTTCTCTTTCTTTCGACAGAAAAAAATAAATAAAAAAGAAATTGTGAAAAAAATTAGGAAAAAGTATGGAATACAAAGAGATTACCATATAAGATATAAGCGATATGTAATGTGCCTAAGGGAGGAAAATGTATTGTTTCAAAAGATAAATAATATGTCAATTAAATTAAAATTAACGGCAACTATTTTGCTTATTACCCTTATTCCGTTAATGGCATCAGGATTTCTAAGCTATCACTCTGCTTATGATAGCGTCTATGATATGACTGTACAGGATTTGAAGTATATGACTAAAGTAAAGGCAGAGGAAATCGCCGCTTATACAAAAGACGGTCATGTAGATGCAGCTATGTCAGAAAAAATAAAAGCACTGGTGGATGATGTAGAGACAAGTTATTACAAGGCTAATGGATTGAGTGGATACGCTTACATTATAGATGATCAGGGAAAGGTATTGTACCATCCTGACCCTCAAATGATAGGCACAAGCCTTGCGAATGAATCATTTGCCCAGGAAATTCTTAAAGAGAAAACCGGATACATTACATACCCCTGGAAGGGGGAAGAGAAAGTTGCTTCATTCTCGCAATTGCCGAATGGATGGGAGCTGGTTATCGGCAGCTATTTAAAAGATATGATGAAGCCCCTTCTGTTTATTCGTAACCAGATGTTCGTTATTAGTCTTGTTTCCTCATTGCTTGCCATCGTCATCGGATACGTCATCGTACATATGTTGACAAAACCGATGAAAGAGCTTGTACAGGCCATGGAAAAAGCGGAGGCAGGAGACGTTACTGTACAGGTTACACCAGGCTCCAAGGATGAAGTGGGACAACTCACTCATATGTTTAATGAGATGATTCGCGAATTCAGAAATATGCTACGTCAGGTACATGAAGTTTCAGAGCAGGTAGCGGCCTCTTCCGAGCAGCTGACAGCCAGTGCCAATGAAAGTACGCGTGCATCGGAACAAATTTCGGAGGCATCACAGGAAATTGCCTCCGGGTCGGAAGGACAGATGGAAAGCGTACGCGCGACAACTGAGGCGCTGCATGAGATGAGCGGCAACATACAGTCAATTGCTGATAAAATTCAAGCTGTCAAACATGACTCATCAACGGTAGTAAAATATGCACATACGGGCGAAAGTTCTCTGAAAAAGGTAATTTGGGAAATGAATGATATTTCTGAAAAAGTTAGTAATACAGAAGTGCAGATTCGTGAACTGGGAAACCGTTCGGAAGCGATCAAGGGAATTATTGGAACGATTCATGAAATTAGCGAACAGACCAATCTGCTTGCATTAAATGCAGCGATTGAAGCGGCACGTGCCGGGGAGCAAGGAAAAAGCTTCGCAGTAGTTGCTCAAGAAATTCGTAAGCTGGCAGAGCAATCGGGTAAATCAGCAAGAGAGATTGCGATGTTGATCTCTGATATTCACGCCAAAATCGGTACCGCTGTTACTTCGATGGGCGAGAGCAGCAAAGCCGTATCGGAAGGTCGCAGCGTAGTAGAAGAGGCGGGGCAATCATTCTCTAGCATTCTTAAAGCGATTGCCGATTTGAATAAGCAGATCGAGCTTGTGACGGCTTCTTCCAAAACGATTTCCGAAGGAACGGAACATATTGTACGCCAGGGAGATGAAATATCACGCCTGGCATCTATTGCTGCGGCTGATACACAGGAAGTGGCTGCTGCATCGGAGGAACAAACCGCCACGATGGAGGAAATCAATGCCGCATCCGAGATGCTGGCCAAGATGGCGGAGGAGCTGCAAGCACATGTCAGCCGATTTAAAATCTCATAGCGTGTAGCATTCCGCTCCTTAATTAGCTAGAATGAGAAAAAAGGGGCGGGAGGTGAAAGAATTGGATTATGTGGATCGCAATCGTGCTTCTTTTGATAAGCTGGCAAATGAGACAGGGGGAAAGTGGCGTCACCGCGAGCTGACTATGCAGTTTATTTCCGGATTTCAAATGCTTTTGGGCGGCAACAGCGTGCTTGATCTCGGGTGCGGGGTAGGCCATGATGCGCTTAGACTAAAGCGTTATGATCTGCATGTGCAGGGATTGGACATCAGTGAGGTAATGCTTGAACAGGCCAAACAGCAGGTGCAGGGTGTCGAGTTTATCCAAGGGGATTTCCGGCATATTCCGACCGGGAATGAACTGTACGACGGAGTATGGGCTAACGCCTCGCTGATTTATTTAACAGAAGAAGATTTGCATAAAGCATTGGATGAAGTGTACCGGGTGTTAAAGCCGGGTGGTGTTTTCTTCTCTTCATACCGACTTGGTGAAGGTAATGTCGTTATTGATAATATTTTCAACCAGTTATATAGGGAGGAGGAAATACAGAATATCCTGCGTTTGCACGGATTTCGAATTTTTGACCGGACGAATACCGGGGGCGAGGAAGAGCCGTACTTAAGCTTATATGCTATTAAGCAATAATTTCACCTATATATTTTGTGCATACATAGAAATAGCCACGGAAAGCCCGTGGCTATTTTCTTTTTTTTAGGCGTTCTTTTGTGAGCTCACGACGTCGACTGCGGATTTCGAAGCGCTCAGACGCGGTTTTGTAATTCCAACGTTCTTCTTCTGTCTCGGGAAGCACAGGAGGAACAGGCGTTGGTTTATCGTTTTCGTCAAGTGCCACGAATGTCAGGTACGCTTGCGAAGTCAGGCGCCGTTCGCCTGTTAGCAGATTTTCCGCTTCGACTTTTACATATACTTCCATTGATGTGTGATGGGTCCAGGATACGTAACCTTCGAGGCAGATAGCTTCCCCGGTACGGATAGGCGCAAGAAAATCAAGGCTATCGCTTGATGCGGTTACGACCTGTCTTCGGCAGTGGCGCATGGCAGTAATGCTTGCAACTTTATCGATATAAGCCATAACATTTCCGCCAAAAATCGTTCCATGATAGTTCGTATCAGGTGGGAGTACAATATCGGTCATGATTGTGCGTGATTCGCTCGTTTTCTTTCCGTTCAAAGGAACTCACCTCAATTTTTAGAAGTTCGAGTAGGTATGCACCTAATTTCCCAGCTATGGGCAGATGTCGTGTCCTAACGACCCATAGGTGAATACAGTGTAGCAGATTGATAAATAAATTGATAACGAATGGAGGATGTTACACGTGAATTATTATCATGACCCGATGGGCATAGTTCAAACCACGGACGTAGAAGTGGTCAAATTTCATTACCACGTCGAGAGGATGAAGTATTACGAGTACAAGTGTCATAAGCATGTACATCATAAGAAACACTATAAAAAATATTATAAGCGTTATTGTTACCACAAAAAAATGTATGAATTTTATTACAAAAAAAGCTATCATAAGATGTATAGTATCGGACCGGTTTCGCAGGCGGAGATGTACCCTCATCCACCGGTAGCTCCTATTTATCCGGTTACTCCGAATCATCCGGTGGGTCCGAGCTATCCAGCATCTGAGGGCAAAAAACGTGAAAGTTCCGCCTGTTGCTAATTGTGAATACAATGTAAGGAAGAACGGGCCTTATACGCTCGTTCTTCTTATTTCCAGCCTATGTATTGGTGAGCTCGGGTGAACAGCGTAGGATAGACAAGAAAGCCAAGGATAATGCTTGTCATGGCTGATGCCGCTGTATATGAAAACATAATAAGCAATTGATAGCGAACGGCTTCGATCGGACTGGTTCCTGCAATAATAAGCCCTGTCATCATGCCAGGAAGCTGAACGAGTCCAACGGTTTTTAATGCATCAACAATCGGGATCATACCTGCGCGTATCGACTCCCGAATCAGTCGTTCGCTGGCCTGTCGACTGGTGGCGCCAAGAGACAGCGCGACAAGGATTTCTTCCCGCATGGATGCGGCCTTCTCTTTCATCTGATTTAGTAGAAGTGAAGAGACGATCATGCAGTTGCCGATGACCATACCGCTGATTGGGATGACGGATTGCGGCTTCCATTGCAGCATACCGAATGCAAGCATCATTGCGAGTGTGCCTGCTGCAACAACCATAATAGTAAAGAATACGCGGACAAATATATATGGAATTCCGTCTCCTCGCTTGGCCGAATTTTGGGCAGCAACCAGGAGCATTATTAGCAATATGCACGCGATAAATAGAGGATGTCTGCTCGAAAATACAAATTCGAGCACATACCCAATCGCAACAAGTTGGATGATGGCGCGTATTGTGCCAATGAGCATATCGCGCTCCAGCTTTAATTTCAGTCGAAGCGATAAAAGCATAGCAATAAATACAAAACCAACGGTCATAATGGTTGCAAGTGTACTCATGGCACAAGCTCCGTCTCTAACAGTCCGTCTTTCAGGCGCCATAAAATACTCCCCAGCCGCTTCGCCTGTTCAGGGGAGTGTGTAATCCACAATACTGTGTGTCCAGCCTCATGATAAGCTTTGATCTCGCTTTCGATGTGTTTTGCGCTCTTTTCATCGAGGGCAGATGTCGGTTCATCAAGCAGAAGAACGTCGGGGGCAAGTGATAAGGAACGCGCGATGTTCACGCGCTGCTTTTCTCCACCGGATAATTCTTCGATACGGCGCGATATATAGTTTTGTGGAAGTGCGACCCGGCGCAGCAAATCTTCCATCTCTTCCGTTTGTAGTGTATTCCCCTTAAGCCTTGCCGAATAAGATAAGTTATCGGCTACTGTGCCAGGAAACAAGACGGGTGCCTGAAAGACATAATGAAGCTTTTGACGCAGCTCAGGTGGATGCCATTCAAAAAGCGGTTTACCTAAATAAAGGATCTGGCCTTCATCAGGTTCCTCTAAACGTGTTAATAGACGGAACAGTGTACTTTTCCCCGTGCCGGACGGGCCTGTAATGATAATAAAATCTCCATTCGCTACGTTGGCGGTAACGTTTTTTAGCGGTGTGGAGCGATGGTGTGGTGTCCGGTACGATTTTGATATGCATTGGAGTTCAAGTATAAATTCGCTCCCCATAGCGTGACTATCTCCCCTTTGTGTATCGTATCGTTTTTCATATTTCATGTACGTATAGTATATTATATGTAAATTCCGCAGAAAGGAAGAATCGTTTGGATATTACGTTAGCACAGCAGTATATATGGAGAGTGGCATATCGCCTCGTGACAGAACAAGAATACACAGTAGTAGGTTCCGGAGGAGAGAACATCGAGCTTCTAAGCCGGAAGGGGAAGGAGCTGCGTTATGTCCAGCTTCGGCTGGCGGACTTTCTATGGGGCGCTACGATGGGGTATGACTTGCGTGAAGGTGCCGGACGCATGGATGATATTCGCAGACAGCTCCGTGCCAGAGCGATTCAAGGGCAGATCGTGTATGTATGCTATAAACCGGTGACAGAAGGCATGCGCGATGCCCTACAGCAAGAAGAAGGTATACATGAACAGCAAGTTTCACTTGATCTGGCAGGATATGATTTTACACAGAGACAATGGATTATACGAGATCGCAGAGAAAAGGAACCGGAGATTGTGTCGCCGCAATTATTAGACGATACGCCGTATGGGGACGAAGAGCCGCCTGCTTCTTATTGGATGCGTAGCATTGAACAGGCGGAGATGGAACGGGAAAGTGAAGTGCGTTCAACATTTTTTTACGGAAAACCGCGTTTTACTTATGCATTTCTTGCCATTATTATTGCTGTATTCATTCTGATGGAATTGAGCGGCGGTAGTCAGGATCCCCGTGTGCTGCTATTGTTCGGGGCCAAATTCAATCCGCTCATTCTTGCAGGAGAATGGTGGCGTTTTGTGACACCGATGTTTTTACATATCGGCTTTATGCATATTCTTTTCAACGGTGTTGCGCTGTACTCATTAGGTACCCTAACCGAGCAGATTTACGGTTCAGCGCGATTTTTTGTTATCTATATGATATCCGGAATTAGCGGTGTGGTTGGCAGTTTTGCATTTTCCGATAATATTTCCGCTGGTGCGTCTGGTGCAATTTTTGGCCTGTTTGGAGCGCTGCTATATTTTGGTACACAGAATAAGAATTTGTTTTTCCAGACCTTGGGTACCAACATTTTGGTTGTATTAGGTATTAACCTTGTCATCGGATTTCTCTCCCCCGGTATCATTGATAACTATGCCCATCTCGGAGGGTTGGTGGGGGGATTTCTTGCTTCAGCGCTTATGGGAATGCCCAGGCATGGATCACGCACAGGCATAAGAATAGGTGCAATTATTCTTCTTGTTCTTCTACTCTGGTGGGGCTTGCGAACGGGAGGATTGTAGGTAGGGAATAATTTCTTCCGGAAAAGCAAACGGATAAAGGGAAGACCGTTTTCCGGAAGGAGGAGTTTCATGCAGGATACGTATGATGCAATTGTAGTCGGCGCGGGTCCATCCGGATCTGTGGCCGCCTATATGATGGCGCGTGGCGGGCTTAAAGTTCTGCTGCTTGAAAGAGGTCCGCATCCAGGTAGCAAAAATATGTTTGGCGGCACGATTTATGCGTTACCGACGGCTGATATTTTTCCGGAATTTTGGAAGGATGCACCGTGGGAGCGCTTTGTAACAACTGAATACTTGTATTTTTTGGATGATGACTCTGCGTTTCAAATAGGCTTTACTAACATGGTATATGGCAAGCCGCCTTACAATAAGGTCGTGGTTCATCGTGGAGTTTTCGATAGGTGGGTAGCACAGAAAGCGGTGAACGAAGGAGCAGTTCTGCAGACGAATGCCCTTGTGACAAATCTTATATATGAAAAATCTTTGTTTGGCAGAGACAAAGTGCAGGGTGTGCAACTGGATAACGGCTGTATTTATTATGCGGACGCTGTCATTCTATGTGAAGGCATTAATTCATTTTTGACGAAACAGGCAGGACTGCGTACAGATATTCCGGCGGAAACGGTCAAGCTGTATGCCAAGCAGGTGTTTCGTCTACCGCGTTCTATTTTGGAGGATCGGTTCCATTTAGAGGGGGATGAGGGAGCCATATATGCATTTACCGGGTACCCGACCGCTGGTGTTATTGGCAAAGCAGGTATTTGGACTGGAAAAGAAACCCTTGCGCTTATCACAGGCGGTTTTTTGGATCAGTTGGCGGAAAAGCGTATGAGCCCATATGAGTTGCTTGAGCGAACAAAACGTCACCCGTTAATCCGACGCTTATTGAAAGATGCGGAGCCGATTGAATATGCTGCACATATGATACCGAAAGGCGGCTTCAAAATGATCCCCCAGTTGTATGATCATCATCTTCTGATCGCGGGGGATGCCGCTACAATGGTCAGCGGACGCCGTGGTACTGACCTGGCTATGCTGTCAGGGAAGATGGCAGGTGAGACCATTCTTCAGGCACACGCCAAAGGAGACTTCAGTCAGAAAATTCTAAGCAACTATGGCTGGAAAATTAACCAAAGCTTCTTCATGACCGATATCCGGAAAAAAAGAGGAACAGATAAGTACGTCGCAAAATATCAGGACAGCGACTATCTCATCAGTCGGGCGATGAACGAATTCGGCTCGGAGTTTTTTCATGTAGGCATGGGTACGGAACAAGACAAGATGAAGAAGATTCAGCAGGAGCTTAAACAAATTCAATTACCGCTTAAATCATTCGAAGATGTATGGCAGGCGCTAAGACACTGGGAGGTGCTGTGATGGAGGAGTTTGGTGTGACGAGGACCGACATGGCGCCAATGGATCAGGTGCAGCGCATACCGGTTACAGAAGTTTTCATCGATATTTATGATCCGACCATTTGCTTAAATCGCTGCGTTAATAAGCCTTGCACATATTTCTGTCCGACACAGGTATATCAATGGCAGGATAATCAGGTGGTTATCAATCAGGATCGGTGCGTGGAATGCGGAGCTTCGGTAATGGGGTGCCCATACGGCAATATTGACTGGAAATATCCTCCGGGCGGCACTGGAGTTGTGATAAAACATGGATAAGCCTTCCCCCTTCATGAAATGTCCGATATAATAAAAAATTGAGAGTAATTTCTCATAATGCCCCATGATTTTGACCGGAAGCCTGGTTATAAAGCAATTCGATAGAAACCATGGGGACAGGAGATTGGGAAAAGGGGTAGGAGACCATGAATCAATTTAAAGACAGCGTATACCAGCTGATCGTTGAAACATCCACCAACCTGCCGCCGGATGTGCGCCGTGCGGTTGCAAGCGCAAGAAAGAAGGAGAACGCAGGTACGCGTGCCGCGCTTTCGCTTACAACGATTGCGCAAAATATTGAAATGGCGGAAACAAATGTGTCCCCCATCTGTCAGGATACCGGTATGCCGACATTTGAAGTGCATACACCGGTGGGGGCTAACCAGATCGAGATGAAAAAAGCCATCTGTGAAGCGATTGATCTGGCAACGAAGAACGGTAAGCTTCGTTCGAACTCTGTTGATTCGCTGACAGGGGAAAATAGCGGTAATAACCTCGGGCCTGGCACTCCGGTCATTCATTTCGAGCAGTGGGAAAAAGACGAAATTGAAGTAAAGCTTATCCTCAAAGGTGGCGGCTGTGAGAACAAAAATATTCAGTACAGTCTTCCAATGGAAATCGAAGGTTTGGGCAAAGCGGGCCGTGATCTCGATGGTATTCGTAAATGTATCCTACATAGCGTATACCAGGCACAGGGACAGGGCTGTAGCGCCGGATTCATCGGTGTAGGTATCGGTGGCGATCGTACAACCGGTTATGCGCTTGCTAAAGAACAATTGTTCCGTAAAGTTGACGATGTGAACCCAAATCCGCAGTTGGCGGAATTGGAAAGCTATATTATGGAGAAGGCGAACGAACTTGGTATCGGAACGATGGGCTTCGGCGGCGAGACGACGCTTCTCGGCTGTAAAATCGGTGCGATAAACCGCCTTCCGGCCAGCTTCTTCGTATCGGTCGCCTATAACTGCTGGGCGTTCCGCCGTCAAGGTGTGACGATTCATCCGGCCACCGGCGAAATTACAGGCTGGCTTTATAAGGATGGAACGGCTGATCTGCATGAAGGTGTACAGCAGCCAGAGCAGACGGAAGAGCGTCGTGAAGTGGTGCTGCAATATCCGATTACAGAAGAGCAAGTACGCAGCTTGAAGGTGGGCGATGTCGTAATCATCAATGGCTTGATGCATACGGGCCGTGATGCGTTCCACAAATATATGATGGATAATGACTGTCCGGTTGATTTGAATGGTGGCATTATTTATCATTGTGGACCGGTTATGCTTAAGGATGATAGCGGCGAATGGCATCTGAAAGCGGCAGGGCCGACAACAAGTATTCGGGAAGAGCCGTATCAAGCAGATATTATGAAGAAATTCGGCATTCGCGTTGTTATCGGAAAAGGCGGAATGGGACCGAAAACATTGAAAGGCCTGCAGGAGCATGGCGGCGTTTACTTAAACGCCATCGGCGGTGCTGCTCAGTATTACGCAGATTGTGTGAAGAAAGTTGAAGGTGTGGATTTCCTTGAATTCGGTATTCCAGAAGCGATGTGGCACTTGCAAGTAGAAGGCTTTGCTGCGATCGTAACGATGGATTCACACGGAAATAGTTTACATGCCGACGTAGATAAAAGCTCGCTGGAGAAATTGGCGAAATTTGCCGAACCGGTGTTTAATTAATACGAGTTTTGTCGAACTGAAGAAGTCAGCAGATTCCCTGCTGGCTTTTTTTGTATGGCAGAGTATAATGATTGAGAAAAGACTGTTGCCAAAAGGAGTGAAGTGCTGGTGCAGCCTCCCGTTTCCTATGAGGTTCTCCGTAGATATGCACGCACGATTACAGACCGGCATTTTATCGAGCTTGTGACGCATACCGAACTGGCGAGCAATATCCAAGTCGAGAAGCTGAACAATAGAAGATGGCGGTTTAAATTTTCTGTGCGCACCTTCTACTTGCTTTATTTAATTTTTTACAGAAGGAAGGTAGGACGGGCACGTAAAAAATCGTTGCATGATGCTTACAGGATTGGCTATAAGATTGGAGCCAACAACGTTGGCTTCCAGACCACGCTTCTTTTTGCCAATTTATATCGAAGGACTTTTATGGATGGTGTACGAAGACTGTTTCGCGAAAAAGGGTATGGAGACTACGAACGGGCTGAGAGCGTCGTGGATGAATTTGTTGATCAGTACTTGCTTGGTTATTTGGCTAAGAAAGAAAATACCATTGAACGCCTGCATGAACAAAGGATGGCTATTATGGGGCAGATGGCGGCCAGCATGGCACATGAAGTGCGTAATCCACTTTCGGCCATTGCTGGATTTCTAACGCTCATCCAGCAGGATGAACAGATGGATAGACAAAAGCGCGAGGAATATATGCGTATCATTTTACATGAAACAAAAGAAACAAACAGAATTATCACTCAATTCCTTCAATTCTCGCGCAAGGGACAGGCGGAAGATTCATCTCTTACTGCAGTATCGCTCGTGTCTTTACTTACAGAAGTACATGAATTCGTAAGGGCGAAAACCATTCAGGAAAATATCAAATTTTACCTGTGTCTGCCTAGAGAGGATTTCATGATTCGGATACATCGGGAATCAATTAAGCAAGTGCTTGTCAATGTAGTTCATAATGCGTTTGAAGCTGTGCACAATCAAGAAAATCGTCGTGTGGACATATATGCGTATAGGAAGAATACAGAACAAGCACGCATCGAAATTGTGGATAATGGGCCCGGTATGTCCCTTGAAGTTCTGGATCGTGCATTTGAGCCATTCTATTCAACAAAAGATACGGGAACAGGCATTGGGCTTGCATTGAGTAAAGAGCTGGTTAAGAAAAGCGGGGGAGACATCCGTATTCTTACCGGACAATATGGTACAACCATTGTGATTACGCTGCCGGTGACACAGCGGGAGCGGGGCAAAGCAAAGGAAGGGAATGAAAATAGTGAGTACATATACGATTGCAATGATACAGATGGACATTGTATTCGGGAATCCGGAGGAAAATAGAAGGCGTGTTCGTGAATGGTTTGAAAAAATAAAAGAGCTGACGCCAAAGCCAAATATTGTGCTGCTGCCAGAGTTGTGGGATACTGGCTATGATTTGAAAAGGCTGGGTGAAATTGCCGATCCGGACGGTACCTACGCGAAGGAAATGCTTGCTGAATTAGCGCAGCAATACGGGGTCTACCTTATTGGAGGCTCCATTGCAGAACAGAAGGCGGAAGGTACATATAACACCTCGTTCGTATTTACACCTGATGGACAATTGGTGCATGAATACCGCAAAGCCCACTTGTTTCGTTTGATGGAAGAGGAGAAATATCTACAGGCAGGACAAGAGCTTCCTGATTTTCGGATAGGAGATATGCCGGCGTTTCTGCAAATCTGTTATGATATTCGTTTTCCGGAAGGAATTCGCACAGGTGCGCTAACTGGAGCGGAAGTGCTGTTTGTCGTGGCAGAATGGCCTAATCCGCGCCTTGTACATTGGCGGCAGTTGCTTATTGCACGTGCAATTGAAAACCAGATGTATGTTGTGGCCTGTAACCGGGTAGGAAGCGACATAAACAATACATTTTTTGGTCACTCGCTCATCATTGATCCGTGGGGCGAAGTTATCGCTGAAGGCGGTGAAGAAGAAGGGATTGTTACAGGTACAATAAGCAGGGAGTTAGTAGCCGATGTACGCAACAGGATTCCGATTTTTTCAGATCGAAGGCCCCATTTGTATACGCTATAGATAGGCAGGACAAGAGGAAACGCGGGAGAAACTCCCGCGTTTTTTTACATATCGTGTACGATCCTAGCGTTTGACTAGAAGAAGTCATCCTCGTTGTGGCGATTATCACGCACGGTGTCGATAGCGCCAAGCACGATATGTGCAAGGCCAAACCCTGCCAGTCCCCAGGCGTATGGATTATCAACCCTGTTATCGGTGTGCCGGCGGTTCAACATGCTAACACCGGTCAATGTAACGGCTGTTCCGAGCGCAATTGGAATAATACCCTTTCTCATCAGTCCAACACCTCCTCTTAACAGCATGCCCGGACAGTTTATCCGATATGTTTGGCATTGTTTTCTTAATAATTGTAGTAGAATAAAAGAGAAGATTGTGGGAAAGGAAGTTGGTGGATGGTTTACTGGCGTTCTGTTCTGTTTGTTTTTTTAGGTGCATGTAGTTATGGCATGTTATCGACATTTGTAAAGCTTGCGTATAAGGCAGGCTTCTCGCCTGGAGAAGTGAGCGGCAGTCAGATGTTTTTAGCAATGGTTTGCATGTGGGGAGTTGCACTCTTGTTTTCGCGGCAAAGAATTGGGACAAAGCAGTGTATTGCGCTGATGGGAGTTGGTGTTGCGAGTGGACTGACCGGCATTCTTTATTATCAATCATTGCAGTATGTACCGGCTTCGATAGCAATCGTTCTTCTGTTTCAGTTTACATGGATCGGTGTAATTATTGCAGCAATTATGGAACGTAAGAAACCAGGCATAGAGAAGATAGTGGCTCTTGTATTGTTGATGGTCGGTACACTGCTTTCCGGAAACGTATTTACTGGTGAATTCGGGCAATTTAATCTCATTGGGATTGTATTCGGATTGCTGTCGGCGATTACGTATGCGCTGTTTGTTATTTTTAGCGGCAGGGCAGCATCTGGTGAGCTTTCACCCTATACGCGCGCGGCCGTTACTTTAACGGGGGCAATGCTAGTTACATTTATCATCTATCCTCCCTCGTTTCTTATAAACGGTGCGCTAATGTCAGATTTGTTACTGTATGCGTTGCCGCTGGCACTATTTGGTGGCATTATTCCTGTTCTCTTTTTTACACTAGGCGTATCGCATATTGGGGGCGGGCTGGCTACGATTCTAAGTGCTGCCGAGCTGCCGACTGCGGTGCTGCTGTCCAGAATCGTATTGCATGAGAATGTAACCATGCTGCAGTGGCTCGGTGTTTTAATTATTCTAGGCGGGATTGCTTTTCCTGAGTTTGTGCGTAAACGGCGGGCAAATCGTATGCAAACGGATATAATATCAATGTAACTGAGCAGTCTTCTATTATATAGCTTGATATGACTAAAAAATTGAAGAGGATGGGATGTATGGATAAGCAGATGACTTTGTTCCGGCGGTTAACGGAGGCCTGCGGTGCCCCAGGTTTTGAAGAGGATATACGTGGGATTATGCGTGAATACATAAGTAAAACGACAGAAGAAATCATATATGACAACCTTGGAGGTATTTTTGGTGTATTGCGCGGGAATGAGAGCGGTCCGAAAATCATGGTAGCCGGTCATATGGATGAGGTCGCATTCATGGTGACGCGGATTACGGATAAAGGTTTTATTCAATTTCAACCGTTAGGCGGCTGGTGGAGTCAAGTATTGCTGGCACAGCGGGTACAGATTGTGACTGCGGATGGGATAGTGATGGGAATTATTAGTTCGATTCCGCCGCATGTATTGCCTCAGGGTCGAAGAAACAAACCAATGGAGATAAAAGATATGTTCATTGATGTGGGGGCGGATAACAAGGAAGATGCGGAGCGTATGGGAATTCGCCAGGGCCAGCCTATCCTCCCAGTTTGTCCGCTTACGGTAATGGGCAATCCGAAAAAGCTCATGGCGAAAGCATGGGATAATCGATACGGCTGCGCACTTGCTATTGAGATGATGCAAGAAATGAAAGAAGAGGAGCATCCAAATATAATTTATGGCGGTGCTACGGTGCAGGAAGAGGTAGGTCTGCGTGGTGCGGGTGTTGCTGCAAATATGATTGAGCCGGACCTATTTTTTGCATTGGATGCAAGCCCGGCAGGGGATATTCCAGGCGTTCAGGACGGCGTGGGAAAACTTGGAGACGGTCTTCTGATGCGGATTATGGATCGGACAATGGTCACCCTGCCAGGCCTGCGCGACTTCATGATTGACACGGCAGAAGAATTAGGGATTCGTTATCAGTTCTTCGTATCGCCTGGCGGTACGGATGCAGGCAGAGTACATTTGACAGGCAAAGGAGTACCGTCCGCTGTCATTGGCATTCCGGCGCGCTACATCCATAGCCACGCTGCCATTATTCATCATGATGATTATGAAGCGGCAAAGCAATTATTGCTGGCGCTGCTTAAGCGAATCGATACCGATACGCTCGGGCGCATCAAGGAACGACAGTAACAGTAAGGAGGCCTGCTGTGCAGTACTTGTATTTACACAGAGTTACACAGCCTGAGAAGCAAGCGGTGCAGTATATATACCAATTCGATGACCATAATCTTTCACCGAGCAACCTGGTAATCCGCAAGCTATTTTACTGCATGCTGGATACGCTACAAGCTGAGCTGACAGGGGTGGAAATAGAATATAATGATGCGGCAATGGTAAAGTTGGTGGGGATGGAACAGGCAGTAGCTTTTCTCACGGTAATGGGTGCTCGTGAAGCTGAGCAGCATGAGTACTGGCAAGAAGGGGTACTGCTCAGCCGGACGTTTACGACAGAATTGACACCTGTACGTCTTGAGTACTTCTACTCTCTCAAGGATCTGGATATTGCATATCGCCTGCGTTTTGTGAGAAACGGAGAAGAACGCATTCAGATATACTTTGCGGAAACGCTTCGTTGTTTGCTTCCTGAGGCAAAAGAAGAGGCTTTTTTGGCGCATTTAACGAAGCAGCGTGTACCTCATAAAGTTTTGGGGGAGAACCGTTAAAATTTTGTCGATTTTTGCTTAAAAACAACCATTTTTCCTAAATTTTCTATTGTTTATTGCCGAATTTTATATTATTCTTTTTATGACAACTTATTCAATTGGTTGAGAGTTGTTGTTTTAGCTCCGCTTTGGCGGGGCCTTTTTTTTCGACAAAAATTTTTGCCGGTCCAGCCTTGGCGCCACAAAACGGCCGTGTCCCTTCCTTGTGAGAAAAAGATGAGGGAACACGTCGACGCGTGTCCCCTCTTTCCTCCATCTTATGGATAATCAACAGGTGTGTATAAATATTGATTGTATAGCATGTAGAGAGTTAGTTAACTAGCCGGTCGGCCTTTTTCCAGAATGGCTCACGCAGAACGACCTTTTGGATTTTACCGGAAGCGGTCTTTGGAAGCTCTGTAACGAACTGTACCGACTTCGGGCATTTGAAGTGTGCCATACGTTCCCGGCAGAAAGAAATAATCTGCTCCTCGGTTACGTTTGCATCCTCATGTAGAACACAAACCGCGTGCGGCACTTCGCCCCACTTTTCGTGCGGTACGGCAATGATGGCTGCTTCCAGGATATCCGGGTGCTCGTACAGTGTACCTTCAACCTCGATTGAGGAAATGTTTTCGCCGCCGCTGATGATAATGTCTTTCTTACGGTCGACAATATCAATATAGCCATTCTCATCGATCGTAGCCATATCTCCGGTATGATACCATCCATTAATGATGGAACGGGCCGTTTCTTCTGGCTGCAGCCAGTAGCCGTCCATCACAGAATTGGAACGGCAGATGACTTCACCTACTTCCTGACCATCAGGTTTAACATCTTCTCCGTCTTCGTTTATTACGCGAGCCTCCACATTAATCATGCTAATGCCAGCTTTCGCTTTCAGCCTATGGATACGCTCTTCGTCACCCTCATCGCGAATGGCTTTCTTAATATGGCCGACGGTGATGAACGGGGCAACTTCTGTCATTCCGTATACTTGTAAAAAAGTCCAGCCAAGTTCCTGTTCAACCGCTTTAACAAACGATGGCGGCGGAGCAGAACCGGCAATGACTACACGAACATTTTGCCGAATGTTCGTCGTTTTGGCCGCAGGTTCATTCAAGATCATATTCAGTACAGTTGGTGCCATACAGGCGACCGTTATACCTTCCGTTTCAACCAAATGTACAATGTGTGCTGCATCAATTTTACGCAGCATAACGTGTGTAGCACCCATTCCTGTAAAAGAGAACGGTGTACCCCATCCGTTCACATGAAACATTGGCAACGTATGAAGAAGAATATCCTCATCTTCGGCACGCGTATGGATAATCGTATTGATTGCGTTCATATACAGGCTACGATGTGTTTGAACCACACCTTTGGGCCGCCCGGTCGTACCGCTCGTATATAGGATGGTTGCCATATCCCTCTCATCTACATCTTCATATACCGGGGCAGGCGAAGCGCTTTCAAGCATAGCATCATAAATAAGCCAACCGTTCCGGTTATCGAAGCCTTCCACCTGCAAGGAGACATAGTGCTTTACATTTGTAAGATTGGTCTTTACAGGTTCGATGAGCTGAGCAAGTTCGGCATCCACCAGAAACATCTTAGCGCCCGAATGATTAATAATGTATTCATAATCGGCGGGCATGAGTCTGGTATTTAGCGGTACAATAACCGCACCCAGTAGAAAAGCAGCATAGAAAGCTTCGTACATTTCCAGACGATTCGGAGATAGTACGGCGATGCGATCGCCTTTTACAATTCCGTTTGAGCGAAAGGCGTTCGCAAGGCGGTTTACACGTGTTTCGATTTCTGCGTACGTAAGGCGGCGTTCACCATCTATGACCGCTGTTTTTTGTGGATAATGATAAACCGCCCGTTTTAAGAAATCCTGAAGCAATAAAGGTACATACATCGTTTCTCTCCTCCTAAAAGTAAACAGATATTTACAAGTTCGTACAGATTCAAAATAACATAAAAATTCCAAAAAGAAAGATATTATTTTTGTCTTTTTAAAGAAAAAAGAAACCCGAACGGCATGTTATATGCTGTTCGGGTTTGCTATAGTAAGTTAGACAACTGTAAATCCGATAATTCCTTGAATCGGTTGGCCGATGTTCCGCCCGTCTCCGAAGTAAAGATGCACAGGTCCATTCTCACGAATTGGCTTGCCGTCGATGGCAAAGCAGAGGACCGCTTTATAAGCTTCTTGAAGCGGGAGGGAGAGCTCTTCTCCGTTCTCCAAGCGACAAACGAGTGTGGATGCATTTTCTGCAGGTTCTGCATTTTTCAGGAAAGGCTCCAGATACATTCCGTAATCACCAACGATTTTCTTTTTCTCTACGAACAGTTTTTCACTTTGCTTGGTTGGGGCAACCCCGTGTGTTAGTTCCCGATCCCATTGCTGTCCTATTTTCATGAGCGACTCGTCGCGTTCTGCTTCTTTTTCCTCGCCGATGCTCGCAAAAAAGTCTTCAAGCTTGAATTTGCGATCATCAAAAATCCATACGCTCGGATCAAGCGTAATACTAAATTTAACATTTCCATTAACTGTAATTATATCTGCCATATTCTCTCTCCTTTATGCTAGGAAGTAAAATGCCGCACCAAGAATAATATAAACGATGACAAGCAATACGCCTTCGTACCAATTTGTGCTGCCGTCTCGTGAGATAGAAGATGCGATAAACGCCCCCACTCCGATGGCAGCTAGCTCATATGACGTAAATACGAGATCCATCGGTTTGCCGAACAGCAGGCTTACGAATACAAGGGTCGGGGCGACGAACAAGGCAATTTGCAGGCTGCTGCCGACAGCGATTTCCACAGAGGCACCGATTTTATTTTTCATAGCAAGAAAGACAGCCGCACTATGTTCGGCAGCATTACCGACAATGGCGATAACGAAAGCCCCCACGAAGATTTCCGACCAACCGAGATGAGCTGCCACTTCTTTGATGCTATGCACCAGCCATTCGCTTGTAATTGCAACGAATACAGTAGCAACAATAAGTATAAGAATCGAAGTACCTTTGCCCCACATATGACCTTCTGCTGCTTCTTCTTCCACTGCTTTATCTGCTAGTTCTTCTTTATGGGTAACCATGGAGAAGAACAGCCAGAGTATGTAGGCGATGATGAGAAGACCGGAGATAATTAGGCTAAGCGTTTCGGTTCGTTCTGCATGAATCTGTTTTAAAAACACGGCTGGAATAAACAGCGCAATCACCGCAAGCAGCATAAGGGAAGCATTGTGTCCGGCAAGCATCGGATTAAACCGCTGTTGCTTAAACTTCAGTCCCCCGGCAATAACACTTAGGCCCAGTACCAGCAATAGGTTTCCGATGATGGAACCGGTAATGCTGGCCTTTACCATATCGAACAGGCCCTCTTTAATTAGAAAGATAGCGATAATCAATTCTGCCGCATTTCCAAATGTTGCGTTCAGAAAGCCCCCCACGCGCTCACCCGCATAATGGGCAACGTTTTCCGTCGCTTTACCGAGTAGAGCAGCTAGCATAATAATGGCCGCTGATGTCGTGACGAACTGTAGCCCGGCGGAATGGGTAAAGTAGTGAGCCCAGCCGCTGAGAGCGGTCAATACGATGACAAGCGTGAAAAACAATTTCTGATTCAAATAATTTCCTCGCTTTCCTTCATGAATGTGCTTGATTTTTAATGAAACGATGCCTAACCTAAACTTTAGTGTAAAACATGGATACTACAAAAAGCAAAAATTTTTCAGTTTATGATAGGAGAAAAGTGCATGAAAAAAGTAGCTGTCATCGGAGCGGGCTACGCCGGATGTTACGGCGATTTTCTCCGTTGTTGATACTATTGCCCAACATATACGAAAAGATGTTGTCATCGCTATAAAAAGCACTGTGCCTCCAGGAACATGCGGAGCGGTTCAGGCACGTCTGCGCGAGCAGGTGAGCAGTAGGTGCTGATGTTAAAGTATTGACCAAGGCTTTGGGGGCCGATCTGCACAAAAGGATAGCCTGGTATACAAAAAGGCGGAGCGGGAATAAAAATCCCTGCTCCGCTTTTCCTTTTTAGTTGCAGAAAATATGTTTACCAATCTTTTTAATCTGCGGCCGTGTCCAAATCCACTTTGATGTCGCTGTATCAGGGTTAAAGTAATAGGTGGCTCCACCGGTTGGATCCCAACCATTTAATGCATCCTGTACCGCATTTTCGGCCGTTTGATTCGGCGTCAGCCAGATTTGTCCATCAGCTACTGCAGTGAACGCGCCCGGTTCAAAAATAACTCCGCTTGGAGAGTCCGGGAATGATGGACTTTTTACCCGATTCAGGATAACAGCAGCTACGGCTACCTGCCCGGTGTAGGGCTCGCCCCGCGCTTCTCCATATACTGCATTAGCCATGATTTTTAGTTCGTTTTTTGAAAGAGATGTATTCGTTTTTGGCAACGCTTTTTTGGCGGCTGCTTTCTCGGCACTAGGTTGTGGAGCGGTAGTTGGGCCAGGAGAGACAGCAACTTCGCCGGGACCCGGTCGCCAATTTTTCGTCGCTTCCCAGAGCTTCAGTTTTGTTTTCGGACCGAGTATGCCGTCGATTTTCATTCCGAACTCGTATTGGAAATTGCGCAAAGCGTGATATGTACGCCAGGAGAACGTTCCATCCACCTTGCCGGTATAAAAGCCGAGGAATTTCAAGCGTCCCTGCATTTCCTTTACGTCGTCCCCAGATGAGCCGACATAGACTGTTCCCTTGCTGAATGCGTGTGTTACTTGCTGTGGAAGCCAGGGGATACTAGCACACAGAAGTGTCAGAACCAAGGAGAAGCTGAGAAGCCAAACGAACTTTTTCTTGTCCATAAGGAACCTCCATTTACAAAGATTAAGCGTATTTACCCATATTTTGAACGTTAAGATGAAAAAACATGTGTATAATGAAAAGTGAAAAGAAGGGAATGATTGGAGAACGATAATTATGGAACATAAACTGGATGAGATGGCAAAAGCATGCAAAGCGCTCGGACATCCTGTGCGCTTGAATATCCTGTATATTCTCGCCCGTCAGGATGAGTATTACTGCGGTGATATTGTCTCATTGGTCGGGATGGCACAATCGACCGTATCTCATCACCTCAAAATATTAAAAGATAGCGGGTTAGTGGAGACAGAGGAACGAGGCACCTTTGTGTGCTATCGTGTGCAACGTGAGAAAATGAAAGAGCTTTCCGTTTTCTTACAATCATTTTAGAAAAAATTTCAACGCTTTCTGGAAACAAGTTGCCTTCGCCCATATGAAAGAATAAAATGAGAACTAACTAGATATATAAAGGAGGAATTCCCATGGCCGATGTAAAAGGAAACGGAGTTGTGCGCATTGCGGATGATGTGGTAGCCGTAATTGCCGGAATTGCAGCAAGTGAAACCGAAGGTATTGCCGGGATGTCGGGCGGGATTACTGAAGGGTTGGCCCGAAGAGTAAGCGGTAAGAATGTGCAAAAAGGAGTATCTGTCGAAGTAGGAGAATTTGAAGCGGCCATCGATTTACGCGTAATTGTCTCCTATGGCTCCAAAATTGATGAAGCATGCCGCAATCTGCAGCAAAGCGTAAAAGAAGCGGTAGAGTCCATGACCGGACTCCGTGTTGTCGAAGTTAATGTAAAAGTAGAAGGTGTGGAATTCCCTAAACCGGAAAAAGAGACGTTGCCAGAACCGGCGAACCGCGTCAAATAACTATAAATGAAACAAGGGCTGCTGAAAATACTCGGCAGCCTTTTATATTATATGTAGGCGCTTGTTAGTTACAGGATGCAGGAGCGGAAAGAATACGCTTATCTTGGCTCGACAAGGTAAAAGCTTCCTGTGCCAGCAAGGACAAGGCGTCCCTGTTCGTTATGTATTTTGCACTCGCAGACACACAGCGTTTTGCCATGCCGCAGCACAGAAGCGGTGGCGATAAGTCGATCACCAGTACCTGGAGTGAGATAGTGCACATTTATTTCTGTTGTTACGACTTTATACCCGGTTGAACGGCTTGCTACCGCTCCCATGACCGAATCAGCCAAAGTGGCGGTAATGCCGCCGTGTGCCGCTTTCATTTGGTTTAGCATAAACGGAGTAATGGGTACTTCGAATCGATAAGTACCATCTTCAAGATATTCGCCCTGTAAACCTAGAAACCCGGCGATATAGGCTGTTTTTCGTTCCCGCATATATTCGATTGCCTGACGTGCCAGGTAGAGGATTTGTTCTTCGTCTTCCGTCCCATTTGCCAGAGTATCCTGCATGAATTGCAACAATGATTCTTGATCTTTACGCATATAGTAGCTTGCTCCCTCCGATAAGTTTGTTTTGTTTCTTTCATTTCATTATAATCGAAAAACAAAAGCATTAAATTTTTAAGTATGTTTTTATCTTGTTTTAATACATAGCAAGAAATGTGTATACTTACGTACTGTAGGTACTTTTATGTATATATTGGAGTGGAACTATGGAAATCCGTTACATTCTAGAACAACTCAATGATCGCCTGCTTTACCGGCTAGCCGAGGAAAATGCATGGCCGTGCGTGCAATCAGACGGAAATTTGCTCAACATAGAGAATATTGTGCAGCACATAACAAGTCATGATGCAATAGAGTGTGTCTGGCGTTCGCTTACGACGGAAGAAAAGGAATTGTTACTCCATTTTCTGTTTCGTATCGGTACCGATATGGTGACGTACCGGCAGATGGAGGAGTACGCCAAAATAGATTCACAGCTTGCTATTTATAGTGGTTTGACCGGGCTGAGACAACGTGGCTTGATATATACGCTGCGCCGACTATGGGGGGAACTGGCGTATTATTTACCAGATGATGTACAGACAGCGTACCGCTCCTGGTTGCTATCACGCTTTGTACGTGAAGAGGGTATTCCGGCTTGTGAAATGGCTTGCCATTGGGATACATCGTCTACTCCGCTGGCCCGAGTGGTATTCCAGATTTTGCAGATGCACCGATATCAACCGATTGGTTTGACAAAGAAAGGAACGATGACGATGAAAGCGCGTCGGGCCTGGCAAAATATTGTTCCGTATCCGCAAGAGATGTTTCTTCCGCTGGTGCCTGATGTATCAGGTGGACAAGAGGCAAGGGAGCAATTTTTGCTTGAATTGCTGTTGTCACTCGGTATGCTTCGCAAACAATCTTCAAATGAAGGGATGCAATATGCAGTAGACGAGGAGCGTACGGCAGAAGTGTTCAAAGGCCATGAAGCCGAAGTGCAGCGTCGCCTTTATCTCAAGGTTAAAGAAGTGTTGAGCCGACTTCATCCTTGTTACTCTGTCATTTTTGACTGGATGGAAGCTGCCGGCGAGCGGACTTTTTCCTTGCATGCATTGCGGGAAGCGGAATCCACGCTGCTAGGCTCTATCGCTTCTTTGGCAGAGAATGAACACTGGCAATCTTTTGCAAGGGAAGTGGCTCCTATACTTTCGCTTTTTGGATTTGCGATAAGAAAGGGAGAGGGAGAGACGGCTGTATTTAGTTGGGATGTAGCATTATTTGCTTCTGAACAGAAAGAGGGAGAAGCAGTATGGGAAGGAACCGGCTATGTACAACCGACATTTGAAATCTTGCTTCTTCCGCATGCGCCATATGATATGCGTTGGCAGATTGGGCGATATACGGCGCTTGAGGAACAGCAGGAAGTATGGAGATTCCGCTTGACGAAAGCTTCGGTACAAGCTTGTGAAGCGGACCCTGAACATGAGAGAGAACGTCTGCTCGGAATTTTGGAGCGCATACAGCCAGATGTACCAGCGAATGTAAAAGAGCAGACGCATCAATGGATAGGTGGCGATGTGCCACTTGCATTTATGCGTGTAACGATACTTCGTTGTCCCGATGTTGAGACAGCGGACTGGCTAGCAGAAGAACGCGACGTAACAGGAGGACTGAGGGAGAGATTGAATGATTGTGATTTTCTTATAGAAGAATCGACCAGGGAGGAACTACAGCAAGCCTTGATAAACAAAGGCTTGCGCATAAGTGAATCTGATAGGGCAAAACTAAAAGCAAAAGAAACTCCCAGACTTGAATTTGCAGCGGCTTCTGTGCCATCTGCCGAGAGTGGATATAAAGTTGAGTCCGTATTTCCTTCACTCACTGACGTACTGCCAGAGCTTAAGGAAGTGCCTGCGATTTGGCACAAAAATTTTCAGAAGTACCATCATTCAACGCTCCGAAAAATAATGTCTACAGCACGTGATCTTGGTATTTCTGTATGCGCAGAAATTGACGGAAAGCTTATGGAGCCTGTACGTATAGTGGATATCAGAAACGAAGAAGGACACTATCGCTTAACGCTAAATGCCCATGGTAACAAACAACATGTAAATTTAGAAGAAATAGGGAGAGTCAAACTTGCATTTCCCTTGTTGCCTGACCGGGACTAGGCAGGGAATAAACGACATGATACAATAATATCGAGGTGAGATTATGTCAAGCCAGACCGTGACTTTGTCACCGCTCGATTTTCATGAAGCGTTGGAGCGAGCTTACCTTATCGGGGAGCAGATTACAGGTTCCAAAGAAATGAAGCGGTACCTGGAATTCCGACAGCGAATGGAGCAGGACCCGGAAGCCAAAGAAAAAATCACCTCCTTTAATCGAATGAAGGAAGCGTATGAGGAAGTACAACGATTCGGAAAATATCACCCGGATTACAATAAAGTTACACGTGAAATTCGTCAGAAAAAGCGCGAGATGGAGCGAGTGACATCAGTGGCTGCGTTCAAACAGGCTGAGGACGAACTGGATGAATTGCTCTATCGTGTTAGTCGCACGATTGCGGACGCTGTATCTGAAAGTATTAAAGTGCCAAGCAATAACCCGCTATATCAGATGATGGGCGGTTGTGGAAGTGGTGGATGCGGCACGGGAGGTAGCTGCGGCTGCTCCGCAAAATAATCGGCAAGGTGCAAGGAGAAAAGAAGCAAGGCGGTAAGGCAGCCCCTTCCGTCGCTGTAGGGCCGCCCGAGCAATCAGGCGGCTCGTTTCATGATACAGAATCATACTTGAACATTTCAGAAGTCGGTGTATATTGTCTGCTATCCTAGTAATAAAGTTGTCACTTCTTCTTACAAGTAGGTCCTTGATAACGAATATCACTGATGTTACTATACGAAAAAGGAGAGTCAAAGAATGAGAGAACGCCGTGTGGGACTGGCTGTTTATGTCAAAAATGCCAAAGCTGCCCGCAATCTGCGTAAGTTTGGCAATATTCATTACATATCTCGCCGTATGAATTATGTGTCGATGTATACCGCGGCAGATATGCTAGAAGATACAATCGAACGTATTTCCAAACTTGATTTTGTGACGCGAGTGGAGAAATCGCATCGTCATGAGATACCGGTTCATTACGACAATGCGAAGCCGGATAAGGCAAAGGAATTCGACTATAAGATGGAAGAATCTCAAATTCTATCGATTACACGGGGAGAATAAATGTAATTAGAGTTGAGGGGGAGGGAACGGCCCGGTGGATTGGATGTGGAACATTCCTATTTTCCTGCTTGCTGCGGGAGTACTTGGTTTTATCATGTACATTGTAGTAAGCGACGATCAGAAAAAGACGCACTAATTCCAGAAGCCAGCAACCTGGGCAGGTTGCTTTTTTGTTTGTGCATGAAGGGGTTCAGGCAAACAAGGCTTGCACATGGGCCACCCGTATAACAAGAGAAAGATGAAGTGGGTGAGGGATTATGCAGAATCATATTAAGAGCAAACTCCGCTTTGTCTCCTTGAGTGTAATTACGCTAACTTATTTTTTTGTACAGCATCATCCCACATTTTCGCCGATTGTTTTTTGGGGGTTAACACTGACCGGATGGGCGATTGAAATTGTCATCTATACGTGGAAGGGTAAAAAAGCAGAAACGTTTCTCGCTGTAAATGAACAGAGGCTCCGGGTGCTCGATTTCATTTTTGTTATGGGGTACATGTGGGTAACCGGCGGAGTGGGAGAAAGTCCTTATTTGATTCTTATATATTTGGGTATTGCATCGATCGGATTATATGATGAAAAGCGGGTAGGGCTGCTATATTCGTTGCTGGCTGTTGCCATTCTTATCACATATGATTACGGGTATACGTATTTTTATAAGGGGGAGTGGGGCACATCTGTTTATGTACTATCCCATATCTTCATGTTGCCTGTATTCGGTGTACTAGCCAATCTGCTTATTGCCCATTTTCAGCAGATAAAAAAAGAGGAGCAGACAGTACTGGACGAACTGGTTACCAGTCTTGCCAAGGCAATCGGCAGCAAGGATTCCTATACGCTTGGACATTCCACGCGTGTACAGATGTATTCGCTTGCACTCGGTAAAGAGCTTGGACTTGGCCAGGAAGAGATGTTTACTCTCAAGTATGGGGCGCTTTTGCATGATATCGGGAAAATTCACATCTCGTCTGCTGTCCTGAATAAAACGGGGAAGTTGACCGAGGATGAATGGCTGGAATTGAAAGGACACTCAATGGAAGGAGCACGTATCATTGGCGGGTTAAAAAAGCTGAAGGGTGTGCGAGATATTATTTTGTACCATCACGAGAAATATGATGGAAGGGGATATCCACACGGTTTGCAGGGAGAAGAAATTCCATTTCTTGCGGCTGTCGTCAATGTAGCTGACTCATTCGATGCAATGACATCCTCTCGATCATATAATAAACCTAAAACGATAGAAGAAGGCATGGAGGAAATCCGCCGTTGTGCAGGGACGCAATTCCATCCAGTCGTTGCCGCTGCTGCACTATCGCTCTACCGGAAAGGGAAGTGGCCAAGATTCAAGCAAACAGAACACTGTGAAGAGGTAGACTATACATATGATATGGTTTAGACGCAGCCATTGAACAACAATCGTGCTGAATTTGTTATAACTTTTCTTTTAATTCGCTAGAAAGTACCAAAATACGACTGTAAAATAAAAATGTGAGGAAGCAATAGAGAAGTTCTACAGCGAGGAGGAGGAAGAAATGTTTAACAAAATTTTGGTAGCAATCGACGGTTCGGAGATGGGCGATAAAGCACTGGAGGCTGCAATAAGCATCGCAAAGGAACAGGATGCACAGGTTAGCCTGGTGCATGTGGGAAAAGAAGTAGCCATTCCGCCATATATGGTTGGGGAGATGGCGTATATTTCCAGAGAATATGACATTGATTTTAATGAAGCGATGAAAAAAGAAGGCGAAGAATTGTTAGGCCAGGCGAAAGCTAAAGCGGAAGCTGCGGGTGTCAAATCAGAAGCTTTTTATACCAAGGGAGATCCGGCCCGCCAAATTGTGGAGAAGGCGCAAGAAGGCTCATATCAGTTAATCGTTATTGGTAGTCGGGGTCTGAGCGGACTTAAGGAAATGATGCTTGGCAGCGTTAGCCACAAAGTGTCTCAGCTTGCGAGTTGTCCAGTGTTGATTGTGAAATAGAATAAAGTAGATAATGCAATGAAATAGACCTTCATGATGGTAGCGCCAAGACGATAGCCGATGTGTTAACAACGCGCAATAAAGAAGGAAAACATGGCAATGTAGGAACTTTAACAAAAGAAGAGAGAGAGGCGTTAATCGAATACGTAAATTCTATTGAATAGAAGAAATAAGACAAGGTACCGTACCATTCCAGGTGCGGTGTCTTTTTTTTTTCGTAAAATGTCGAAAATAGATGTTATTTTGGAAAAATATGGTATAATTTGTAAAAGGAGGGGATGAAATGGTTGAAGATGTGACTGGATATGTAAAAGCGCTTATTCGGAAAGGAATTCAAGCAGGGGCCAGCGATATTCACTTTGAGCCGACGATGGAAGGAATTGTTGTACGTTTTCGACTGGATGGCTATTTACGAGTAATCGAAACGAAAGAAGAAGGCTGGGGACCACCTACTGTTTCGCGCATTAAACTGATGAGCGGGATGGATATTGGGGAGAGGCGGTTGCCCCAGGACGGCGGTTTTACTTTTCAAATCGGCGAGGCAACGGAGGAACGCTCAATTGATGTGCGCGTTGCTACCCTCCCGACAATTTACGGGGAAAAGATTGTACTTCGATTGCTGCCGCATGAGACACGCTACCAATCACTTGGCTCGCTCGGTATGAGTGGGGAGAATGTTTTCGAGATAAGAAAAATGTTGGCAAGATCACAAGGGATGATTCTCATTGCGGGACCGACCGGCAGCGGTAAGACGACAACGATGTATACGATGCTTCATGAACTACAGCGGCATGGCCGCAATATTGTTTCATTGGAACAACCGGTTGAGTATCGGATTCCAGGTATTAATCAGGTACAGATTCATCCGCGCACGGGCCTATCATTTCATGAGGGGCTGCGGGCTGTATTACGTCAGGACCCTGATGTCATTCTTGTCGGTGAAATCCGGGACAAGCCTACGGCGGAAGTGGCGGTACGTGCCGCACTTACCGGGCATTTGCTGCTTTCCACCATTCACACGCTTGATGCAGTAGGAACCGTGCTCCGTCTGCTGGATATGGGGATAGATCCATATTTGGTAAATTCGGCGCTGACCGGTGTAGTTGCGCAGCGCCTCATTCGCAAACGGTGCCGACAATGCTACGGACAGAAGGATTGTTCCGTTTGCCATAATACAGGATTTCATGGACGGGTCGGCATTTATGAAGTGCTGGAGATAGAAGAAGAACTCCACCCTTATATTTTAAATCGCTGTTCTGCTACTACACTCCGGCGTCATTTGCAAAAGAAAGGTTTTACTTTTTTGTCCTCGCTTTTGGAGAAGAAGATAACAGAAGGGGTGGCGGAATCGATTGAACAAGGTCATTATGCAATGCATGTCGAGGGAGATGCGATGGTCCGATGAATCATTGGCACGCTTAAGTCAGCGGCTATCCTATTTATTAGAGGCAGGAATACCTTTGCTAGATAGCCTTCAATTAACTCTTCATCATTTTGCCCGTCGAGAGAGGAAACAATTGCTGCGTGTTCTTGAACGTCTCGAAGCAGGAGCTCCCCTATCCTTAGCGCTGGAGAGAATGAGAGTACCGCCGCTGTTTCTTTCCCTTGTTGCAGCCGGAGAGCAACATGGTCAGTATGCTTTAAGCTTTACTTTTGCTGCCCGCTATTACCGTAGACGGGCAGCTTGGAAGCATCAAATATATCAAATTCTTAGTTATCCTCTTCTATTGCTTGTTCTATCTTTTGTGTGCTTTTGGTTCCTGCTTCATGTGATTCTTCCGCATATTTCCTCGATGTATGACACAATGAATCTTTCACTTCCGCCATTGACTCACTGGTTTATGAATATTTTTTTGCTTGTTCCTTCGTATTACACGCTGATAGCCAGCATGTTTGTCGTAGTCTTGTGTACGATGTTTGTGTTTCATAAAAAGCGAAGGCTGGTTCCTTTTCTCCTGAAGTTTCCTGTTGCACGGCATTGGATTATGCTGCAATACAGTCACTATTTTTCCGTGCAGACAGGGCTTTTACTGGAAGCTGGCATATCCATTCTGGAAGTATGCCGCTTATTTCAAATGAAGGCCCCCTGGATTTTTTTGAGGGAAACGGCGTGCACAATCGAAGGAAGATTGCGGCAAGGTCATGCCTTGAGCGATGCTTTGCGGCAGCATTCATGTTTTACTGCGGAGCTTATTCGTTACATTGAATTAGGGGAGGAGGGCGGAAGAATTGGTGAATGTCTGCTATTTTATGGTGAACAGCTTGAAACATATAGTAAGCAGCGAATCGAAAGAATGATGCGTTGGTTCGAACCGTTGATTTTGCTTGGCGTTGGTGGTGTTGTGTTTATCGTGGTCATGTCTTTTTTCATGCCTGTGCTACAGATGATGAATGAGGTGAAATGATATGAATATCCATAGAAAGCGCAACCTAGAAGCTGGATTTACGCTTATCGAACTGCTTATTGTGATTGCGATTATCGGAACTTTTTTAACGCTCGCGTTGCCTACCTATAAGGGCGCCATCGTTAAGGCACAGAATCAGAGTTGCGAAGTAAATAAACGTATGGTTGCAACTGCGCTTGAAGCGTATGCTATCGAGAACGGAGGCAGCTATCCGTCAGCCTCAGAAGCACTCAAGGAGTTGTCAGATAAAGGATATTTGGGGCAGGAACCAGTTTGTCCTGCCAAGGGAACATATGCGGTGGAGATCTCGGCTGATGGTAAGAAAATCAATGTGAAGTGCAGCAAGCATGAAAGTCCGTCATAGTGGCTTCAGCTTAATCGAGGTGCTGATCGTGCTCGCTATTTTGGGGGGAATGCTCTGTATTGCACTTCCTTCAGTTGTCCATACGTTTCGGTATATGCAGGGCGAACAATTTATCGATATGCTGGGGGCGGATATATATCTTGCCGCAAATGAAGCACTAAGCCATCGCGGACAAGTTCGAATTGTTTTTTACCCGCAGAATGACTTTTATACCGTACAACGAATGTGGGAGCTGAAAAAGAAGAAAGTAATGATTCCGGCTGGCTTCTCTGTGACAAATAACTTTAGGAATGGAACCCTTATCTTTAATGAGCTGGGGCATGTCACCCAGGCAGGCACCATTTCTATTGTATATCCGGATAGTACGAGAAAGAAGATGACCGTGTACATGGCGAGCGGACGGTTTTCGGTTAGTACGGAATAACGAGGGAGAAAAAATGAAAGAAAATGGATTTACCTATATGGAAGCACTTCTTGCTCTTATGCTGTTCGCCATTTTCGTGCTCACAGTTCAACAGATGCTTCACGTATCCGTGAGAGAACGTGCAGAGAGAAGTGCAGAGTCGACCGCATACAACTTGGCGTATTCATTGCTTGAACGATGGAAAGCTGGTCTTGCGGTTGAGGCTAATGATAGAGAAATACAAGGGAAGCGTTATCGTATTCAGATAATATCCGCAAACGTTACAGAAATGGTGGAAAGGTGTGAGGTGCAGGTATTTTGGGAAAGCGAATGGATAGGCGAGCGGCAAATCGGGTTTTCAGGTTATCGGTTTACGCCTTTAATCCGGTCCGAAATAATCGAGGAATAACTTTACTGGAAACGCTGCTTTCCTCCGTTATTCTGTGTTTGGTATTGCTTTCAATTCTGTACTGTTTTACGGAAGTGCAGCGGCATGCTATCCGAGCCAAGGATGCAGCAATATTGGAAATGGAGATGCGGGGCTTTTTTTCCTATATGGAAGAGGAAATCCACCGTTGCAGCAATTTTAAAAAAGTAGGGGCTAAATTGTATTTGGAGAATGGTAGCGGATTAGTTGCTACGTATGAAAAGATAGGCGATAGAATTATCCGGCGGGTAAGCATGGAAGGGTATATTATTCTAACAAAATATGTGCGTATATTCCAAATAGAAGCAGGAGAGAAGGGGTGCGGGTTTTATATTGAGATGGAGAAGGATGGCACGGTATGGAAAGGAAATATATTTATCGGGAAAAGAATAGAACGTGTGGTTATGTAACAAATTCGAGAGGTGCAGCATTATTTATCGTGCTTGTATACGTACAGATTATGCTTATTATTATCCTGCATGTCCTTATGTTTCTTGGTCAGCTGCGCCCTGTTTCACGCAATGAGCAAGAAAGGATGCGGCTTCATTATATTGCTGAAGCAGGTGTATACTTTACCGCTGAACAAATGCTCCGAGAGCCTGATGAGTATATCGGACAGGAATACCGCATTGAAGATGTAACGATGAGAGTTTTGGTGGAGCCGCGCGGGAAGGATGAGGTATGGATACAGGTGAGCGCAACTGCGATGTCACTTTATTCGACGCGATTGTGGGCAGTGATGAATAGACCGACAGGAAAAATTACGGAGTGGAGCGAGTTCAGGCTTGTCTATTAAATATTCGCCGTTGACAGAATTTACGATTTCACAGTGGTAGGTGATTGAAATTGATTGTTCAAGGATACGCTATAAGTAGCAGTCCAAAACAGGGAGGCGCATGCGATGTCTTCTCAGGAATACGTCAAATACTTAACTCAGCGTTTTGTCAAATATATGGAGACACCGAAAGAACAGCGAGTAAAGAAGCCGAAAGAAGCGTTCATGTACCGCTGGTTCGGCATGCTTCCGTTCGCCATTAGCATGTTGATTCGGCGCAAGAAGAAATAAAAAAGAAACCGTCCCGTGTTCAGATAAGAATATAGGGACGGTTTTTTTATAGCAGTTGCTACGTAGGAGGATGGTGGAGAAAAAATAGTCCGCCATTTATCATTTCCACGTCGATGCGTGGTTCATATTGCCATCGAAGCTCCGCTGTTCGTTTTTCTTTATGCTCAAAAGACGGCTCCTCCTTATCTTTATCTACTGTGCTTTTGGCGGCGTAGAATCGGTCGATTTGCGCAAGTTCTGCTGCAAGTCGTTGCCGAGCTTCTTCGGCCCAAGTGCGATCTTCTTGAGCGATCGCGTTTTGTACATGAAGCTCCAGGCGCTGGATGGCTGAATCAGTACTGAAAATCGGACGCATCGTATAAGCATAATCAGGCAGTACTGGAAGCATGCTGCGCCGCTTAAGTGTCTCGAAGAAATCCTCCTCGATCTGTCCGTGAATGAGGTTGATTCCGAGTGAAATAAGTTGATCCTTTTTACGATCACAAATAAATGAGACTTTATAGTTAACACCGAGCCATGGTGTGAGCGCATCCTGTACATCTGATGCTGAAGACGGAATATGTTCATACAGCCGGATGTAGCGGCCATGACGGCGTGCAGATGCGAAAAATTGCTGAAGACGCGGCGAACCAAAAGCAATATCCTCCCCATGAATTCCGTCTGGAAGAGCATTCCGATCAAATACGAATGTCATGTGCATGGGCTGTGGATCTAGATTAAGCCGCTCCACATATGTCCAGTAGAATGGACGATTCCCTAAATCCTTATCCACCTCCGGCGGAAGCTCGACTTTGAAGTAAGCGGGATGCGTCTCATCATACCGTGCTTGATGAGCGTTGAAATACCGTTCCAGAAAGGAGCGGACCTGAGATTGGTTCATGGAAGCACCGCCCCTTCCCATGAGTCGGTTGCCGTTTTTTGTATGGAATCTGTACTATCCTGCACGGATTGGATGACTTGACTTAGATTATCCATTTTAATGGTAAGTTCTCCTTCGCTCCTTGAAGACAATAGAATATCGATGATATTTTTTTCGAGAGATTTATTGAGATGAAGGCGATCGATAATAGTTTCCAACTCGCCGATAACCATTTTGAACAGGTTAATTTTCTCGTAGAGCAGATTTAGAATTTTCTCCTCAATCGTACCTTGGGTCGCAAGGTTATAAATGTAGACGTCACGTGTTTGACCCAGACGGTGTATACGCCCTATGCGTTGCTCTACACGCATAGGATTCCAGGGCATATCGTAGTTAATCAGACGGTTGCAGAATTGCAGGTTAATCCCCTCGCCACCTGCTTCGGTAGCGATGAGCACCTGCGCCCGCTGTTCAAACAACTGGCTCATCCAATCTTTTTTACTGCGCTTAAACCCGCCGCGGAACAAAACAGACGTAATACCCTGCTGGGCCAGAATATGCTGCAAATACTCCTGGGTAGCCCGATATTCGGTGAAAATAATAACTTTGTCGTCTGTCTCTTTGATAATATCGATAACCTTTTCCGCTTTTTGATTTGTAGATACTTGCTTTAGCATTTCGATGAGTTCGACGATGCTGCGTCTGAGTGGGGATGACTCAGGTGCGCGGTTATGCATGTGAACAAGTGTCATAAATGCCGCATCACGGCTGCTGCAGATTTCGCGCTGTAGAGTAATAAGGGCGAGGGGATTTTTGTATCCTCCCTCCGCACCATGATACTGTTCTTGCACGAAACGGCTTACGCTCTCATAGAGTTGTCTTTCTTCTGCCGACAGCTCAATAGGCACTGTGATGACGTGGCGGGCGGTGAACTCGACTTTTCCGTCTGAGCGCCGGTTGCGTACCATTATCTTTTTCAATTCATTTTTGAGCGTTTCATTATTTTTTACCTGGCGCTTACTTTCGACATAGCTTTGCTGGAATTGCGCCGACTGTCCCAGATGCCCCGGCTTTAACAATGTAATTAAGTTGTACAATTCATCCAATTCATTCTGGATGGGTGTGGCGGTCAGCAACAGACAATATTTTTTCTTCAGTTCCTGGATGAACTGATAGTTTTTCGTGTTCTTGTTTTTAAGTTTGTGTGCTTCATCGATAATGACAAGATCGTACGGTTGATTAAGTACGATGTCACGGTGTGGAGGACGTTTGGCCGTATCGATGGAAGCAACAATAATATCGTACTGTGTCCACATGTATTCCTTTCGCTGTGCCACCGCAGGAATGGAGAATTTACTGTTCAACTCTCGCACCCATTGTACGACAAGCGAGGCAGGAACAAGAATGAGTACTTTTTTTACAAGACCTCGCACCATATATTCTTTCAGGATAAGACCGGCTTCAATTGTTTTGCCAAGGCCTACCTCGTCGGCAAGCAGGGCGCGGCCATGCATATCGCAGATGACTTTTTGTGCTGTTTCGATCTGATGAGGAAGAGGAGTTAAGTGCGGAAGGTGGCGCAAGCACTGAAGCTCATTGAAATCACTCACTGCACATGCGTGTGTCGCCTCCCAGGCAAGGCGATACAGTTCGCGATGGTGCCAAGGCCCATCTTCCTGCACTCTTGTTTTGAAATGATCGATCCAATCCCGCTGAAATGTAATAGGAATTTCTGTCATATTGACATCCACCTTTTTGGTTTTCCCGCTTTTAATCGCAATAGCGATTGGGGGTACGTACATGCTTCGTATTCATAGAATAACCAAAAAAGAGAGAAAGTATGTAAAGACTTATACATACAAACGGGATGGGAAGAATAATGTAGCAAAAGAGCGGCATCCATCTTTAAGAAGCGTGACATTTACTAAATGAAAAAAGAGAGGGCATGCAGCCCCCCTTCTTTTACTTTTTTGGTGTTCTCCATCCCGATAGGCGAAACTTTCGTCCCTCGGGACCAGAGAACGTGAAGTATCTAATAACGAGCGCAGCTGGAAGTACATAGCCGGTCATTGCCTCCAATATGGCCACGCCGCGTGCCAGTCCGAACGGACTCAGATCCCCATATCCAACCGATAGGAGGGTAATCGCACTAAAATAAAAAGAACGTGTGAATCGATCATGCCATTGCTGCTGATGGGCATAGGAAGCATAATGATCACGAATAAATCCAAGTCCTGACCATTCAATCAGACAGTAGATAAGCCCGAAGGAAAGTACAAGATTCATATAAAGCAGAAAAAGAACCAAAAAATTATGCCATGTCTTGCGCCCGATAATGGCTCGTTTCATTTTCTCACATCCACAGCATACATATTTAGAGTAAAGGGATAGAGGGCGTGATAAACAGCTCCTTAATTTTCTCCTCTATACTTGTACATATATATGCTGAAAGAGAGGCTTATTATAATCGTGTTTTATAGAAGTTTCCATCAGGGTCGTTGTTGTCTTTGTTATTTTTTCCTGCATCTTCATTGGTGGAAAGTAGATTTTTGCGCAATTCTTCGGCGCATGAGCTGCAGTATTCACCTAACGTGATGAGAGTGTTGCAGTTCTTGCATTTATATTGCATGCTGGGATAACGTGTAAGATCGAAATATTTCTCCCGAATAAGATATTCAATGTAGCGCACCGGAATATCAAGATCCTGTGAGACTTGAAGGACGGGAGCGTTCCTTCTTTCTTTCGGTTTTAAATAGTCGCGAATGCGTTTAACCGTATCGAGTTCCTTACGCGCGCAATCCGGGCAGACCGGCTTAGAAACTTTCATGAATAATTTGCCGCACGCAGAGCAGTTGGATAGCATTCAGCTTCACATCCTTCTAAACTGAGGTAAATTTTCTCATATACTCTATATAATAAGATTTTCTCGATAAATTTTCCTGTATTGTCTTGTTTTTGTCAACAAAATGAGTCTTAGGTACTGATTCAAAAGGTTGTGATTTGTTTTAGTGTTGAATCAGGGAGCGAGAGATGAAATAATAAGGGAAGTGCAGAGCCTGGCAACTGGTTGCCGGGTTATAAGGGGGGCGTACATACCGATGGAAAAGAAACCATTGCTTGGCCAAATCGATGAGAAGGAGAATTTGCTTCTGCCGCCGGAGGCTCAAGAAGTTCTCGGTTACGGTGCGATTGAAATTGTGGCGGAAGGCGATAGTATTATATTAACGAAAGCCGAACCGATTTATACGTGTGTGTGGGAACGGAAGCAGAATAAAAAATAGACCAAAGAATAATACGGGGTGGAAATTTCCACTCTGTTTTTGTAAGGAAGCAAGAACGATTAAAGCACAGAAAAATAGTGTATTTTTTGTTTAATGTTCGTGTTTTTTGGGTTTTTGGATATTGATATCAAGAAATGTTTGTTTTTCTACATTTAAAAACAAACGTTAAAGGGTTTTTGATGTTTTTCGTTAATAAAAAAGAGAAAAAAATATTGCAATTTGATTGATCCATGGTACGATAGTAAGTGATTACATATTGATTTTTGCTAATAATAAAATATTGTGCGGATGAAAGCAGAGGGAGAGAACGCGCTTGGCGCGTCGCCGAAGGAGCAAGCACACCTTTCAATCTCTCAGGCAAAAGTACTTCTGCGGGACGCAACTCTGGAGAGAGCCCAAAAGATGGGCCACCAAAGGGGAAACCGGTCAATAGGCTGTGTGTAATGCGGGCTAGGAGCGGGTAGCTCTCAGGTACAAGGGACAGAGATAGGGGGAACACCCTATTTCTGTCCTTTTTTTGATCAATAAAAACGTATCTGTTGCTGTAAAGCAAAAAACATGGGAGGTTGGAATGAATGTCTGCCTTGAAACAAACACCTGTCTATTCCTTATATAAAGAGCATGGAGCTAAAACAATTGATTTTGGCGGATGGGATTTACCTGTTCAATTCTCAAGTATTCAAAAGGAGCACGAAGCCGTTCGTACGAAAGCCGGGTTGTTTGATGTATCACATATGGGTGAAATCGAAGTAAAAGGACCGGATGCGCTTGCTTTTTTACAGAAGATAGCTACGAATGATGCATCCAAGCTGGTCGAAGGTCAAGCGCAGTATTCAGTTATGTGCTATCCAGACGGCGGTACAATAGACGATTTGCTTATCTATAAGCTAGGAGATGAACATTATCTGCTAGTCGTTAATGCCGCGAACATTGAGAAGGATTACGATTGGATGCAAAAACATGCGGAAGGCAATATGGTGCTTCGTAATATCTCGGAGGAAACGGCTCAACTGGCAGTACAGGGACCGCTGGCAGAAACCGTGCTGCAAAAGCTAACCGACACAAACCTGAGCGAGATTCGTTTCTTCCATTTTAAGCAGAATGTTATATTGTCCGGCATCTCCGCGCTTGTATCGCGTACGGGCTACACCGGAGAAGACGGATTCGAAATTTATATGCAAGCACAGGATGCACCTGCTTTATGGAACAGCATCCTTGAAGCGGGAGGAGAAGACGTGTTGCCATGCGGATTGGGCGCACGTGATACACTTCGTTTTGAAGCGCGTTTGCCGCTGTACGGACAGGAGTTGAGCCGAAACATCAGTCCGATTGAAGCTGGTCTGGGCTTTGCTGTAAAAGTCGATAAGCCGGTTCCATTTATCGGACAGGATGCGCTTAAAGAGCAGAAGGAGAACGGCGCGCCACGCAAGCTTGTCGGAATCGAGATGATGGAGCGAGGAATTCCACGGACGCATTATGCTGTGTACGTTGGAGAGGAAAAAATAGGTGAAGTGACCACAGGAACTCAATCGCCCACATTGAAGAAAAGCGTTGGACTTGCGCTTATCAAACGTGAATACAGTGAGCCGGGTACAGAAATCGAGGTGGAAATCCGTGGCAAGCATGTGAAAGCAAAAGTCGTACGTACACCGTTTTATAAACGGTCGTAAATAAATCCATAGGGGAAACCGGAGGAGAAAACAAGGATGAGCCAAGTACAAGCGGAGCTTAAATACAGCAAAGAACATGAATGGGTAGAAGTATTGGATAATGAACGCGTACGTGTTGGTATTACACAGTTTGCACAGGAGCAGCTGGGTGATATCGTATTTATTGAATTACCGGAACAAGGAGCCACAGTGAAGGTGAACGAGAGCATGGGTACTGTCGAGTCGGTAAAAGCCGTGTCCGATATTTATTCGCCGGTAAGCGGGGAAATCGTCGAAGTGAACGGAGAGCTTGAAGAAGCTCCAGAGGCAATTAACGGAGATGCGTATGGAGCGGGTTGGATGGTCGTTATCAAGCTAGCTGATGCGGCAGAACTGGATGAATTGATGACAGCGGAGCAGTACGAAGCATTTAGCAAAGAGGAGGAATAGGCTGTGACAGTAAAGTATCGATACCTTCCAACGACTAAGACTGACCGTAAAGACATGCTGGCTGACCTTGGTATTTCTGATATATCCGAATTGTTCTCCGATATTCCGGAGAAGGTTCGTTTCAAAGGAGAATTACAAATTCCGGAAGCTATTCCAGAAGCGGACCTGACTAGGCATATGGGGCGAATGGCAGGAGAGAATGTTAATGCGCTCGATTATGCTTGCTTTCTGGGAGCAGGAACGTATGATCATTATATTCCAAGCGTAGTCAACCACGTCATTTCTCGTTCGGAGTTTTACACTGCGTATACGCCATATCAACCAGAGATTAGCCAGGGCGAATTACAGGCCATTTTTGAATTTCAGACGATGATTTGTGAGTTGACTGGTATGGATGTAGCCAATTCGTCCATGTACGATGGTGCTACGGCACTGGCAGAAGCAGCAGCAATGACGGCGGCCAAGACAAAGCGGAAAAAAATTGTTGTTTCTCGCGCTGTACATCCGGAAGCGCGCTCCATACTTCTTACGTACGCCAAAGGGCATGGGCTTGAAGTTATTGAAGTTGGCTGCCAAAACGGATTGACTGACCTGGCGGCACTTGCGGCAGCGGTGGATGAACAAACAGCTTCCGTGCTTGTACAATATCCGAACTTCTTCGGCTCGGTTGAGGATTTATCGGCTGTGGAGCAGATTGCTCATAAACATAAAGGATTGTTTGTCGTAAGCGCCAATCCATTGGCTTTGGGCTTGCTGAAAGAGCCGGGCGCATACGGTGCTGATGTTGTGGTTGGGGACGCTCAGCCGTTCGGTATCCCGATGGCATTTGGCGGTCCGCACTGTGGCTATTTCGCGGTGAAAAAAGAATTAATGCGGCAAATTCCGGGACGTATCGTCGGTCAGACACAGGACGAAAGCGGACGCCGTGGTTTCGTGCTGACGTTGCAGGCTCGTGAACAGCATATCCGCCGTGAGAAGGCGTCTTCGAATATTTGCTCTAATCAAGCGCTAAATGCGTTGGCCGCAGCTGTGTCGATGACCGCTCTTGGCAAGCAGGGTGTACAAGAAATGGCGCTTCTGAATGTGCAGAAGACACAGTATGCCAAGCAGCAGCTTGCTCAACTGGACGGATATGAAATTGTGTACGATTCGCCTGTATTTAATGAATTCGTTATTAAAACGCCGCGTCCTGTGGGCGACATCAATAAAGCGCTATTGCAGGATCATATTATTGGCGGCCTTGACCTGTCTCGTGATTATGCGGAACTTAATCAGCATATGCTGATAGCAGTAACCGAGCTGCGTACGAAGGAAGAAATTGACCGATTGGTGAAAGGATTGGAGGGGGCGCGTCATGCTTAATACAATACCGAAAGCTGAACAGCAACAAAAAGACAAAGCGCTTATTTTCGAGATGAGCAAGCCGGGACGCGTAAGTTATTCGTTGCCTGTATGCGATGTTCCCGAAGTCGAGGTTACGTCTATTATTCCGAGTGATTTCCTGCGGGAGGCACCTGCGGAATTGCCGGAGGTGAGCGAGCTGCAATTGATGCGCCATTATACGGAGTTATCCAAACGTAACCATGGAGTTGATTCAGGCTTTTATCCACTCGGTTCATGTACGATGAAGTATAATCCCAAAATTAATGAAGATGTAGCTCGTTATCCGGGATTTGCCCGTATTCATCCGTATCAGCCGGAAGAGACGGTACAGGGTGCATTGCAGCTAATGTATGAGCTTCAGGAAGATCTGGCCGCCATTACAGGTATGGATGCCGTAACGCTGCAGTCGGCGGCTGGTGCACAGGGCGAGTGGACCGGTTTAATGATGATTCGCGCCTACCATGAGAGCCGGGGCGAGAAGCGTACGAAGGTGATTGTACCAGATTCCGCACATGGTACAAATCCAGCTTCCGCCAGCGTGGCGGGGCTTGAGACGATTACGGTGGCATCGGATGCGAACGGATTCGTTGATGTAGAAGCACTGCGCCAAGTGGTTGGTCCGGATACGGCGGCGTTGATGCTAACGAATCCGAATACATTGGGCTTATTCGAGAAAGGCATTGTAGAAATTGCAGAAATTGTACATGAAGCAGGAGGGTTGTTGTATTACGACGGGGCGAATGCCAACGCCATTCTCGGTAAAGCGCGTCCGGGAGATATGGGCTTCGACGTAGTGCACCTGAATTTGCATAAAACATTTACGACACCACATGGCGGCGGCGGTCCGGGTTCCGGTCCTGTTGGTGTGAAAAAGGAATTGCTTCCATTCTTGCCCAAGCCGATGGTCATTAAAGAAGACGATATGTATCGACTTGATTTTGACCGACCGCAGTCGATTGGTCGTGTAAAAGCGTATTATGGTAACTTTGGCATCAACGTACGTGCCTATACGTATATTCGCACGATGGGGCCTGAGGGATTGCGCCTTGTTTCGGAAAATGCGGTGCTTAATGCGAACTATATGATGAGAAAGCTCGCCAAGCATTATGACTTGCCGTTCGATTATGTATGTAAGCATGAATTTGTTCTATCCGGAAAGCGTCAGAAGAAGCAGGGGGTTCGAACGCTCGATATCGCTAAGCGCTTGCTTGATTTCGGCTACCACCCACCAACTATTTACTTCCCGCTTATCGTCGAGGAATGTCTGATGATTGAGCCGACGGAAACTGAGTCAAAAGAGACGCTTGATGAATTTATTGAAGCGATGATTCAAATTGCACAGGAAGCGGAAGTGACTCCAGAAATTGTACAGGAGGCACCGCATCATACGGTAGTCAGCCGTTTGGATGAAGTGCTGGCGGCCCGTAAGCCGGTGCTACGATATACAAAATCGGAATAATGAGAAGGAAAAAGGGGGAGCAAAAGGCTCCTCCTTTTTCCTTCCTCCAATCCCCAACATCTTTACCGCCAATGGTGCAGATACTATGCTCAGGTGCGTCGTATGAATACGGCTTGTACTTTGAGGTTGAAAGGGGAATACGGCATGTTGACGAATGAGGAATTGTCTCACTTTCGTTCGCTTTTGAATAATCAGCTTGTGGATATAAAGGAACGTCTTAACGATAGTGATGCATATGGTACTGCCAGAGCTTCTGTACAGGAATCGCTCGGTGAGCTGTCCAATTATGATAATCACCCGGCTGATCATGGGAGTGAAACGTTTGAGAGAGGAAAAGACATCGCACTGTATGAGCATGGGGAAGAAGAAATGAGGGATATTGAGCGAGCGCTTACAGCCATCAAGCAGGGAACATACGGAAAATGTGAAATATGCCATGCCGAAATCCCGCATGAACGATTGGAGGCGCTGCCGACCACGCTTCGCTGTGTACAGCATGCGGAGGAGGAGTTCGTTTCGCAGCGGCGTCCCGCAGAAGAAGATATTCTCGCTCCTCCATTCGGTGCATATAACTATGACGGATGGGACGCTACATTTTATGACGCAGAAGATGCAATGCAGGATGTCGCAAAGTACGGAACATCGGATACGCCGTCTGATTTTGGCGAACAAGCTCATCTCAGCTATAACGATATGTACGTGGAGTCAGAAGAGCCTGTAGGGTACGTCGAAGATATTGAGGGCTTTCTGTTATCCGATATAAACGGAAAATTCATTGGCGTAAATACGGAGAGTCCGGTGCATGAAAGATACGAAGATGCACTTGATGAGGCAGGGGTTGTTTCCGTGATGGGCAATCCGGATTTGATGGAGGATTATACAGAAGACGAAGATTATGTGGATAGATAAGAAAAAGGAGAACGGAATCGGCCTCCTTTCTCTTTTGCGTCAGTATTTATAGCTATGGTTGAAGTCATCATTTTCATCGTTTACATACTGTTCGTCATGGCGCACTTCGTCGTCGGCGTAATATACGTCATCAGCATATGCCACTTCAGCAGCTTCCTGACATCTGGAGCAATAGCTTCGGCTCCTCTCCCAGAGTACCAGCTCTTCACCACAATAAATACAAAGGTCTTTCATCAGGCAACGCCTCCTTTGATACTCTTGGAATGTACGCAAAATGCATGTAATATTTTTTACCCGTTCTCTTGTGAATTGAAACAAGGATAGTATATACAAAATGGTGTGTATGAATGCAATTTATAATGTAAGGGTACTTTTTACGGATGCTAAGTAGTAAAGGGCGGAAGGTGAATATGCTACAATATAAGAAAGCAGGAAAGAAAGGGGCGTAGTCTTATATGGAACAATGGCGTTTCCTTGATACGGGAGTTCGTTCGCCGGCAATGAATATGGCGATTGATGAAGCGGTACTTGCGATACATAGTGAAGGAAAAACGCATCCATCGGTTCGCTTTTATACGTGGGAACCATCGACGGTATCGATCGGTTACTTTCAAAAGGCGGAGAAAGAGATCGATTTAGAAAAAGTAAAAGCATACGGTCTTGGTTTTGTTCGGCGGGCTACAGGTGGAAGAACTGTATTGCACGATAAGGAACTGACGTACAGTGTGGTTGTTTCGGAATCTCATCCCGCTATGCCATCTGGTGTAACAGATGCTTATCGTATTATTAGCACAGGGCTGCTGGAAGGGTTTCGGCTTCTGGACTTGCAGGCAGATATGGTAAGCCCTGATCAGGCCAAGTTTGCCATACCATCTTCGGCTGCTTGTTTTGATGCACCGTCTTCTTATGAATTGGTCGTGGAAGGCAAGAAGGTGGCCGGTAGTGCCCAAACGCGACAGAAAGGGGTCATTTTGCAGCATGGCTCCATTCTGCTTGACATTGATGTGGATATGCTGTTTGACATCATTCGCCATCCAAACGAGCGGGTGCGGGAGCGTCTGAAAAGAAGCTTCGTTGATAAAGCGGTAGCAATCAACCAGGTACGTCCGATGCCTGTAACGTTAGATGATGCCCGCAAATCATTCCGTGAAGGCTTTGCGAAGGGGTTGGGCGTTGAGTTGATGGACGATGAGCTGACGGCAGAGGAAAAGGAACTTGCAGAACAGCTTGCCCGTGAAAAATACGGGTGCGATGAATGGAATTTCAAACGATAACATAAAGCGAAATGTCACGCAGTAGGGGAAACTATTGCCCTTTAAGACGGAATAAACATAAAGAGCGGCCGAGCTGGCCGCTTTTTTTGTTTTATATATGCTTCATTGATTTGAAGCCTGTGTTTTGCGGTCCCGCCTGGCTGAGGCAAAAAGCGGCCCTCTATGCTTCTGTGTGGGAGACGAACCGACGCCCGTTTGGGCACGGTTGTGATGACGTACACTCTGGATCGTACTGGATAATCAACACCCTTGAAGGGACATATGTTTTGTCAAAAAAATTTCTGAGAAAAAGCAGGAAAAAATCTATATATTGTGGTAGAATCTATATGTAAACACAATATATTGACGAAGTAGTAAACGCTGGTTTAGATGTAAGAAGGCGCTTAATCCAATGTATCAGACCGCATCTGAATGGTCAATTTATATTTCAAATAGCTGGAGGTTGAAAAATGGAGACTGCATCTGAAATGACAGGAAAAACAAAGCTTGAGGGACTGAGCGAGAAAATTTTCCTCGATCGTTATGCGTTAAAAGATCCGAATCCGGATCATGTACAGGTTGGAGATACGGTACTCGTTTTGACGAAAGACGACCCTAAATTTCCGAAAAAAGAAGTAGGCGTGGTCGAAGAACGCGAAGGCAATACGATTCAAGTAAAATTGCGCAACGGAGAAATCGTAACAACTGAGGCCGAGAAAGCTTTACGGACACTTGAAGCAACACCCGAAGAGATGTGGGATCGTCTGGCCAAAACGATTGCATCTGTGGAAGCAACGCCGGAGAAGCAGACAGAATGGACAGAGAAATTTCGCGACTTGTTGACGGATTGGAAGCTCGTTCCGGGTGGACGGATTGCGGCAGGTGCCGGAGCTAATGACGAGCTGACGCTGTATAATTGCTATGTTATCCCGTCACCGCATGACAGCCGCGGCGGTATCATGGAAACGCTGAGTCAGATGACGGAGATTATGTCCCGTGGAGGTGGCGTCGGTATTAACTTGTCGAGCCTTCGTCCGCGCCGTGCACAAGTAAAGGGTGTGAACGGTTCATCAAGTGGTTCTGTGTCGTGGGGTGGATTGTTCAGCTATACGACCGGACTAATTGAGCAAGGTGGGAGTCGCAGAGGTAAATAAGATGTGCCTCTTAACCCTGTGAATTGCTGGAAACTCTTTAATATAGCGCCACTTCAAGAATAATCATCAATAAGGCTCATTGATGATTGGGGTGAGTTTTTTGAGGCGTTACGATGCAACACTGGTTCACTTCCCGGATAGTATTTTGCATAGCTTGAGTGAAGTGGAAAATGTACTTGCATCATAACTTATCATATTAGCCACAACGTAACTGGAAACGGTAAGCGTGAAGGCGTGAAAATAATGTGATGATAAAGACAATCAGCAGCCAAGCCCCTACGTCTGTTTTTTTGATATGGGGAAGGTCCAACGACCATCGAAAGCACGCACGGTATAGATGCGGAAGCGAGTAGAGTAGGATTCAAGCGAATCCGAAGTGCAGGGGCGCTGTCATTGCGATAGCGTAAGATATGGTCTGAACTCTATGGTGACATAGAGAGTTGAGGTAGCGACTCAACGTAACAACTTGGCACTTATGCTTATGATGAACGACTGGCACCCGGATGTGCTTGAATTCATCACCGTAAAACAAAATATGGGGCTTATTACAAACGCCAATCTGTCCGTCTGCGTTAGCAACAGCTTCATGAAAGCCGTAAAGGAAGACCTTGATTGGGAATTGAGATTTCCTGATACGACTGACCCGGAATACGATGAAATCTGGGATGGAAACATGGAAAAATGGATGGAGCTAGGCAAGCCGGTGCGCGTCTACAAAACAATCCGCGCCCGTGATATGTGGCATACGATCATCGAATCCGCATGGAAATCAGCCGAGCCGGGCGTTGTTTTCATGGAATACTACAATCAGATGTCCAATAGCTGGTACTTCAATCCGATTATTTGTACGAACCCGTGTGGTAAAGTTGCATAAGTTTGCCTCACGTAAAACATTGCGGAATAAAGCGGGAACCCTGAGACGGGAATCCGAACCGAAGGCTATTTGTAAAAAGGTAGTCAGGGGCAGAGCATACTCGGTGAACCTCCAAATGGAGAATATAATCTGAGCACGAGGCCGCAACACTTATTTAATCACAACATTTTTGAACTCCCTTTATATTGGCGTTTCTTAAAAATGTTGTAGCGGATAAGTGAAAATGTATGCCGAACTAACGGGAAAAAGAACCGTTAGAACTGTAGGATAAAAAGCTTACAGGATAACAAAATTGGAACAAGGCCTCCCAGGATGGGGTGTTTGTAACTTATCTGCGATTAATCTTTCAAAATTCACAAAAGACGGTGAAGTAGACTGGGTAAGCCTGACGACAACCGTGCGTCATTCCGTTCGTTTTCTGGACAACGTGGTTGATGCTACCCCGTACCACTTCCCGGAAAATGAAGCAAACCAAAAGAAAGAGCGCCGTGTCGGTCTCGGCACAATGGGCCTTGCCGAGATGATGATTAACCTTAAAATTCGTTACGGCAGCCCGGAATCACTCGAATTCCTGGACAAGCTATACAATTTCATCGCGCGTGAAGCATACCTCGCTTCTACAGAAATCGCCGCTGAAAAAGGAAGCTTCCCGGCATTCGATGCGGATCTCTTCCTGCAAAGCGGATTTATGAAGCAGTTTGATGATGAAGTGCGTGATGCGGTGAAAGAACGCGGCATGCGTAACGTAACGGTTCTTACACAGGCTCCTACCGGATCGACAGGAACAATGGTTGGTACGAGCACAGGAATTGAGCCTTTCTACGCGTTCGAATATTATCGTCAAAGCCGTCTTGGCTTCGATAAACAGTATGTCCCAATCGCGAAAAACTGGCTGGAAGAAAACGAAGCTGAACAATTGCCGGATTACTTTGTCAGCGCAATGGACTTGTCTGCTGAAGATCATGTGCGAGTGCAGGGCGCGATTCAGAAATGGGTAGACAGCTCCATCAGTAAAACAGCGAACGCACCGGCTGATTTCTCAGTTGAGGAGACAAAAGCATTGTATGAGCTTGCCTTTGATCTTGGATGCAAAGGGGTCACGATTTACCGTGACGGTAGCCGCGATGTACAGGTTCTGACTACAAAGAACGAAGACAAAAAAGAGGCAAAAGGCCAGGAGGCGAAAGCGGAAAAAATCGCTCCTGCTACCGATCTGGACGAAACACCGCCAACAAAAGATTACCGTCGCCGTCCGCTTCGCTTAAAAGGTGCAACATACAAAATGAAAACACCTCTAGGCAAAGCTTACATAACAGTGAACGAAGTAGACGGTGCACCGTTTGAAGTCATTGTAAATGTAGGCAAAGCGGGGAGTGACGTATTTGCGATGTCAGAAGCACTTGGTCGTGTATCTACATTATTCCTTCGCTTCGGCGAGCTGCCGGACGGAAACAAAGCGCGTCTGCTCATTAAGCATTTGAAAGGCATCGGAGGTTCTGGCGCAGTCGGTTTCGGAGCAAATCGGGTCGATTCTATTCCGGATGCGGTAGCAAAAGCAATTGAATTTTATCTCGATGGTGATGATGAGACACCGGTAGCGTCGGCAAGCGAAATGCAAGCGCCATTGATTCCGCAAACAGATGAACGTGATGAAGACGGCGATGTATACCGCGAAGGTCTTGATCTTTGCCCGGAATGCGGCGCTGCCGCTCTTGTAGCTGAAGAAGGCTGCAAACACTGCGAAGCGTGCGGTTATTCCCGCTGCTCTTAAGAGTACTTTTATAAAAAATCAATATAGATGCGATGCTTCATTGAATATGTGAGAATGTCAGCTGCAATCGTGTTAATAGATAATTATTTAAAAAGGTGAAGACATACTTGTCTTCGCCTTTTTACTAACATATGAGTGGTTTTATTTTATGTAATTGTGACTTTGACTTTAGGACGGTCGACTTAAATGTCGATAATAATTCAATAGAAAAGTTTTTTTACTGAGTTATATTTCTCCAATAAACCAAAGAATTTAGCTAAAAATATTTAAATAAACATATATAAATATTAAAAACTAGTAACCACAGTGGGCTAAGAAAAGGATTTGGTCAGTTATACAGGATAATTACTGAAATTTTAATTAAAAATCAAGATTATAGCTTCTTGACACAAGCTGTTTAACCATATTCTTAACAGTAACAGTATGTCATCACCGAAATTTACTAGCTTTTAAATAGCTTATAACTATCATATAATAATAGTAAGAAATATTTTTAATCTATAAATAATAGTGATACACTATTATAGAGTTATAATTGAGCCAGAAAAGGTGTGTGACTAGGTCGCGCCTGGCTTGCTGTAGCGCCTAAACAGGAGCGCCTACATCCTTTCTGCAAATCTTAGGGTAAAAGGACGATAAAAATGAGCAACAGACATGCTAGAACAGACGTTATCTTAATTGGTGCCGGAATCATGAGTGCCACTTTGGGAACACTTCTGAAAGAGTTAGTACCGGACTGGGAAATTAAAGTGTTTGAGAAGCTCGCAAACACTGGAGAGGAAAGCTCTAACGAATGGAATAATGCGGGAACGGGGCATGCGGCACTGTGCGAGCTTAACTACACCGTCGAAAAACCGGACGGATCTATAGATATTAGCAAAGCTATAAAAATTAATGAACAGTTTCAGGTTTCAATGCAGTTTTGGTCTTATCTTGTAAATAGTAATCTGATACGTAATCCGCAGGACTTTATTATGCCATTGCCTCATATGAGTTTAGTACAAGGGGAACGAAATGTAGCGTTTTTAAAGAATCGTTTTGAAGCGCTGTCAAACAATCCTCTGTTTCAAGGTATGGAATTTTCCGATGACCCGGGAAAACTGATGGAATGGATTCCGCTTATTATGAAAGATCGGACATCGAATGAACCTATAGCGGCAACAAAAATCGACTCTGGAACTGATGTCAACTTTGGCGCTTTAACGCGCATGTTGTTTGACCACTTAAAGAGTAAAAACGTCGATGTAAAATTCAAACATAATGTTGATGATATTAAACGTACTAGCGACGGTTTGTGGGAATTGAAAGTACGCAATGCCGATAGCGGTAACGTTGAACGCCATACTGCAAAATTCGTCTTTATCGGAGGCGGGGGAGGAAGCCTGCATTTACTGCAAAAATCCGGTATTCCTGAAGGAAGACATATTGGAGGATTTCCAGTAAGCGGATTATTTATGGTGTGTAATAATCCGGATATTGTGGCGCAGCATCATGCAAAAGTATACGGCAAAGCTAAGGTTGGTGCTCCTCCAATGTCTGTTCCGCATCTTGACACAAGATATATTGATAACAAAAAATCGTTGCTATTTGGACCGTTTGCCGGCTTCTCACCAAAGTTTTTAAAATCCGGTTCAATATTTGATTTGTTAACTTCCGTAAAAACGGATAATCTCGTAACTATGTTGGCGGCAGGGGCAAAAAACGTTTCATTGACAAAATATCTAATCGAACAAGTTATGTTATCGAAAGAAAAGCGTATGGAAGAGTTACGGGAGTTTATCCCGAGCGCTAAAAGCGAGGATTGGGATATAGTAGTAGCGGGCCAACGTGTACAAGTTATCAAAGATACTGCTGATGGCGGTAAAGGAACGCTTCAATTTGGTACAGAAGTTGTTAGTGCCGCTGATGGCTCGATAGCAGCATTGCTCGGCGCTTCTCCGGGTGCTTCTACCGCTGTTCACGTCATGCTGGAGGTAATAAAAAAATGCTTCCCGCAACATATAAAAGAGTGGGAACCAAAAATAAAAGAAATGATTCCTTCCTTTGGCGTATCATTATTGGAAAACCCAGAGCTTATCGACGAAATTCATACTTCAACAGCGCGGACGCTTGGCTTAGAGGGCAAAAAGCAGTACGCATACGCATAGAGATGATCCTTATTAAAGGAAGCATAAATTGCTGCTTTTGCAAATTTGTGCTTCTTTTAGTTTTTTCAAGTACCTTTGATGAACTAAAAACACTTAAAGATCCTGATAACCAGGAGAAAAGTTTAGTGTCATTACGACTGCTAGAGGTATATGTATGTGCATATATCTCTTTTGTTGTTTTAGGACAAGGGTGTTGATTATCCAGTATGATCCAGAGTGGATCGCCACCACACCGTGCCCCAAACGGGCGTCGGCTTGTCTCCCGCACCCAAGCTTAGGGGGCCGCTTTTTGCCTCAGCCAGGCGGGACTGC
>NZ_KE952672.1:83265-105513 GCF_000466385.1 Aneurinibacillus aneurinilyticus ATCC 12856
ACAATTGCCGTCCTCTTTCGCCTGGCCGGGGCATACGCTCGGGAAGAAAGACAAAAGGCTTTGTTTGTGTCCCGTTGTGGTGGCCTTTTCCTCTTTTCTTTGGACAATCAACACCCTTGGTATCCATAGAATGGAACGTGGACATACTATATTGTGTAGTAGCCAGTTCCCGATTTTAGCTGATTGGAGATACTTATTTGTATAAGGAATTTTTAGCATAGCATACAGCAAACTGGAGGGAATAGATTGGAGTTTAAGGTAATGACGTTTAACATGCACCATGGAAGGGGGACGGATGGAAAACTGAGCTTGGAAAGAATTGCTAACGTTATTGAAGAGAGCAAGGCGGACTTGATCGGTTTGAATGAAGTGGATAAGCATTTTTCAAAAAGAAGCGATTATATTGATCAGATATCATGGTTGGCAAAACATCTGAAAATGGAGAAGGCTTTCGGAGGGGGAATTACATTACGCTCAAAAGATTCCAAGGTGTGTCGTCAGTATGGAAATGCTTTTTTGTCTCGCTATCCCATCGTATTGGAGAAGAACAATCTTTTGGCATTTGGCCCCAGAATTATTGAAGAACGGTCGTTATTGGAAATTCATGTTCAACTTTGCGAACAATTACTTAAAGTGTATGTTACGCATCTTAGCCTAAATCCATTCCTTCGTAAAAAACAAGTAAATTTTATCATCGAAAAAATTATGAATGAGCCTCATCCTGTTATTATTATGGGGGATTGGAATATGAGATCAGGGGCAAGAGAATGGAAAAAAATGAGTGAATGTTTTACAGATGTTTGTGAAGCTGTAGGCAAGGGAGCATACTATACTTTTCCCTCATCTCGGCCCAGATTACAGTTGGATTACATATTTGTTAGCCGTGATATACATACTGTTTCGGTAGAAGTTATAAAAAAAACTTCGGTAGCTTCAGATCATTTACCATTAAAAGCAACATTACTGCTTACTAGATGAAAAATATAAATCCAAACTTTAAAAGAAAGCAATTTTGCTTATGGTTATAGTTATACAGGCATCCAAAGATATAGCTGTTTCTTTGGATGCCTTTTTATTTTTCTATGTTATTCCAGGTCAAGCTTGCGCATAAGCTGTCTCATTTTTGCTTCGGTATCCGAATTTGCGGACGGTGTATACACGCTAAAACGCAAATCGTTATGCCCTTGAATTTGCATGGAGGTCAGGTCAAACAGCATTTTACCTGCTTTGGCGTGCCGGAATTCGATGAAAACCTCCGGAGCTGAGCTAACGTCATTATGATGCCAAAAATGCTGAAACTCCGGATTTTTCTTGCTTATCTTCTCAATAAAGTTGCTATACCATATGTCTCCCATATACTGCCCATAATATGAGCGAAAAATGGCTAGAAATCCTCGAACAAAATCATTCCAATTCGCGGCTAGCGCCTTGAATTCCTTTCTTGTGAACAACAGCCAAATAATATTGCGCTCTTCTATTGGTACTAGCTCAAAGTCTATAAATACCCCGGCAGCAGCTTGATTCCATCCGACAATATTACACCGTCGATCGGAGACGATAGTCGGGAAATAGCGCAGTTCATTCAGAATAAGACTGATTGCCGGACTGAGCATAGGAGGGCTGTCCGCTGCTGGTGAAATCGTCGGTTGTTCAAGGGCCAGCATAAATAAATATTTCCGTTCATCCTCGTTTAATTGAAGGGCAACAGCGATGCTGTCCAGCACCTGTGCAGATACTGTAATATTCCGCCCTTGCTCAAGCCATGTATACCACGTTGTGCTCACCCCGGAAAGCTGAGCTACTTCTTCTCTTCTCAAGCCCGGGGTACGCCTTCTTCCACCTGCTGGTAGACCGACTTCACTCGGTTGGAGTTTTGACCGATGTGTTTTTAAAAACTCGGACAAAGCTGATAGCCGTACATCGTTATTCATTAGAGTCACCTGCTCCATATAGTAGTAAAATCTATTCTATCACTATTTATACTATGATAATCTACAACTTGTAATAGGATGATAGCTGTGACATTATAAGAGAAACTTTTGGCTATGATGTTTGATAAGGAGGATGAAATGAATGTCACGTGTAGTGATTACAGGGATGGGTGTCATAACTCCGCTTGGGAATGATGTGCGAAGCTTTTGGAGTAATCTTGTTGCAGGTCATTCAGGAATTTCATATATTGACTCATTTGATGTTTCATGCTATAAAACGAAAATTGCTGGTGTCATTCGGGATTTTAATCCAGAGACCATCGTTGGACGCCGGGAGGTTCGTAGAATGGATCGGTTTTGCCAGTTTGCTGTCGCTGCAGCGAAGCAGGCTCTTGAGGACGCATCCTTGAACATAGAACAGGAAAATACCGAGCGAATCGGAGTATACGTTGGCTCAGGTATCGGCGGTGTTCAGACTCTGTTGGAAAACTATCGTACGTTACTTTCCCGGGGCCCAGGCCGTGTGAGCCCTACCGTTGTTCCAATGATGCTGCCGAGCATGGCAGCGGCACAAGTGAGTATTTTATTTGGAATAAAGGGTCCGACCTTGGCGCCTGTCACAGCTTGTGCTACCGGCAATAATGCGATAGGAGAAGCTTATAAGCTGATTCAGCGGGGCGGTGCAGACATTATCATCGCTGGCGGTTCAGAGGCAGCAGTAACGGATTTAGCATTAGCAGGATTCGGGAACGCTACAGCACTCTCCACCCGCAACGAAGAGCCGGGACGTGCGAGTCGTCCATTTGATGCGGACCGGGATGGATTTGTTGCATCCGAAGGTGCTGGTATTCTTGTATTGGAATCACTAGAACATGCACAGCAAAGAGGAGCCCGTATACATGCAGAAATCATCGGATATGGTTCCACATCTGACGCCTATCACATGGTAGCTACTGATCCTGAAGGTATGGGGGCATACAGAGCGATGAAAGAAGCGATAGAGGATGCGGGAATCGCGTTGCAAGATATCGATTACATTAATGCGCATGCTACAAGTACCGGGGCAGGTGATCGTTCTGAAACGCTTGCGATTAAGCAGCTTTTTGGTAGCCATGCCTATCAAGTTCCTATAAGTGCCAATAAATCAATGCTGGGTCATATGTTAGGAGCAGCCGGCGGAGTTGAAGCGGTTGCTCTTGTAAGAACGCTTCAGGAAAATATGATTCCGCCAACCATCAACCTGGAAACGCCAGACCCCGAGTGTGACCTTGATTATGTGCCGAATCTTGCAAGGGAGGCGAGGCTTCAAATAGGTCTTTCCAGTTCTTTCGGGTTTGGCGGACATAACGCGGTACTTGTCCTGAAGAAGTTCGACACTTCCTCCATATCTGCATAGCGGTAAGTGAAAGTGCATGTTGTGATAATAGAATAGTGTTTGAAAAATAAGAGAAGAAAATCAATAAACCGGGAATATGTAGCGCTTCCCGGTTTATTTTTTTAGAATGAAGATTAAAGATCGCATTGTCTGGAAACTTCGTAAGCGTTTTCCATAACGATTTCGCTTCGAATTTGCACCCGTTCTGTATTCATTCGGCATTCCGGACCCGATACGCTGAGTGCGCACACTACATCACCAAGATAATTACGAACAGGAGCAGCAATACAGAATAGCCCTTCATCAAATTCCTCATTGTCAATCGCATATCCCTGCTTGCGGATAAGTTGAATCTCATCCCATAAAGTTTCCCTTGTTACGATTGTATTTTCTGTATACTGCCTTAGTCCTTTTGAGATAATTTTTTCGATAAATTTATCCGGCTGGAAAGAAAGTAATACTTTTCCTAGGGCTGTACAATGCAACGGTTTTGGAATACCGATGCCTGTACTAATACGGACAGGTTTACTAGGTTCTTTTTTTATGAGATAGCTCACGGATTCATTTTCAAGAATGCCAAGATGAACGGTTTCGTTTGAACGTTTAACAAGGTTATCGATGACAGAGTTAGCGATAAAAAATGGTTTGTATTGTTCGTTTGCCAGTTGGCCCCAATCAAGTAGTTTTGCACCCGGACGGTATTTACGGTTCGGGGTTTTTGTAAGAAGTCCTTCATTGTATAGGGTAGTCACAAGATGATGAACCGTGCTGCGATTCATAGAAAGTAGTAAAGCCAATTCTGAAATTCCTAATTCTGTTGTTTTGGTCGAAAAACAATTCATAATACGAATGGCATGCCTAACAGAATTAATCATGTAATACCCTCCCCTATAAGGATAACTAAATTTGCTCTTATCAATAATAATAGAAGTTAAATTGAAAGTAAATTTAAAATAGTGAAATAAATTATAATTACTGTTCAAATGGTGAAATTGCTAAATTGTTCGTCAAATTAAAACCCGATACGATGTTATCAAGAAGAAGACAAAAGAAATGGAGGAGACAAAATGTTAAGCCATGAAGATAATATTCTTCTTACAAGAACGGGTCCGGCCACGCCAATGGGTGACATGTTTCGGCATTACTGGATTCCATGCATTCGTTCCGAAGAATTGACTGCCGATGGTACACCGGTTCGAGTGAAGCTGTTAAGTGAAGATTTACTAGCATTTCGCGATTCTGAAGGAAAAGTTGGATTAGTAGATGAGCATTGCCCGCATCGCCGCACGTCGCTTTATTATGGTATAAATGCCGGCTGCGGACTTACATGTGTGTATCATGGTTGGAAGTTTGATGTTCATGGCAATTGTGTTGATTTACCATCAGAGCCTGCAGAAAGCAATTTTAAAAAGGGGATTCACCTTACGTCGTATCCTACATATGAGGCAAACGGAATCGTCTGGACCTATATGGGACCTGCTGAAAAGCAGCCTCCTGTTCCAGACTTCTACTGGATGCATTTACCGGAAGAAAACATGATAGCGGAAAGGGTATGGCAGGAATGCAACTATTTGCAAGCAATGGAGAATGATGTGGATTATGTGCATGCAGCTTTTCTACATAAAGCCCATCAAAAACAGCAAATAAAAGGAGGGGCGTTAAGCAGTGACCTCGGTATTAATCCAGATCATCCACTTGTAAAAAATCCACCAGTGGAACAAGCCGTTGAATCAACGAATTATGGAAAACGGTGCATTGGGGTAGGGAAAGCGGATGAGGTAAACAATGCGTTTATGGAAATTCATTACATCTTCCCGTTTTATACGTATCCGCCTCGATTTGATGGGGAAGATGGCATGTGGCATGCATTCATTCCGCGTGACGATTATAGTGCATGGAGCTGGGATGTCCAGTTTTCCCATCACGCTCCGATTGATAAACAGGCACAGCATGAACGCCGTGGCCTTATTCTTGACAGTGAGCTGCGAAAGAAACGTAATTTCTCTAATTCGTATGAGCAGGATCGTAAATTGATGGTGGTGGACAACTTCTCTGGAATTCGCGGAATTGCTAATCAGGACCATGCAGTAACTGAAACAATGGGTCCGATTGTGGATCGTTCAAAAGAACGTTTAGGCACAAGTGATTTACCTATTATTCAAATGCGCCGTCTGTTGTTGACATCTGTAAAGGCATTCCAAAATGGAGTAGAGCCGATGAAACTTGATAATGAAAGCCTTGTGAAGCTATACAGCCAAGGAGCGTATGCGGCGAAAGACAAAGGATGGAAAGAAGCACTTCCGCTAAAAAAAATATTTGCTTACAAGCAGGCTCAACAAAATCATGAACCGCAAAAAATATGATGGGTACACGTCATTTGATTATTTGAAGCCACATGAAGACTACCGGGTGTTTGAACTTGCGAAAGCAATCCATCGTGTTCCGCAATATGGGATGAACTTGACACCGGAACAAAGCAAAGCAGCGGATGAAATATTGGAAAAGCATCTGATTATTTCCCTGCGCGATCACGGATTCATTACCCCGCACAATCAGGAGCATATGCTTGATTATTGCCGACAGATGCATACATTTTTTCATTATGAAGGCTTGGCAAAAGCAGGTATTGATGCGATTTTTGAGAACTTTATGGACGGCATTGTAATTCTTACCTCCAAATTCGGCTTGAAGTGGGATGATATTATTCTCAATCTGGGGATGCGATTATGCGATATTGCTCATCAGCAGACTATATTCATCGCAAATTCTGTCTCCGATATTAAGGCAGCAAAGCGAGATGGACGTATTGCCCTCATTCCTTCACTTGAGGCGGCAGGAATTTTGGAGAATGAAATTGATAGAGTTGATGTTCTGTATGGCTTTGGTATTCGGTGTATGGGCATTACGTATAACGAAGCTAATACACTTGGTTCCGGGCTTGCAGAGGAAAAGGATGGGGGATTGACGTCTTTCGGAAAACGGGTTATTCGAAGAATGAATAAAGTAGGAATGGCTATCGATATCTCGCATTGTGGCGATAAAACGAGCATGGATGTTATCCAATGCAGTGAAAAGCCGGTTCTCCTTACCCATGCTGGTGCAAGAGCGTTATGGAATACACCGCGAATGAAGCCGGATAAGGTTTTGAAAGCGTGTACAGAAGCTGGGGGTGTAATTGGAATTTGTGCTGCGCCCAATACTACGCTTACTAGAAATCAGTCTGCGCATTGTATCGAAGCCGTTATGGAACATCTGGAATATATCATTCATTTGGTAGGCATTGATCATGTAGGGCTAGGGCCGGACACCTTTTATGGTGACCATGTGGCTTTACAGCATGCATTTGATGAGTCCCTTTCTATCTCAGCCTCGCATCGTGGTGAAGCGTTTGAAGAATCGCCGTATGTTGCCGGACTTGAAAACCCGACAGAAGCGATACGCAATATGGTGCGCTGGATGGTTAAGCATGGCTACAGGGAGGAAGAGATAAGCAAGATTACAGGTGGCAACGTTTTGCGGGCATTAGAAGAGATTTGGTCCAAATAAAACGAAGCAAGGGAGGGCGATACTTTGCTGGAAAGAGTAGCTGTTGTAACAGGAGCCTCTCAAGGGCTGGGATTGGCCATTGCAGAAAAATTTGTAAGCGATGGTACGAAAGTAGCTTTTATTAGCCGGAATCTGGATAAAGTGAAAAGTCGGTTTGCGGAAGAACAACAGCGGAACCAAGTGATGTTTATGAATCTGGATGTGTCTGAATATGAGGCTATTCAGCGCTGTGTAACCGACATAATGAACAAGTGGGGCCGCATTGACATCCTTGTCAATAATGCGGGACTTCGAACGGAAACAGCGATTGAAGATATTACAGTGGACGAGTGGAATAAGGTGCTGTCCGTGAATGTAGGGGGTACATTCTTTTTTTCGCAAGCCGTTCTTCCTATTATGAAAGAGCAAAAATGGGGACGAATTATTAATATGTCTTCGTTTGGCGGTCAGGTTGGCCCCCTTACTTCCAGCGCAGTGTATTCAGCTTCTAAAGCGGGCCAGCTCGCTTTGACGAAATCATTTGCTAGAGCACTTGCTCCATACGGAATTACAGTAAATGCTGTAGCTCCTGCTTCTGTCCGAACCCCGGAAATGGATAAGATGTCCCCAGAATCCCTGGAAAAGATGACACAAATGATTCCGGTTGGAAGGGTAGGGGAAGCCATAGAGGTAGCTGAACTGGTAGCTTATCTTGTTTCCGATTATGGAGGATTTGTCACAGGAGCTACATTTGATATCAATGGCGGAAGATTAATGCGGTAATGATCATTTGATAAAGGAGTGAAGGAAGTTGGCAATTGAACATGGAGCACCAAAAGTTCCATCCCCCTTACGTGTATTTATGACATTTGAATCGACAGGGTGGTTTAATACGAACGGGCAGGAAAAAACAGAAAAAATTCTACCTCAATTGCAGGAAGTTGTGTTGTCCTGGCGGAGCAACGGATCGACATTGCTTGGTACGTTTGACCGGGACATTCTAACAGCGGGTCACGCAGGAAATCACGGTTGGCATGCTTGTTTCTTATATGACGTCCCGGATTTGCAGACAGTAAGCGAAATGACGCATTCATTTCGTGCCACTGGACTTGATCGATATTTCCGATTGGAAGCGATGATTGGACGTCCGTTTTTCCTGCTTGAAGAACAAAAATAAAATAATTGAATTCATACTGGAGGAATAAAATATGAAATTTGGTATTTATGTTGAAATGCAAAATCCAACGCAGTTTGCAAAGCCCCATGCACAGGTGTATGAGGAAGTTCTTGAACAAATCGAGCATGCAGATAAAGCCGGTTTCTCAACATTTAACACATTAGAGCATCATTGGTTCGAAGAGTTTTCTATTTCTACGAATCCGTTAGCTCTTTACTCTGCAGCTGCGCAACATACAAAAAGTATTCGTTTTCGTACGTGTTCCCATGTCGTTCCACTTCATAATCCGATGGTATTTGCCGGACAGCTGGCGGCTGCACAGCTTTTGACGAACAATCGGATTGAAGTTGCGTTCGGTCGCGGTCATGCATGGGTGTTTCCGAAAGCTTCCATTCCACTGGAAGAGAGCCGGGGGCGTTTCACGGAAGGATTAGAAATTATTGAGAAAGCATTTGACGAAGAAGTATTTTCTTATCATGGCCAATATTATCAGGTGGATAACGTACGGGTCGTTCCTCGTGCACCCCGTCCGAAAATTTATACAGGCGGAGCAAGTAATCATAATTATGAGATGGCTGGAAAGAAGGGCTGGGGGGTTCTGATTACGCCAATGCTTCCTCTGTCTAAAGTAAAACATCAATTGGATTTATATCGTGAAACTTGCGCGCAACATGGTCATACTCCTGATATTGTATACGTTCAGGCACTGTACCTGGATGAAGATGGAGAAAGAGCGCGAAAAGAGGCAAAGCAATATATTATGCAGTTCATGGCCGGTAACGCGGCACCGACGAAAGATATGCCTTCACCTGAGGTGTTAAAAGATAAAGATTTCGGCTTCTATGCATCCGGTGCACTTGAATCCCTTGCAACTATTCCATATGAGAAACTTCTTGCAGAAGATTTTGTTTGGGTTGGTTCACCGGAAGAAATTAAGGAGAAAGTACAGGCTGTGGTTGAAGAGTGTCCGGGATTAACAGAAATCAGTGTGCTTTGCACGTATGCAGGTCTAGAACACTGGAAAACCATTCGTACACAACAATTGTTTAGCGAACGTATTATGTCGCATTTTAAAACAGAGAAAGAACTGGAGAAAGTTTGGTGATATTCCATGTTTATGCAAATGCACGGAAGTAAAGGTGCTGGTCTATTCCTTCTTAATGGGAGGAGTACGTTATGAAATTGGATGAGTATATAGAGCAGAAAAGAAAAGACGCAGGTCTTCCTGAAGCGAAAAAAACACAAGTACTGCTTGAGCTTGAACCGGCATTTTTATTCTGCCTCAAGGAAGAAGGCGAATCGCATGACCGACGTATTGTTTAAAGATATTGGCGCTGTTCATAACGATATTTGTGCAAAGCGCCTGTCACCGATCGAGCTTACAGATGCTGTGCTTAAACGCATTGGGAGATTGAATCCGATCCTTCATGCATTTATTCATGTGGACCATGAAAAAGCACATCAGCGGGCTGTACAGTTAGAACGCGAACAAATGAGCGGCACTATTCGGGGACCATTGCATGGAGTTCCGATTGCAGTCAAGGATATCATTCATGTCAAAGGCGCACCGACCACCGCAGGTTCTATGATTTTAAAGGATTGGCGACCGGGTGAAGATGCAACAGTTGTTAGAAGGTTAGAGGAAGCGGGAGCCATTATCGTTGGAAAAGCGAATCTTCACGAATTTGCGATGGGAGCAACGAGTGAAAATCCGCACTATGGGGCGGTTCGTAATCCATGGGACATAAGCAAAATTGCCGGTGGTTCCAGCGGTGGTTCAGCTGTAGCTGTTGCGACGGGGATGAGCTTCGGGGCATTGGGCACCGATACGGCTGGCTCTGTTCGGCTTCCATCTGCGTTATGCGGCACAGTAGGACTGAAGCCCACGTATGGAAGGGTCAGCCGTCATGGCTGTTTGCCGTTTAGCTGGTCATTTGATCATATTGGTCCGATGACCCGTACAGTGCGGGATGCAGCCATTATGCTTGATGTTCTTGCCAGGCACGATCCGCTGGATGAAGCCTCTTCTTCGCTTCCTTATAAACGCGATACAACCATACTCCGTGACCTTACAGGAATCACTATAGGTGTGTGTCAGGAGCATTTCTTCGAGGATGTAGACAATGAACTGACACCCTTACTGGATGAAGCCTTGCTTACACTTGAAAAGCTTGGTGCCACGTGTACTAACCTGCATATTCCCGGAATTGAGGAGGCGTTATGGGCCCAGCGCATGATTGCTCAGGCGGAAGCGTACTCGTTCCATGAACCGCTGCTGAACGATTTCGGGCATCAATATAGTCCCGATGTAGCTTTCCGCTTAGAGTTCGGGCGTCAGATTTCCGCAACGGATTATCTAAAAGCGCAACGGATACGACGCTCATTCATTCAACGCACACTTGATGTAATGAAAGGTATAGACGTACTCGTTACCCCAATGAATCATAACAAGGCATTCCCGATCGGCAGTGTGACTCCCAAGGAGTCTATTGCCAATATGTTTAAGCTGGCAAAAGCGCCGCTTGTAAGTTTGCTGGGATTTCCGGCATTGGCGCTTCCATGCGGATATACAGGAGAGAATATGCCAGCAGGTATGCAGTTGGTCGGAAAGCCTTTTACCGAAAGTCTTCTTCTTCAGGTAGGAGATTGTTATGAACGATTTGCCGGCTGGCCGGAGCGTCTAGTGCAATGTAAATACACAACAAATTAGAAGAAGGAGTGACCCATATGCAAACCCAGGCTAGAGTCGAAAGGATAAAAACAAAACCTATTGATTGCTTGCACTTTATTGATGGAAAGTATGTTCCATCTAAAAACGGAAAAACATTCACCAATATAAATCCGGCTACGGAACAAATAATGGGAACGGTAGCTGAAGGCGGAAAAGAAGAGATCGACCTTGCCGTTGCTGCCGCAAAGCGTGCGTTCGAAGGATCATGGCGTCGGATGCCGGCAGGAGAACGCGCCCGAATTATCCGTCGTATCGGAGACATCATTTTAGAACGAAAAGATGAACTGGCGGCTCTCGAATCGTTCGACACAGGTAAGCCGTACGGACTTGCAAGCAACATCGACATTCCACGCGCGGCATACAATTTTCACTTTTTTGCCGACTATATGGCTTCGGTCGGCACAGAAGCATACCAGATGGATGATGTAGCACTGAATTATGCGATTCGTCGACCGCTCGGGGTTGTCGGCCTGATTAATCCATGGAATTTACCGCTATTGCTGATGACCTGGAAGCTTGCACCTTGCCTGGCCGCCGGAAACACAGCCGTTCTTAAGCCGGCAGAGTGGACCCCGATGACGGCGACGCTATTAGGTGAAATCTGCAAAGAGGCTGGCGTGCCAAATGGGGTTGTGAACATTGTACACGGTTTTGGTCCTGATTCGGCGGGTGCAGCCTTGACGGAACACCCGGATGTTTCTGCAATTTCCTTTACTGGAGAAACAACAACGGGTAAACACATTATGACAGCTGCTGCCAAAACACTGAAGCGACTATCGTATGAACTGGGAGGAAAAAACCCAAACATTATTTTCGCGGATGCTGATCTGGATGAGGTCATTGAAACAACAATAAAATCAAGCTTTATTAATCAAGGTGAGGTTTGCCTGTGCGGATCGCGCATTTATGTAGAACGTGCGCTATACGATGCATTTGTAGAAAAATTCACAGCAAAAACGAAAGAGTTAATCGTTGGTGACCCATTGGATCCAAATACAACAGTCGGCACGCTCATTAGCGAGGAGCATTATAGGCGTGTACGCAGTTATGTGGAACTGGCTGTAGAGGAGGGCGGCGTTATCGAAACAGGCGGTAAACGCCCTGAGCACCTTTCTGTCGGGTATTATTTGGAGCCGACCATTATTACCGGATTAGCAAATGATTGCCGTGTTGTTCAGGAGGAGATTTTCGGTCCTGTTGTTACGATTCTTCCGTTTGATAGGGAAGAGGAGGTAATTAAGCAGGCAAACGATACGCATTACGGATTGAGCGCTACCATTTGGACGAATGATTTGCGTCGTGCCCACCGTGTAGCCGCTCAGATTGAAGCAGGAATTATCTGGGTGAATACATGGTTTCTCCGCGATTTACGAACACCGTTTGGCGGGATGAAGCAGAGCGGGATTGGACGGGAAGGCGGGATGCATAGCTTCGAGTTTTATAGTGAACTATCAAATGTTTGCATCAAATTGTAAGAAAGGGGAGAAAGAAATGAACCAACAAACGGTCGGAATACTTGAACAGTATGCAGGGGAACTGGCGCAAGCAGAAAGAGAGCGGACACCTATCGCAGCCCTTACAGAACGTTCTTCTACTCTAACTGTTGAAGAAGCGTACCAAATTCAGTTGCTAGGCATTCAAGAAAAAACAAAGTCTGGTCACCGGATTGTCGGAAAGAAAATTGGACTCACCTCGCATGCAATGCAGCAGCTATTGGGGGTAGACCAACCGGACTACGGCCATTTATTGGATGGTATGGCAGTAGAAAACGGCAGTACCATTACACAGGACCGCATCTTGCAAGCGAAGGTGGAGGGAGAGATAGCTTTTATTTTGAAGAAAGACTTGCAAGGGCCAAACGTTACGCTGTTGGACGTTCTGCAAGCAACTGATTATGTGTTACCAGCAATCGAGATTGTCGACAGTCGGATTGCAGGTTGGAAAATCAAGCTTCCAGACACGATTGCTGACAACGCATCTTCCGGGTTGTATGTGCTGGGCGGAAAACCAGTACGGATAGAAGATATCGACCTGGAACTTGCGGGGATGGTGCTGTACCGTAACGGGCAGGTAATTAACACGGGAGTAGGTGCAGCAGCGCTTGGCCATCCAGCAACATGTGTAGCCTGGTTAGCCAATAAGCTTTCTGAGTTTAGCATTGCCCTTAAGTCCGGTGAAGTCATTCTATCCGGTGCGTTATCCGCTGCCGTACCTGCCGAGTCTGGTGATCATTTTAGCGTTCGAATTGCTCATCTTGGCGAGGTCAATGTGAGCTTCGCTTAGGCAATGCTTAAAGGAGAGGATGAGGCAGTTATGGAAAAAGTAAAGGTGGCTATTCTTGGTTCAGGAAATATAGGTACGGATTTATTAATGAAGATACAGCGCTCAGCCGTTCTTGAGCTAACGGCGATGATAGGGATTGATCCGCTATCCGACGGATTACAGCGTGCCCGTGAAATGGGGGTAGAAGTCATTGATACAGGAGTGGATGGGTTTCTTGCCCGCTCGGAATTAGCTGACATTGTATTTGATGCTACCTCAGCCAAAGCGCACCATGTGCATGCCGAGAAGCTAAAAGCTGCGGGGAAAATCACGATTGATCTTACACCGGCCGCAATCGGCCCGTTTGTTGTACCGCCTGTGAATCTGGGTGAGCATTTGGATGAATGTAACGTCAACCTAATCACATGCGGAGGACAGGCGACCATTCCGATTGTTCATGCGATTCATCGGATAAGTCCGGTAGCATACGCCGAAATTGTAGCTACTATCTCAAGTCGTAGCGCAGGGCCTGGAACCCGCGCAAACATTGATGAATTTACCCGTACTACTTCACGCGGCCTTGAATTGATTGGCGGTGCTAAAAAAGGAAAAGCCATTATTATTTTGAACCCGGCAGAACCACCAATCATTATGCGGGATACGGTATATGCGCTAGTCGATGAAAGCTTTGTGGACGAAGATGCGATTACAAAATCCATCTGTGACATGGTCGCTGAAGTACAGTCATATGTACCAGGATATAAAATGAAAGGCAAGCCTATTTTTGACGGAAATAAAGTAACCGTATTTCTTCAAGTAGAAGGTATCGGGGATTATCTGCCTGCTTACTCCGGTAACTTAGACATCATGACAGCCTCTGCTGTGAAAGTGGCAGAGCAATTTGCCCGTCATTTGCAAGCGCGTGTAACCGTCTAGAAAAAGACAAGGAGGATAGGACATGGCCGGAAAGAAGCAGATTATTTTAACAGAGGTAGCATTGCGGGATGGCAGTCATGCCATTGCGCATCAATATACAACCGAACAAGTTACAGCTATTGCCAAGGGGCTGAATGAAGCGGGAGTACCGTATATCGAAGTATCGCATGGAGATGGGCTTGCAGGTTCTTCATTACAGTATGGTCTTTCTCATACGAATGAAATGGAACTGATTGAAGCTGCTGTGTCGGTTTGTACAATATCCAAAGTTGCTGTGTTATTGCTGCCAGGTGTAGGAACGGTATCTGAACTGAAGCAAGCAGCACAGCTTGGGGCCCGGATGGCTCGGATTGCAACGCATGTAACAGAAGCAGACATATCAGCACAGCACATTGCCAGTGCGAAAGAGATCGGCATGGAAGTCGTGGGATTTCTTATGATGGCCCATTCTGCCCCGACGGCAAAACTGGTAGAGCAGGCGAAGCTTATGGAATCGTATGGCGCTGATGTTGTGTATGTAGTGGATTCTGCAGGCGCGTTGCTTCCCCATAAAGTAAAGGAACGGATTACAGCTTTGCGTCAGCATCTATCGATAGACATTGGCTTTCATGGACACAACAATTTATCGCTTGCTATGGCCAATACTCTCGCTGCCATCGATGCCGGAGCGACACGTATTGACGGAAGCATCCGTTGTTTGGGCGCAGGTGCAGGCAATACACAAACAGAGGTCTTGCTTGCGGTGCTTGAGCGATTAGGCATGTATACGGGAGTAGATCTATACAAAATGATGGATCTTGCAGAACAAGTGGTCGCACCGATTTTGATGGTTCCACAAGAAATTACACGTGACAATTTGACGCTTGGGTACGCAGGTGTATATTCTAGCTTTTTGCTTCATGCACAGCGGGCAGCACAAAAATTCGGTGTAGATGCACGCGATATTTTACTTGAAATAGGACGAAAAAAAGTGGTAGGGGGACAGGAAGACATGATTGTGGATGTTGCTGCTGAATTGGCTCGTAGAAAGGAGGCTTCCCATGCAAATCGCTGAGAAGAAAACCATTGCTCAATACTTGCTGGATGCGGAACGGGAACGTCGTGAAGTTGTTCGCGTCACAGTGGATTATCCGGAACTGAATGTCGAGAATGCGTATGCGGTACAGGAGGAGCTTGTCCGCATGAAATGTGAAGAAAATCTAAGTATTGTTGGAATGAAAATGGGATTAACAAGCCGGGCGAAAATGGAACAAATGGGCGTAGAGGAGCCCATTTATGGATATTTATTTAACAACATGCTGTTGGAAAACTACGGGGAGCTCTCTTTTGGCACATGCATTCATCCGAAGGTAGAAGCGGAAATTGCTTTTATTCTAGGTAAGGATATTGAAGGGCCAGGGATAACAGGTGCGCAAGTCTTGGCGGCTACACAATACGTTGTTCCTGCACTCGAAATTATTGATAGCCGGTATGAAAACTTTCGATTTACCCTTCCGGATGTTATTGCGGACAATGCCTCAGCGTCCCGTGTAGTGTTCGGTAATTCGCTTACAAGGCCGGATCTTATCGATCTTGAGCTTGTAGGTATGATTCTCAGCATTAATGGAAAAGCTCGCGAGATGGCTGCGAGTGCGGCTGTGCTTGGCCACCCGGCTCATGCAATTGCGGCCCTTGCCAACATGCTGGGACGCAAGGGTGAGAAATTGAAAGCGGGACAAATCATTTTAGCGGGTGCAGTAACGGAGGCGGTGCGGATTGACATAGGAGACATTGTACAGGCGAAAATGGATGGGCTTGGCGATGTTGGTTTTACGGTAGTGGACTAATAGTCAGTTATCCATGTAAATGGACAAGAAAGGAGAACCGTATGCCGTTTATTCAAATCTCGTTAATCGCAGGGCGTTCCGATGAAAAAGTTCGTGAATTAATTAAAAATGTTACAGATACGGTAGCCAAAACTTTGGAGGTACCTCATGCAAATATTCGAGTACTTGTGAGCGAGATTCCTGCCAGCCACTGGGGAATTGGCGGGGCGCCAGCTTCCGAGGTACGGAAGATACAAAAGAACTGAGGGCATAACTTCCATTATATATGGTAAATCACGCCTGTTGATGATAAATACGCAAAAGTAACGATTTGTTTCTTTGTTAGAGAGGAAAAGAAGTTTCCTTTTGTTTCTTCATTAATTTCTCAAATAAATAAAGATATCAATATCGTAAAAAAGAGAATGGCTTTATTAAAGCTAAGACAGTATCATAATGATCCTGCGGAATTGTACAGAAAATTTAAAACAAGGAGGATGTGAAAATATGGGAGTTATACGTCTTGGGCGAGTTGAATTACGTGTAATGGACTTAGAGAAGTCGGTTGATTATTATACGAGAATTATCGGATTGGAGGAAACAGGAAGAGATGAGGAGAGGGTGTACCTAAAAGCCTGGGATGAATACGATCATCACAGCGTTATTTTACAGCAAGCTGATTCGGCCGGAATGGATCACTTCGGGTTTAAGGTGAAGCGATTAGAGGACTTAGATGAATTAGAAAAAAAAGCAGAATACTTTGGCGTCTTCACAAATCGGCTCTCTTACGGAACGCGATTGGGAGAAGGACAAGCGGTTCGTCTGGAGTTGCCTACTGGGCATTTCGTTGAACTGTATCATGAAATTGAGCACCTCGGTACACCAATGGGAACGTTGAATCCGCATCCTTTCCCGGAACCCGAGATATTACGGGGAATTGCACCTCATCGTTTGGATCATGTGCTTCTTACCGGCGATGATATAGAAGCAGTGACCCGATTTTTCATAGATATACTTGATTTCAGACAAAGTGAAAAAATTATGACAGTAGATGGAGAAATGATGATTGGAAGCTTTTTGTTTAAAACAAATACGGCACACGATGTTGCCTTTATTAAAGGGCCGGATGCTAAACTACATCATGCCGCTTTCTTTGTTGATAATTGGTACGATGTGCTGAAAGCAGCCGACATTTTAACGAGAAACGAAGTTCCGATTGAGGTTACTCCGACACGTCATGGAATTTCGCGCGGGGAGACTATCTACTTCTTTGATCCATCAGGAAATCGTAACGAAGCTTTTGCAAGCGGATACATGACATATGCGGACTTTCCAACCATAACATGGACGGAAGATAAAATTGGTCAGGGCATCTTTTACCACCGGCGTGCATTAATCGAATCGTTCCAAAAGGCGTTGACCTAATGTTTACAGTAAAGTTTATGAGGCACACGTACGTATGTCGTCCTGAAGAAAATTTGTTGGAAGCGGCCAGAAAGTGTCATATTCCACTGCCTGTAGGATGCTGTAGCGGCGGGTGCGGCATGTGTAAAGTTAAGGTAGTGGAGGGGGCATTTACATTAGGTATATGCTCAAAAGCGGTATTATCGGAGTGGGATAGGGAAGCGAACTGCGTCCTAGCTTGTAAAACATATCCAAGTAGCGATATGGAAGTAACGCTTGAATCGATATAAGGCTTGCTTTTGCCTGTATGGTTTTAGTGAGAAGCCGTACAGGCAAATTATATTGAATAATAAAAATTGTTTTTAGAAAATAAAAAATAGTGAAATTTATTAATTGAATACATATCAACAATTAACTAATATGAAAAACGAAGAGGCAACCATTTTGGAAAGGAGACAGGCATATGGAGATTGCTATCATTGGCGGAGGAAACGGAGCGTATGCAGCAGCGGCGGATTTAACGGAAAAAGGACATAATGTTCGATTATGGCGCAGAAATGTGGAGGCGTTCGGTTCGCTCCTAAACACGCGAACGATGAAAGTGAAAGATATTGACGGCGTAAGAGAAGTGAGGCTTTCTGTAGTAAGCTCTGACTTACAAGCTGTCGTAACAGGAGCTCGCTTGCTTGTAATCCCTCTTCCCGCTACCGCACAGGCTTCAATAGCCAAGGAGCTGTCACCTTATTTGCAAAACGGTCAGGTCATTTACCTTCCACCCGGCACTTTCGGCAGTTATCTTATGTCAAATGTTCTGCATGAGGCAGGCTGCACGGCTGAAGTAACCTTTGCAGAAACCGGAACCTTGCCGTATCTTGCTAGAAAGCATGGTGCTGATACTGTTTCCATTTCCGGCAGAGCCACACGTCTTCCTACCGGAGTGTTTCCGAGTTCACGCTCTGCCTATGCCTTTTCCGTACTGCAAGAAGCTTTTCCGGTGATTGAGCCGATCCGGGATGTACTGGATGGTGCACTGATGAATGCAGGCCCGATTATTCATCCTCCGCTTATTCTGATGAATGCAGGGGCAATCGAGCATTTTAATCGATGGGACATTCATGGTGAAGGAACACAGCCGGCAATCCGGCGCGTGCATAACGCATTGGATGGGGAACGAATCGCCGTTCGAGAAAAACTTGGCTATCGGGCTCCGCATTTCCCACTTGCGGATCATTACAATACGACAGAAGGCGACGAGTGGATGTATGGCTTGGCTGCCCACCAGAAGTTGGTTGACAGTGCAGACTGGCATGAATCTCTTGATTTATATACCCATCGTTATATGAGAGAAGACATTGCCTGCGGGCTTGCCCTGCTCGTTTCTCTAGCTGAATGGGCAGATGTAAAAGCGCCGATCGCCTCCGGATTGCTTGCAGTTGCTTCAGCGGTTATCAGCGAAGATTTGCGATTGATAGGGCGTACGCTGGAGAATATGAAACTACGGCATTTATCCATTAAAGAAATGAAAGTCATGCTAGAACACGGAATTGGAGTTACGGCATGACAGCAAAAAAACAAACAATAGGTGTTGTTGGTGCTGGAAGAATGGGGACCGGGCTTGCGCAGGTTTTTGCATACCGAGGATACAATGTGGCGCTAGTAGATAGTAAGGAGCGTACTTTTGAAGAAAAGGGGCGAGTACTTGACAAGGCGGAAAAACAGATTGAAGCTCATTTATCCTTCTTGCAATCTGTATCGGCTCTTCCATCTTTTTCAGTAGAAAAAGTACGAAGTCGAATCAAATATTATGGAGCTTCACAATTAGAAGAAGCATTGCAAAATGCAGACGTTATATTCGAAGCAGTACCGGAAGTATTGGATGTAAAAAAAGCTGCCTTTCACAGGATTAATGCAGCGGTGCGTGAGGATGCTTTGATTGCGTCTACAACGTCGTCTTTTCTGGTAGACACATTGGCTGGGTATGTTATGCATCCTGCGCGTTTTATGAATACGCACTGGCTGAATCCGGCATATCTTATTCCGCTTGTGGAAGTAAGCCCGGGCAATGAAACCGACCCTATGGTTATGGCTTGCATGATGACGCTTCTTACAGAGGCAGGCAAAGTACCTGTGAAGTGTGCGGCTTCGCCCGGCTTTATTGTGCCTCGTATTCAGGCATTGGCGATGAATGAAGCAGCGCGTCTTGTAGAAGAAGGTATTGCTTCTCCTGATGATATAGATAAAGCATCACGCATCGGTTTTGGCCTGCGTTTTGCTGTACTTGGACTACTTGAGTTCATTGATTGGGGAGGAGGGGATGTTCTTTATTACGCAAGCAATTATTTAAAAGAAGAGCTGAAGGCTGAGCGTTATACACCACCCGATATCATTATGGAACATATGGATACAGGAAAGACTGGATTGAAATCTGGAAAAGGGTTTTATGATTTTTCCCAGTGTGATGTATCCGAATATCAAAGGGAAACGCTGAGAAAGTTTGTTGATTTGCTGTACCATCTACAGCTTATGGCGCTGCCTGCTGATGTAATGGAAGAGACAGTAAAGTAAAAAAGAAAAAAGGGTGGTACATTGTGAGCGCAATCGAAAACGAAACGGTAAAAAATAAGAAAATAGGAAGAAAAGCAGCTGTAGCTGCTACTGTTGGGACGATTATTGAGTGGTATGACTTTTTCTTATATGCTACAGCTTCAGCTTTAATATTTCCGAAGCTTTTTTTTCCAACATCTGACCCGTATATTGGAACCCTGCAATCGTTTGGTACGTTTGCTGTCGGTTTTTTTGCTCGTCCGGTTGGTGCTGCCATTTTTGGGCATTACGGTGATCGTATTGGGCGCAAAACGGCTCTTGTTCTTACTATGTTTCTTATGGGGATCAGTAGCTTGGTGATTGGACTTTTGCCCACCTATCAGAGCGTAGGCATGTGGGCGCCGATTTTGCTTGTGCTGTTGCGTCTAATCCAGGGGATTGGTGTTGGAGGAGAGTGGGGAGGCTCTGTCCTGTTATCGATGGAGTGGGGAGACAAGAAAAGGCAGGCATTAATGGGAAGCTGGCCACAGATGGGGGTTTCAGCCGGTCTTTTGTTAGCTTCCATTATGATTTCAATATTCATGTACATCTCAGGAGATGGTTTCTTCATATGGGGTTGGCGTATTCCATTTATTCTTAGTGTCGTTCTTTTGATTGTGGGATATGTCATTCGAGCCAAAATACCGGAGACGCCGTCCTTCCGTAAAGTGCAGGAGCAGCAGAAGGTATCTCGTATGCCTGTCATGGATGTACTGAAGAATCATCCGCGGATGGTGCTACTGGCAGCGCTAGTGCGGTTATCTGAGAACGGCCCTTTTTATGTGTATACAGTGTTCATTATTAATTTTGGTATGGAGATGTTTAAAATGGATAAAGCCTTTTTTGTAAACGCTAACACAGTAGGGAGTTTGGTAATGGTATTTGGAATTCCTTTCTTTGGCTATTTATCCGATCGGATTGGTATTAGGCGCATGTATTTAATCGGCGTAGCGACAACCTTTGCCTGGGCATTTGCATATGTTGGATTAATTAGCACAGGTATTCCGCTTGCCTTATTCCTGGCTACAGTCTTGTCCATGATCCCGCACAGCATGCAGGTCGGCCCACAAGGAGCGATGCTGGCGCATTGTTTTCCTCCCCGCTTGCGTTATAGCGGTTTATCATTAGGTACACAGTTTGGTGCTATTATTGCAGGTGGGTTCGCACCATTAATTTGTATGTATTTATGGCACACATTAGGTACAGCCTATGCTATCAGCTTCTATATCGCAGGAGCAGCGGTCATCACTTTTTGTGCAACATTGCTGCTCAGGAATTACACGGAGACCGCTTCTTTAGACAAAGTAGAGGAAAAGGAAGAGAGCAAAGAAGTGCTTTCTGTATAACATGCATGAAAGCGGAAAGTCAATATGATTGACATATGTAGGAGGGATGCTTTCTTTCGCTTAAAGCGCTTGACAAAAAAGAGCCCATAGTGGCTCTTTTTTATATAACAAGATATGCTTATTTAAATATAAGTATATCTTGTTATATCTAATTATATTTATTTATAATTAGATATAAACATGCTTCATGAATAAGTAATCTATATAAATTACACTTGATATTTTAACAGGGGAGTGTGGTTGGAAGTAGGAGATTCGGAAAAAGAAGAGGTTGGATGCGCAAGAAATTTCACCTGAATGAATATTTACAAAAAGTGTAATGATAGAGGAAGGAAAAAAATATGAAAGTTATATTTGATCTTGATGGAACCATTTGCTTTAAAGGACAGCCTGTATCTAAAAATATTCTTGATTATCTGGAGAACTTACAGTCTTTGGGCCATTTAATAGGATTTGCTTCAGCAAGGCCATGCCGTGATATGCTTCCTGTTTTAGATGAAAGATTTCGTCATAACCTTCTTATCGGGGCTAATGGTGCGATAACTTACTATCAGGGAGAGCTGATGCATGTAAATTACATACCAATGAAGCTGGCCGATGAAGTTTTATCCATTCTCGATGAATACAAAGCAGCATACTTAATTGATGACCAATGGGATTATGCTTATAACTTTGAATGTAACCATCCGTTTCTTGAGAATGTTGATGGATTAAATATTTCAAAAAGAGTAAAGATTTCTGACCTTACATATATCGTAAAAATACTTGTTGTATCCTGCGATCGGTTTGAAGAATTGTCCCAAAGATTGAGGAGGCTTAATGTAACGATTCACTACCACTCATCTGAGGGCATGCTTGATATTACAAACAAGAATACGAGTAAAATGGAGGCGCTTCGTCGATTTGGTATTAGACAAGGAGAATTTACGTGCTTTGGCAATGATATGAATGATATTTCTATGTTTAAAGAGGCACGTCATTCAGTAGCAATCGGAAGTTTTCCGGGTTTAACCGATATTGCTACGCATTGTATCCATACCGACGACGACATTGAGAAGCGTATTATTGAAGAGTTGCAAAAAATGAGCAACTCTTTAGTTGAAAGGTAGAAGCAGTCATAGGGACGATGAGATATTTAGAAGCACGCCTGTTGATTATCCATAAGGTGGAAGAAAG
>NZ_KE952673.1 GCF_000466385.1 Aneurinibacillus aneurinilyticus ATCC 12856
AGTAGTATGTGTCCAAAATTAGGGGGTTAACCCGATAAGAAACAATTAAAAAGGAGGATGTTCATGATTAAAACCTTTCAAAAAAAATCTTATCGTTGGTCGGCACTTGGATTAGCTTCCTTATTCGCGCTATCTTCTGTTTCATTAGTCAATGCAAAAGAAACCGGTCAGTATTCCCAGGAATCATTAGATGCCAATCTTCCATCCTCCCCTTTGATAGCTGCGGAAGTAAACCGTTCCTCTTTTGCAACTGAACAGGAAAGCAATCCAATCCAACAGAAAGAGAGAATGATTGAACAAGCGAAAAGTTTTTCGTTTAAGGAATGGACTGTTGATGAAATTATGGCCCAGAAAGGCATGAAATCGGCATTAGAATCATTCTATGATCAATTTCCACGAACAAAAGCATATAAAATCATGGGGAGCAAAGAGCAAAGAATAGAAGATAATAAAGAGAAAAATGGGGTTCATTTGTTATTAATAAGTGAAGGAAAGGAGTCATTTGTCTTAACCTTTGACACAAAAGCAGAGAAGATAACAAATTATTTTCAAGTAGTAATGAATATTCCTAAGTCAGAATTACCAACAACAGTTCAAGCCTCTTTGGATAAAGTCTATAGCCTTTCACCAGAAGTGAAGAACCTTAAGCTTTATAGGTCCAATATGTATTTCTCTACCATAAAAGGGGGGGACCAATTGAAAAAATATTCTCTTGGGTTTAATGAGAGCGGAAAAAGAGGGAAAGGAAAGACAAATGATAAAGGGTTCAGCATAAGGTTTGATGAAACAGGTAAGGTTCGGGATTTCGTGTTCGAAAGACTCCCTTTAGTCAACCTTAAAGGAAACACAAAAGAGGAGAAAGCGCAAGACCTTTTAAAACGGTTATATGGAGGAGAAGCTAACGAATACAAAATCGAGAAAGTAAATGAAATTTCAAAGGATGACTCAAATAATAAAGACAATGAGGATTCTAAAATAGGGAGTATAGTATTTACGTCTACATCCCCTGAAAAAGATGCGTTTATGGTCCTTTTTAACACTAAAGGTGAGCTTATAATGTCTAGCGTGAGTATCCCAGATTTTTTAGAATACCAAATGATGTTTGAATAGCATATATGGTACAAAAAAGCCGTTCTAATTGGAACGGCTCAGAGTGTGAAGAAACCCTATTTATGAAAATAGAGATTTTCCACTTAAAAGTTTGACGCCTCAGATTCGCCTGTATGGGCTTCTAGAGGCATAGGGAGACATTTTTGTCCCCCCTAAAATCATCAAAATTAGGTCGAGATTTTTGAAAAACCACTTTCTCGACAGCCTGATGATTTGAGAAAAATCATATTCTTTTATCGAGATGGATGTAATTAACAACAAGAGAGTTGATTCTCTATTTTTTTCCTCTTATCATGATGAGTAGTTTATATTATTATCCAAAAAAGGGGGATTTTTAATGAAGCGTACACTACCATAGCTTACCAAAAAGGGCACACCGACTTTGGTGGGCCAGTACAATTCAAAAGGCCAATTTTATGTTCTCGGATTTGAGAAGTAGAATCTTGTTGCATCGTTTCCATTTCTTTTAGAGAGAATCGATCATTATCTCCCCCTGTAGTGATCGGTCCTTCTTCTAATCGGAAGGCAACATTCGTATTTTTACGTATAAAATGAGTGATGAGACACTTTACAAGGAATTGGGGAGAAAGCTTCCCATTTGGTGCGTATAACGATATCGTATTAAAAATAGGAAGAGAGAATCATATTATATTTTTCTACCTAATAGGGGTCGCCGTATCATTTCGGGAAAACTATATGTTTAGACACAATTTAGACATAATTAAATCAGCTTCCTGTACGTTAATTAATTTTTTACATAGAAAAAGCCGAATTCCTGTTCGCTAAGGAAAATCGGCTTTTTCTTCGGATAAATCTTCTACATTAAAGATAAATTTATTGAGATGTAATAATCTTATCAATTAACCCGTACAACTTTGCTTCCTCTGCATCCATAAATTTATCCCGATCAGTATCACGTTCAACTTTTTCGATAGGCTGCTTTGTTTGCTGAGATAATAATTGGTTGATGTGACTGCGCAATCGTATAATTCTCCTTGCACTAATCTCAATATCTGATGCCTGTCCTTTTGCACCTCCAAGTGGCTGATGAATCATAATCTCACTATTCGGAAGGGCCAATCTTTTTCCCTTCGTTCCACTTGAGAGTAAAAAAGCTGCCATAGAAGCCGCCATTCCTACACATAAGGTGCTGACATCAGGCTTTACATGCTGTATCGTATCATAAATCCCCATTCCAGCCGTAATAGAACCACCTGGAGAGTTGATATAGAGACTGATATCTTTTTCAGGGTCTTCTGCTTGTAAAAATAAAAGTTGTGCAATTACACTGTTAGCTACCTCATCTGTAATTTCTCCAGCTAGAAAAATAATACGATCTTTAAGAAGGCGAGAGTAAATATCATAGGAGCGTTCTCCCCTGTTTGTTTGTTCTACTACGTAAGGAATAAGATTCATCTGCTTTCCTCCCAATTTGTTTTAGTAAAACGTACAATCAACTCGATATTTTTTTTCTAAGCTCGACAATTCATTGCTTACGTATTGTGTTTGTAAGGGAAACCCAACAAATTTTTCTTCTGCATGCGATTCGTTTAGTTTTTTTCTCCTTTTAAGATTTGAGAAACAGAGTGAATGACCTTCTGCTTT
>NZ_KE952674.1:0-381 GCF_000466385.1 Aneurinibacillus aneurinilyticus ATCC 12856
GCTTTTGACATACAAAAAGGCTCATTCCTCCTCAGCGTTCAAGTTGGAATAAGCCTTTGAAAGTTTATCAAGCGTTTTTGTCAAGTTTTTTAGTGTTTGGTTTGTTGGTTGTATTGTATTGTACGATTTCGTCTTTTTACATTGTGTGTCGTCCAGAATCAAAAACGTGATCGGGCGTGTATCTCCTCGTTTGGCTCGTGTCTGGCGAATGGTTTCCATCAAACAGGAAAGCCGTTGCTTCGTAACGTGCTTTGAACACCACGGCGGCGATTCCTGTAAAAAGCGAGTCATACAGCTAAGGTCGCGATCATGGTTTGTCAATCTGCAAATTTGGCTGATATTGACACGCCCTTCGCAAAGAATGATGCCGTGAAGAAAGGC
>NZ_KE952674.1:481-1735 GCF_000466385.1 Aneurinibacillus aneurinilyticus ATCC 12856
AGCCCAAACTTCTACAAAAGGTCGGAATGTCCTTCTTTTATTGCGCATTTTTCGACAAATTTTTTGCAAGAGTCCAGTACACTTTATTCTTCCGTATCTTCATATAATTTATCAAGAAATTCATAAATATTATTCGCTAGAAAGTACATATTGCTCATGTCCTCAGGATCTTCAGGCTCTTCCTCATGATCCCAAAAGTAAATAGCTTCATAGTAAGGCTCTTTTGCTCCTAAGCAAATGACGTTACCACTAGGATCGTTTCCAATTGGTAAAAATGCTGTTGGAAGTCTATCATCATATATGCCCAGGTAATCCTCTAAATTGCTATACATATCACCTATACCAAAAAAAACATTAAGCACCCCTTCTCCCTGTTCATCTGAAATCTTAAACATATTTGGTAAAGGATAGCCTCCATTTGATTCTTGTAAAAATTGCTTATATAGTCTTGGAAACTTCACTCCATGCTGTAACTCAAACTCTTCAATCTGCTCAATCGTAAGCGGTTCATGAGATTCTTGCATGTTTGCCATATTCGTTTCCTCCTGTTTATTTATTTGCTTCCTTTACCATTAACATTAGATATTCCTCCACTATGAGTAAATTCAGCATGAACTTTTTCATCTACCAAAATCATAGTTTTTCCGTCCTGATGATGATGCCATGTATATCCTTTTGGTGGTTTATTAGAAGCTGCAATCGGTGGATCTGAATCTTTACTCAAACCTGCTTTTGCATTTGCCTTTTTATAATCTGTTGGGCGATTAGTTGGTTTAGTAAATTCTATCTCTACTGGTTTAACAGTCGGATGTGTGTACATTGAAAAATCTGGATAACTATCTGGGTAACTTACCGACTGCCCCTTTTTATTAGTATAAGTCCACGTTCCATTCTCGTCTATTGAGATAGTACCACCTTTTTTATACCATTTCTCAGGGACAGGTGAATTCTTGGGTTTTGTTTTCATTATTTCTTTTGTAAAATCGGATAACTCTAATTTCTTATCTTTACCCGTCCCCTGAGTAGGTTGTTGCGTTTTCTTAGGTTTCGGTGTCTCTTTAGGCTTTGGTGTCTCTTTAGGTTTTGGTGTCTCCTTAGGCTTCGGTGTCTCTTTAGGTCTCGGTGTCTCCTTAGGCTTCGGTGTCTCTTTAGGTTTCGGTGTCTCTTTAGGTTTCGGCGTCTCCTTAGGCTTTGGTGTCTCCTTGGGTTTCGGTGTCTCCTTAGGCTTTGGTGTCTCTTTAGGCTTTGGTGTCT
>NZ_KE952674.1:1835-2096 GCF_000466385.1 Aneurinibacillus aneurinilyticus ATCC 12856
TTTAGGTTTCGGTGTTTCCTTAGGCTTCGGTGTCCCCTGTGATTTTGGAGTCACCTTCAGTACTTTTCCAACTCCTTTATCCAAAAAGGCTGACGTAACAAAGTTGCCCAGTAATTGTCCCCGTGTCTCTGCATTTCCATCTTTCATCTGGTAATACAAGCCCTCAAGATCACGACGGAAATTGTTAAAGCTTTCCTCTGGATTACTCACCGTATCCCATACACCCATTACGACGCCTTTTGCTGTTCCTACCGGATCTGT
>NZ_KE952675.1 GCF_000466385.1 Aneurinibacillus aneurinilyticus ATCC 12856
AAGTGGGAGACTTCTTTCGGAGGGAAGTTAAATAAAGTTATGTTAATTCTTGTCTAAAGTGATGTTGCATACTTCACTTAGAAGTGTTAAAATCAGCTTTACATTGAACGAAAGGGATGATGGGTGGACAATGGATAACTAACCTAATTTTTAACATTTGAAATAGTATATTTCAGATAATAAAACTTAGGATTAGTCTGCCCATTTTTCCATATATTATATAGCTGCGATGCTAAATAGCTTATTTACGTACGGCAAAAAGGCGATTTGACTAATCCTTCCAAAATTATTTGGGAGGATTTTTTATTCTCCCTAAAGAGAAGGGATGATTCTTTATGTTAGAACTAATGCAGTTACAAAATATAAAAGTTGAAATTCAAAATCATACTATTTTTGAAAATATAAATACGAATGTACAACAAGGGGATATTATCGGAATCATAGGTAAAAATGGTGCTGGAAAATCAACGTTATTGCAATTACTGAATGGTGACTTTCCACCAACAGAAGGACAAATTAAGCACCTGCAAAATGATCTTATCATCACGATGGTTGAACAAGAAACCGAGTCTTATTCTTTTGATGAGGTTACATCTCAAGAAGAAGCGTTATTAAGGAAGTGGAATGTTCCAATCCGTGACTTCTCGAATTTAAGTGGAGGAGAAAGATTAAAAGCCCGCCTTGCAAAAGGTTTAGCCAAAAATACGGACATTTTATTGTTGGACGAACCAACAAATCATTTAGATGAACAGAGTTCAGACTTCCTAATTAGCCAGCTTAAAAGCTATAAAGGTACTATTATACTCGTATCGCATGATCGTTATTTCTTAGATAAAGTTGTCACGAAAATATGGTCAATTGAAAATCAAACGCTCATCAGTCATAGCGGTAACTATACTAGTTATATGAAATTTCGTGAAAGAGAAAGGCTTACACAGCAACGTGAATATGAGAAACAGCAAAAGATGATAGAACGTATTGAAGGTCAAATGAACCAACTAACATCATGGTCAAAATCAGCTCACGCACAATCAACAAAACAGGAATTCCCTAAAGAATACTATCGTGTAAAAGCTAAACGAATGGATTCACAAGTAAAATCAAAACAAAAGCGTCTTGAAAAAGAACTTGAAAAAATTAAAGTTGATGCGCCTAAGGCTGAATACCAAGTAAATTTTTCATTAAAATCGAATCATAAAGTAGGCAAGCGATTCTTAGAGGTTAAAAATTTAGAAAAGTCTTTTGAAGGACGAAAACTTTTTAAAGGTGCTAATTTTACCATTCAGCATGGCGAAAAGGTTTCAGTTACAGGTCCAAATGGTAGTGGTAAAACGACCTTTTTGAATATGATAACCGCAAAAGAAACAGTTACTAAAGGTGATATATGGGTTTCTCCATCAGCAAATATCGGCTATTTAACACAAGAAGTTTTTGACTTGCCCCTTGATCAAACTCCCAAACAGTTATTCGATAAAGAGTCATTTGAAGCGAGAGGGCACGTACGGAATTTAATGATACATTTAGGGTTCCTTGATTCTCAGTGGACAGAGCCTATTGGAAAGATGAGCATGGGTGAGCGTGTGAAATGTAAGTTAATGAAATATATTCTAGAAGAAAAAGATGTACTCATCCTAGATGAACCAACGAACCATCTAGATTTGCCTACCCGTGAACAGCTTGAAGAAACATTAGAACAATATAATGGCACTTTATTGGTCGTGTCACACGATCGTTATTTTCTTGAAAAAACAACAAACACTAAGCTCGTTTTTTCAAATCACACCATATATAAGCAAATTAATGGGAAGGAACCATCACCAAAAAGAGATGATAATGAGGAATTGCGTTTAACTCTTGAAACAGAACGACAAGAAGTTTTGGGGAAGCTTAGCTTCATGACTCCAAATAATAAAGAATATGCGGTGCTTGATCTAAGGTTTAAAGAGCTCACGAAATTAATAAAGGAGCTTCAATGATTGGTTGTAAAATCCTGAGGCCCACAATGTTTTAGTTATTCCATTATCGAGCGCTTTAATGGAGTAATGAAAAGGCCCAATTTCTCTATTAATTTACGGAGAAGTTGGGCTTTTTAGTATTGGGTTTCCTTATCGTTGTAAATCCGCTTTTTCCTGACATCCCCCCATCTCAATTAACCTAACAAAACAAGTTACACCCAAGACTAAAAAATGAGCTTAATTCTCATAATGGGGCTCTAGCTTGATGGCAATGTAATGGTACCCCTTAAAGTTCTTCCACTAAGCTGTCCGTTATTACGGGTATCAGCGAAGAACACTTTTGTCCGGTAAACATCTTTTTTGTTTAGTAAATAATTTTATTGTCACAATACAGCTGAAGCAAAAAGCGGCCCTCTATGCCCCTTTGTGGGAGACGAATCCATCACCCGTTCGGGACTTGCCGTGATGATTAGAAGGGGGATTTTTCAGAGAAACGCTTTCCACAATTACAAACTTACGGACGTTATGAAAAAGGTAAAATGTCAGGGTTTATGCAGAATTTAATGAACGATTATATCTTTGTTATAAGTTTGGGAAAAATGTAGATCCTTTAAAAGATTTGATTTTTGATAGATCAATTCCTTTAGAATATATTGATATTATTTAGAGACTAATCTTTGGTCTCTGCCATGTTTGGTAATGTTTTGAAAACAAAACCTATCTAAATTGGAGAATAAAAACCCAAACTGTCCTTGACAATGGGTACACTTTAATTTTTATGTAACCAAAGTATTGTTTTGTCGAAATATGATAATTTATACAGATAGATTCAAAACTTTTTACTTATGGACTGATCAAGAACCCCATCGCTCATGTAAAAATGGATGTTTTCAGCTATTTCTCCTGAGGAAAATACAAGGGTCTTTGCCAAAAATCACATCAAAATCAATGAAAAAGAGGGTTACTTTACTCAATCTGCACAATCGCATTTGAATAAAGTAACCGGCAGGTGCGCATTTTACACTCTAATAGCTAGGTTGTTCAAGAGCATTGCCAGAAACCAGCAATGACCTCTCCTGTTTCATTATGCCTATATAGATATAATGCACCGTACATAAACACATAATCCATATTATCACTATAGCCTTCCTCCTCTATTTGCAGAAAAAAGGAATAATTATTATTTTCCAACTCTTTATAATAATAACTTTTGGGTTGAATAAGACGTGGTTCTCCCAAAACTTTAATAAACAAAAAATTATTCCCTTGGTTTTCCGAATAATCACTTATTGAGTTCATACCTAAATCTAAAATACTTTTATCAGTGTTGCTCCCAATTTCGGAGTATTCATGCTCTATAACTCTTACTTCAATTGAAGGATAAATATTTTTTTCCAATAAAGTATCAAAATTCTCATGAATAATAATAGAAAGCATAACATCCTCCTTTTCTGGATGAACTAGAGTTGCATAAAACCTGTAATCATCAGGTATTTGTTCTTCAATCAATTTTGGAGGATTACCACCTATTCTACCTCTCACATGATTATCAAAAGGAATGCATTGAGCAAACAATTAAAATCCACCCTTCCATTTTATTAGTTTTTAAGGACATTTTATATAACCTTGTTTCTTAGCAAAATTAATTGCATCCTCCCTAAGTTTCGTCGTTAATTCAGTAGCATAACGCTTCGCATTTACAGGTTCCCAACCTCTTTCCAACAATCCTTCATATATTCCCCGCCTAGTTAAAGCACTTTTCCCCTTCAATTTCGGACCCTTCATGTTGTTTGTTCTGGATAAAATCGGATAATTAACAATAATTTCTTTTACTAAAAAGCAGTAAAAAAACAAAAAACACCGTTCAAACGTCAAACGGTGTTACAAAGACAGCTTTCGTCACCAGGACCTTGTAAATGAACATTCTTTTCTTATTCACAGGTTTGTAGCAATAACACTGCTTATATTGTCTGTTTATAACCTTATGATGACCTGGGTTCCATCTTGTAATTTTATATCGACAATAACAAGACCTTTTTGATGCTGTAACTCTTTAATGATAGAACTCAGAAAATGCTTTATCAGCTTTGGATGTAAAAACTCGACAAAAAAAACTTTTTCCCCTGACTGATGCTTCATCCATTTATTTATCTGTCTCCAAAGAAATTCAGAAGATAACAAGAAGCTTAAGAGGTACATAAAGCTGTACGGAACAGGAATCGAAAATCTACGTTTATTTTCCGTTTGAATTTTGACTTTAATCATCGAAAGACCTATTCGATAATGACAGCTACAGTATCGCCATTAGCCGATTGAATATCCACAATTTGACCATCTAGTTCGTTTTCAATCGCATCGATTAACAAATCAATATCCAAATCTTTTACATATTTTTCTGCCTGTGGTACGTTTATCGCAATACCGTGACCTGCCCTTAACACCGTTTTCACAAGTTTAATGGGTAACTTAACATTCACGTTACCGTTCTCTTTAGAAACGACACGTACTTTTAATGTTTTATCCAAATATGCTGTAGGCGCTATATATGATGCTTCTTTTTCTTTTAACACCTGGATAAGTTCAGCCGCTTTTTCAGAATCAATTTTTCCTTCTTGTACCATCATTAATACTTTTGAAATTTCTTCTTTCATTTTAAATCCCTCGATTCATTTTTTAATAATTTAATGGCTTCTTCAGCTTTTAGTTCGCCATCTTCTAACATAGAAATAATTTTTTTTGTATCCCGCTCACTTTTTTTCGGCATTTCAGCATCATGTCCAAGTGCAACAACAACATCATTTAGCTTTCCGCGTACGGTTGGATAAGAAATACCAAGCTCTTTCTCCACTTCTTTAATGTTTCCTCTACAAACAAGAAATGTTTCTATGAATTGCAATTGTTCGGAAGACAAAGAAGCGAATTTTGATAATTTAAATTCATTTTCAATGGTAGTATGACAATGCGGACAGTGTAACTTCATGACATGCAGTGAATGGCTACAAACTGGGCAGTTAGTCAAAACAGGATATCTCATAAGAAATTCCTTTCTTTTATTTGAGTTGATTATACGATCGAAAATCACAAAAGTAAACATTAATATTAAATATAATTAAAAATAATATAATGAAAATTAATTTATTCAATACACACTTTTATTTTTTAAAAAACCACATGATATTTATATAAGCATTGTTTTCTCGTGCCCAATTGCTGAACCGCTGAATGAACAAGCCTCTTCCCTTCCCATTTCATATATGGGAGAAGGTACACGCATCGGCGTATTTCTTCGTCTTTTTCTCGCAAAGAAGGCACACGGCTGCTTTGTGGTATCAAGGCCGGGAGCACAAAACATCTGGGTGGTTACCTTTGTGTATCTTTCACTGCTTCATTCTAATATGGCAACCATCGGCCGTTAACCCTTCTCTTTTAATACACAAAATATTTTCTAGAACATTTTTTTTGGTGGGGGGGAAATTTATGGTACTTGAAGACGCAATTATTTCAAGATATGTCTCTGAAAATGGGGACTACTCTGGAAGTGAATCCATTATTAAATAGATGATGTAGCCTATAAAGCAAGAGGTTTCTCTTTTCAAGGAGATAAAAAATTATCATCATGGTCCGTTGTTATGACTAAAAGCTAAAATATTTTCTTCGCAAGACATATCAAATATTCAGGAGGTTAGACACGCCCTGTACCTATATACCTCAACAGGGCACGAAGAGGGCTTTTCGTCTCCCTTGGCGACCGATATACGCTTCTCTACGGGAGACGAACCCACCGTCCGCTTGGGACTTGATGTAGTGACTATTTACTCTGAATAAGGTCGGATAATCAATACCCTTGATTAATACTACCTAACCTATTCAACTGTTAATAACTGCTCAAAGAAACCGCCGATTTCAAGTTCCCGATCGATAAAATGGATCTCCAAGATCCAATCTCGTGGCTGACCATTCTTATCAGGTTCTCTCATTGGAACTTTATTGTCAGGATGAATATAATTCTCAACTTCCTCACCCTGTACCTGTTCATGAGGGAACTCACCAATAAGATGGCCGGCATGCGGACCTCCGTATTCCCATCCATACTTTTTCGCAAGATCGCAAACGAATGCGAAAAGTTCACTGCCTGTAATATGCGGTCTGGATTGGAAGAAGGCTTTTCCCTCTTCCCAAGCCTGTGCAATATCATTACGTAGCTTCACTTTGATTGGATCTTTTCCGAGAACGTATGTCCGACCGAAATCAGCCTCCCAATCCTCAAATATAGGACCAAAGTCAAGAAAGATAATATCTTCCTTAGAAACGGTCAAGTCTGGTGGATTTTCCCTATAAGGATACAGGGTGTTCCTCCCAGCTCGCACAATACGTTTATGCCAATATTTTTTAATTCCGAACATTTGGAAAGCCAATTCATAAATCTCTCGATTAATTTGTTTTTCAGTTATACCACTACGCAGTATACCTTTTTCTTCGATTGCTCTAAATAATTCTTCTGCCTTCGTTTCGGCATCCCGTAGGGCTAAATGTCTTTTCTCTAAAGATTGATTCAAAACTTCTCTCACCTCTTACTAATAATATAACACACCTGTTGATTATCCATATACCGGAAGAAATAAGATGCACGCGTCGGCGTGTTCCCTCGTCTTTTCTACAAGGAAGAGACACGGCCGCTTTGTGGCGCCAGGGCCGAACCGGCAAAACATCTGGGCCTCTCAGTGTGGGAGACAGTTGCCGGTCAATTTCGTCCCT
>NZ_KE952676.1 GCF_000466385.1 Aneurinibacillus aneurinilyticus ATCC 12856
TCTTCTGATTCAGTTTTCAGGGTGTAATTACTATTTAAATATTGAGAGCCTATAGCTCAGGGGATAGAGCACTGGTCTCCGGAACCAGGTGCCCAGGTTCGAATCCTGGTAGGCTCGCCATGTTTGCGGTCGTGGTGGAATTGGCAGACACGCTATCTTGAGGGGGTAGTGGTCGTACGACCGTGCGAGTTCGAGTCTCGCCGACCGCATTATTTAATTTTATGATCTACTACATTATTAAAGTAATACGCTGAGTTTTCTCAGCGTTTTTTTGTTGTCTTACGTTTATCGATAATCCTTCTTAGTTGACAATTTATCAAGAGAAGTTTTACACTATTTATAAATATTATAAAAAGAGATTAATTACTTTTTAGAAAGAGGTGCATGACCTATGTCCGCAGAAGCATTACAGACAGCGACGGCTAAACTAAGGGACGCAGGAGTACGGATGACTCCCCAACGTCATGCGATTTTGAGTTATTTATTAGAGACCATGTCTCATCCTACTGTTGATGAGATCTATAAATCGCTGGAGGGAAAGTTCCCTAATATGAGTGTAGCCACTGTTTATAATAATTTGCGTGTTTTTAAAGACATAGGGTTGGTTCGAGAGCTTACGTATGGTGATGCTTCAAGTCGGTATGATGCTAATATGAGCGAACATTACCATGCGGTTTGTATAAGCTGCGGTAAAGTAAAGGACTTTCATTATCCACCTCTTCATGGTGTGGAAAAAGAAGCGTCCATAAATACTGGATTTGAAGTTGCTTCCCATCGTCTTGAAGTGTACGGGCTATGTGAAACCTGCCGGGTTCGACAATAAGCAAAGGAGCTTGCCATTATTCTGGTAAGCTCCTTTGCTTATTGTTTATGTGCTATTTCAATATATAAAAGGATTAGAGTATATATTCATGTCTCACTCTTGAAACAGTTTAGGGTGTATGACGATTGGTGTTTGCATCAGCCGGATCAAGTGACAATGGCTGTTTGCAAAACATGCATTCATCTCGCACTCCGACTACTTTGGTTACTTTACTACAACTTGGGCAGTAAACTTGTGTGGCTTTAGTTGATACCATGCCAAGCCACATGTACATGACTGAGCTTCCCATAATGCAGAGAAAACCAAATATTAAAAAGATAGCCATAATTATCGTATTTTGCGCAAACAAAGAACCTAAAAAGCCGGCGAATGCAGCATACCCGATATACATTATGATAATGCCTATAAAGACCATTCCAAGTGCAAGCGTTCTTAGCTTGTTTAGCTTACCTGAAAATAGCATGTACATTTCCCTCCCGTAGTTTTCCTACAAGATTATAGCATGTTTTACAAAAAAAAACCTCCTCAAATGCTTGAGGAGGAAAGAAGGATATAGTTAGTACCTCAGGAAGAGTAAAAGAAATGTACATCCTTATATTAAATCATCATTAACACTATGTCAATAGTAGAAGGTGAAATTATAATGTTTGTCGAAACAAAATAAAGATACTAAATATATTATGTTTTTGTAAAAAGTCACTGTAATTTTGCAAGTTTAAAATTTTACCGAGAGGTGAAGTAAATTTCAAACATTCACCATATTGTAAGGGAGGTTTCAAACAAGATGGATGAAGGGTTTTCCGATACATTTCTCCATAACATTGTTGATGACACGGTAGAGTCGGTAATTCATATAAAACCGACCAATGGCCAGAGCGCATTGATTGATGGATTTGATGAACTATACTTGGTTATCGTAAAAGAAGAAAGCGAAAAACTAAAAATCAGAAACGTTTTACATAATTCATTAAACATACAAATTCGTTGGGTGAACCAATTATACTTTACACATATTATCGAGAATAGGTTTCACCGCCGTTTTGTTCAATGGACACTGCAAGGAGCGGTACTGTATGACAGAAATAATTATATAAAGCAAGTCAGAGATAGATTCTTTACGTATCCGTCTGCATTTCACAGTCGAAATATTTGTGTAGAATTTACCCGCTTTTTGCGTCACTATTTAGAAGCAAGGGAACATGTAAGCCAGGGGCAGATATTCGATGCATACAACAGCATGTTTTATGCTCTGCATCATTGGGCACGACTCGCGGTTATTGAGGCGGGGAAGGTACCAGAGACTGTAGTGTGGCAGCAAGTTTCCGAGATTGATTATTCTATTTTCAAATTGTACGAGGAGCTTATCACTACTGATGATCCGTTGGTAAAACGAATTGAATTATTGCTACTGGCCAGTGAGTTCTCCGTTATTTCTAAGATGGGAGAATGCAGCGCTTTTTTGCTTAATATTATGCGGACAAGAGAAGGAGCATGGTCTGTTGATGAACTGTTGCATCATCCTGAATTTTATGGAGTACAATTCGATTTAATTTTATTATTGGAAAAATTGTCCAAACGCTCTTTGTTAAGAGAAGTGTTTGTAGAAAGTGAATATGGAATGGAAAAAAAGTATATTGTTGAGTAGAAAATTTGCACAACCTCGAAATAGTTTTCGGGGTTGTTTTTTATAGCTTACGATGGAGAACGAAAAATATATGTATACTTTTCATTTAGTTGTAAAAAAGCACCAGGTTATACAACAGAAACAAAAGTAGGACAAAGATCTTGGTGAATAGTTACCGGGAAAATCCAGTTTTTTCAAGAGTGTTGATTATCGAGTATCATCCAGAGTACATAGCCACCATACTGTGCCCCAAACGGGCGGCGGTTCGTCTGGCTGCTTCGCTTTGCCCAGATGTTTTGTCGGTCCGACTTTGGCGACACAAAGGGGTCATGTCCCTTCCTTGTGAGAAAAAAGCGAAGGATTACACCGATGTGTGCATTTTATTATTTGCGATATTATAGATAATTAATAGGAGTGAGTTTTTTGTGAGGTATTATGCATAAAATAAAAATTATATTTTTGTTGACTGAATCAGAAAACATATGATATATTATTTCTTGTCGCCGTCAAAAATCGGCGAAATGATTTAGAAAAAAAGTTTTAAAAAGTATTGCAAAAAACATCTTTTTTTGATAAGATATAAAAGTCACCGCTGAAAAACGGCACAACACAAAAAACAAGTT
>NZ_KE952677.1 GCF_000466385.1 Aneurinibacillus aneurinilyticus ATCC 12856
AGCGAAAATCGACGATATTAATGGTAATGGTTCGACATAACTCTCCGTAATCCATTCCTTCTTTCATCTGACTTGTATACATACGAGACAAAAAATTTAATAATGCATTAAACTCTTACGCAAAACTTAGTGAAAACGAATTTGCAATTTTACTCTTTGGTAACACAGCCTTTGGAAGTGCGAAGGATGGCTGTTTAGTATCAATTAAAGAAATCCATGTTCACAATGCACTTTCTTCAGCAAAGTTCTTTCCGTTTAATACAATACAATCAATAGAATTAAAAGGAACTTTCTCAAAAGAACTTTTTATCAATGGTTATGAAGTACAAACAACTATGTTAAGTGGTGAAACAAGGAAAATATTAGGCTCTATCCTCAATAAGATATTAGCAGACTTTTTTGAAAATATCCCAGAATCTGAGACACTACTACAAAAAATAAAATATTTTATTAAATTATGTAAAACGATATATTATTTCTTCTATAATATTAAGTTCATTAATTCCTTCATTTATCATAAATTGCAGGCAGTAAAGTAAAGATAAATAACCAAATGATCCTATTTTTAAAAACTTGTCATCAATTGATTCTGTTTCACTTGTATAGTGTATTTGACTTGGTCGAGATAAATTTTGTTTTCCGTGGACTATCTTTGAACGTAACTTGTAAAAGTCTTCAACATTGCTTACAATGTATTTTTTATCAAATATATCATGAAGCAATAATGTAAGTTTTCCTGCTAATTGATTTTTAGAAAAGCTTTGGTTAGTAACTAATAATGATTCAAGAGACATACTAAGCCATACTATACCAAGCGGACTAGACTCGTTGTAAAAGTATCTTAAATAGTTAAATACCCTTCCTATATTTGATTGAGCTACCTCTCTCCAAAAATCTGGTATTTCTCTTAACCAATCCCACACCACTAGCCAATCAAACGTTTCTATCCAATCGACTTTTGGATTAATTTCCTCATCAAAAGTGTATTCAACTACATAAGGGGGTGTCATTGGATTTACCTTTAAGTATTCACAAGGTTTTCCATCCTGTAAAATCAAAACCTCATTAAAAGCAACCTTACCAGGATTAGCAATCTGCATTGCAAAGTTAATATCATATATTCTCGCATAAAACTCTTCTCTAAATATAAGATACTCTACATTTTCTCTTGTGAAGGGAGGTGTAAAATCCCCCTCTAAACAACTTTTTCCTAAGAGAATCTCCACGTCTATTTTTATATGACCTTCATTTGTACATTTTATAGAGCATTCCTGATCGTCAATATATTCAAATGGCATAAAAAATTTCTGTGGTTTTATATAATCTGTAAGCGGGCTATTGCTATAAGTTTTCATAATTGCTGTTAACTGTGTTTTCATAATACCTGTTTCCTTTCAGTGGTAAATAAGTTTACATTCTTCTTATAGAATAAAACCAAACGATTTATAACTTATCCTTGAAATGCCATTCACTGCTTTCCTGCATATCAATATCTGTTCTTCTATTATCAAATTTATTCTTTAAAAATGGTTTGCAGTTACTTATGATACGGTTCTGCGCTTGTTGTTTGCTGGTAAACATATATCGTCACCGATCCAAAGGGATACTCGTTCCAACTTCTTTCTGTCTTTGGACACCTGTATTTCTTTAATTACAGACCGAATCAATACCTTCTTTTCTTGATCGTCAGCCACTTCAAATAGGCTGTCAAAATCCTTAAGCAATTCGATTACCATTTTAGAGTTGATCTGAGTGCCAAAATTAAGCCTGCCTAGCTCCCTTTCTTTCTTAGCCAACATCTCATTGATCTCGTCTATTTCCTCCTGTACCTTACTGGAAAGTCTGTTAAAGTTATTAGCATCTAATTCCCCGAGTAGATAGTTTTCGTCTAACGAATCAAGCATTATTGTTTTCTTTTCCAATTGCATCTTTAACTCATTCAGTTGAAGTTCCAGAGGTCTTTTGTCCTGTAATGAATCCAGTTCAAGTTTTTCTAGAACCTCATCTACAAGATTCATGTTGTTAATCGACTGTCTTAAAACGTATAACACTTCTTGTTCAATCCAGTCAGCCCTTACTAAGTTTGATGAACATTCAATTTTTCCTCTTTGATGATAACCCTGGCACATATAGTAACGGTGGTAATCATTCTTGCCTCGCATTTTGATTTTATGCATGACCATTCCAGCACCACATTGTGGACACTTTATAACTCCCGCCAGAAAGAAATTCTCACTGTACGACTTTACAGGAGTAAAGGCTTGCTTATGCATATTGTTAATGGTCTGTACTTTCTCCCACAATTCTAGGGAAATGATTCCGTCATGCTTACCTTCCCGTTCCGGCATTTCCTCTACTTTCCCTTTTCTTCTCTTAATGTTCCAGTCTTCTTTTTTCCCCCATGTATTGATTCCAACATACTCTTTGTTGTGTACGATACGCCTTATTGCGTCTATACCAAAGTTGTTGCCCTTCTTAGTTTTACATCCTGTAGCGTTAATTATATTAGCAATGGCTTTATATCCAAATCCTTGCGCACGCAATTCAAAAATATGATTAATAGCGTGTGCTTCCTGTTCATTTATCACTAATCGTTTATTTACTACATCATATCCAAACAGTATTCCGCCGTTAAATTCCCCGTTTTTTGCCTTTTGTTTCATCGCTGACTTAACCCTATCAATGGTAATCTTCCGTTCATACGAAGCCCATGTTCCTTGTAAGCTAATAAACATTTGTCCATTTGTTGTAGACGAGTCAATATCACAGGTTTTTACAAGTAATTTCATATCTCTTGGCTCTAGTTCGTTTTCTATAAGTATCAAAATATCCTTATTACTTCTTGATAAACGGTCTAGCCTCCACACTAAGATTGCCTCAAACTTTTCTTCATTCATATCCCGAAAAAGGCGTTGAATATGAGGTCTATTGAAATCTTTTCCAGAGTATCCACCATCACAATACACATCAAATACTGTATAACCTTTTGCCGCAGCATATTCTCGCAACTCTTCCTCTTGAGCCTCTAATGAGCAACCTTCTTTCTTTTGTTCGTCAGTACTAACCCTTGTATAGATTGCAGCAAATTTTCCTTTTTTCATATTTCCCACCTCTATTACAGTTACTTTATAGAATGAAAAAGGATAGACGCTTAAACATGTAAACGTCCATCCAACTCTCCGTTATTGCTTGTCCTTTGCTACCTTTTCAGCATATTTCCGTAGTAAATTCGCTAGAGTTCTAACTATTTCCAATCTTTTGACTTCTGCTTCCGTAGGTTTAATAACTACATAATTGATTGTTCTATCCATACCAATATCACCTTTGTCTTTAGCTTAGTTGCCTCTGGTTAATAATCCAAAATCGGATAATGTCTACCTTCCGATTCAATCTGTCCGTAACGATAACTACCTTTATAAAAACTTTCACGATCCAAAATCCGTTTCACTTGTACTTTTGTGAATGCTTTGGACTGTGTTGTTTGAAAACCTTCTTCATTTAATTGCAATGCTAGCTGGCTAAGTGACCAATCCGAATTTTCTTTTCGTAATTGAAACAGCCTTTTTACAACCTGAGCATGCTGATGATTTACCTCTAAAGACTTTTGACCTTTCTTAGCTGAATAGCCAAAAGTTGCTCTCCCTCCTGCATAACCACCTTGTTGGGCTTTCTTCCGTCTACCCCTACTCAGTTTTAAGGCAATTTCTAATCGTTGGTACTGGTCAAGCAGTTCCATCATCCCATTGATTAAAAAGTCATTTGGGTCTACGGTGAAAATACTGTAGTTTGTCTGCTCAATGGACTTGATGTCTACGTTGTGACGCTTTAGTTGACGCTGAATCAGCACCTTTACCAGATCAGCTCTCCACAATCGCGAAGTGTTTAACACCACAACGTAGCTAGCACCAAGCCATTCCAAGTCTGACAACATTTCCTGCAAACCTTCTCGTTCAACGGTAAGACCCTCTTCGTCAACTTTTGCACCGCTGATTCCTACATCCTTGTATATTTGCAGTAGTTCAAGGTTGTGGTCGGAACAATAGCGCTCAATTTCCTCCATTTGATAAGCGAGACTGTAACCGTCTCTTGCTTGTCCTTTAGTTGAAACACGAATGTATCCGACCACTTTCTCCATGTGTAAAACCCCCACCGTTACACAAACTTTAATTTTTGTTACGCCTTGGCGTGAGCTTTACTATATTACCCAGTAATATATCAGCACAAGTAAAGATTGTCTGGAATGTAAAAATGGTCATTTAACCAATCAATTACCTCGGCATCTTCTTCAAACAAATCCACCATTAATTCAATAAAATAGCTGTTTTCAATTTCCTTTAAACCAGCATAAATAACTTCTGAGCAATCAATGCGTTTTAGAAAACTCAATTCAAACGTATCATCTAAAATTGCATTGCCCGTTTCAATTATTGAATCAATGATCTGCTGCTCTATACTTTTGTCTTCATGAATATGAACCTTTTCTATATACGTTCCCATTAGGTAGTAAAATTTTTGTTTCATTCTTATATGCTCAATAAGTCTTGTACATTCTAGAGACTCAGATTGAGCCTCTTCCAAAGCTTTCGCCAACATCCCCATCCGGCATTCCATTCCCAAAAGCGAAAATCCTACATGAGAGAATTGTTCCATTTTTGCCTTAACTGCTTCGTCTTTAAAATTCATTTTTCTTTCCTCCCAAAGTTGATTTGTTTTTCAAGCTACTATATATGACAAAAACATTAATTTTTTTAAGGGATGCTACAAATTTTCTTGCACATCATTTTGTTTTCCGTAGATCTGACCAACGAGCTTTGCTTCTCATGCCGTTCTAATTAGTAACTGGTTACATTTGTAGCTAGGAGCACTTGAACCACCAGATCAACCAATACAGAACCTACATGAGGTCCTATGAAAAATTGTGTGATTTCTTTAACCTACAAGAGGTTCGTTTGAATTTTCTTCGTTTAATAACACATTTTCGCTACAGGATCGCTCTCTGTACAGTTTTAACTTCTCCTGTACAACAGGAAGCTCTCCTGTAAGTCTTCTTTTATCACAACGAGTTGGTGAAAATCCTTCGGGTACAAGTCCATCCGTTCTTCTTAGAAGTAAATCCGTGCTATGCCACGAACATTCAGCTTTTCTAATGAGTTTTACATGTTCATAAAAGGTTGCTGGCTTTTGATTATCTTTAACAAACTGCTCCCCTAATGTCGCCAATTGATGCCATGTATTAAACAAGGTTTTGGCTCGACGTTCTCCATATTCTTTAACTAGTCTCTGTCGAACCGCATTGACCGTTATCACTTTACCTACTCGACTTGCTCCTTCTTTTAGAAATGCGCCAACTTCTTTATCAAAGAGGTTGTTCAGATAGTTAATTGTAATTTCACTAACAAGCGGCACATGTCCAAAGTCTTCTTTTAGTTTTCTAGTCTTTATTTCCACTTCTGCCCGTAATAGCCGATCTGCAAGCTCTTGCAATTCGGCTACCTTGATAACGTCCGTGAACGGCAGTAGCCTTCTTGCATCATGTTTCGCAAACTCCTTTCCTTTGTGATAGAACTTTAAAGATGTTGTTGTTCCTACCACTAACAATCCATGTTGTCCATACTTGGAAACACTACGCCTGCGGAAAGTATCGTTTATTTTTAATCCTTGAAACCATTCCTGTACAGCTTGCTCTGAAACCAACATAAAAACTTCTGCCACATCAATTCTTCTTACTTGCCATAGAGGTGCTGGTGGCAGTTGTACTCCTAATAATTCATTAACTTTGTCAATTAGCCAAAGAATTGATGCCCGAAAATCATCTGTACCGCCATAAACATTGTGTCCAATCAACGCTTTATGCACGCTGCACTCTAAAGTAATGAATGGGGAGCAATCCTTTTTATATGGTATTTTGTTATCAAAGCCCTTTTGTTGGCGTTCAACTTTGACTGAGATACGTGCATCAAAAGAACCTTTTAACCTAGCAGTAGTCAAGGAATACAACAATTCCCCTGACTTCATATTCACACCTTGCCGCTTTATGCTTTGGAGCTCTATACGTTGGGCTACCTCTTCTGTAATAAAAGGTGAACGTAATGTAACTGTGTCAATCGCCATCTGATTCACAATCCCTTCTTGTTAAATGTTTTATACTAACTCCTACTCGCCTAAAAAACAGTTGCGCATAGTTGCGTACGGTGATACTATTGGTTCACAACGAATCACACCTCTCTATTTCACATGTTGAAAACCATCGTATCGGTGGCTTCGTATGATATATAATAAAAAGCTCGAAAAATTTAAGTGGATTCCAAAAAAATTTGAAAAAAAATCCCCCAAGCGATTAAAATGGCTCGCTTGGGGGATTTTTCACTTTCTTCTTACTTAAATACAGTATGCTCCCAGTATGTATCAACAACATTCTCAAGATTCTTCCAGTTAAAGTTGTCCCATCTTATATTAGCAGCACTTTTTCTAGTCATAGTGACCTTCAGTACAGGTTCCGTTTGTTTATTTCCCTGTGAATCTAATAAAGGTAACTCCCAAATAAAAGTTGCTTCTTCAATGTTGTTTATTGCAAAGAGTTTCTTCAAGATGTTCGTCGAGTCTATTAATATTCCACCCTTTGTCATACTGTTTTTTAGATTTTCATCTGCATTAAGGTAGGCTACCACTACTTTGTCATGTTCAACAGTTGTTGCAAGATTATCATTTACCTGTAAATCTATGATTTTTTGTTCACCAGTGTTTGCTGTCTCTCCAACTGTATCTATAATAGCTTGCTTTACTTGCTCTTCTATACTATTACTTACTGAAGTAGTTGCTGTTGTTATTTCATTTTTTTCTTTTTGAGTACCATTGTCATTAACAGCATATAAAATTAGACCACCAGCTATCAATGCAATTAATAATAGAATAACTATACCTAGACAACCTAAGCATCCTTGTACAATATCATTTCCTTTTGAGCTTTTCTTAGTTGGAGTTGTCTTTACCGTTGATGCATGGCTATTTTCTTTTATCCTACCTTTGTTGACAGTACTACTGGTGTTTCTCATGGTATTCTTTGACAGTGTCATTTGTTTACATCCTTTCACACCTTACATAATTTAGTAAACACAGATGTCAAGGCCGAACTGAAATTCCCCAAAATCGCCGATTTAATTTTCCCCACTTGCATCCTAAGCGTTTGTTGAGGAAGAAAGCCTCCGTTCACGAAGACGGTAGCTTTCTCCTTTAAGATTAAATATCCTCGAGTGATGTAATAGCCTGTCTAAGATAGCTGTCGCAATAACGCTGTCTCCCAATATTTCTCCCCATTCACCAAATGACTTATTGGATGTTAGGATAATCGAACCTCTTTCGTATCTTCTTGATATAACCTGAAATAGATAATGAGCGCTGCTTGTGTTTAGCCTTAAATATCCCATTTCATCTATAATCAATATTCTTGGTTTCATAAATGTTCGTATTTTACGCTCTAATCGGTTATCCTCATCTGCTTTTCGAAGCTGAGTTACAAGATCATTTGCTGAAATAAAATAAGTTTTGAAGCCTCGTGAGATGGCTTCCATACCAATTGAAATGGCTAAATGAGTTTTTCCTAACCCAGGAGGACCTAAGAAGAGAACATTTTCATGTGATTCTAAAAATGAGAGGTTCATTAGCTCCCTTATTCTTCGTTCATCAATGGTAGGTTGTGCTTCGAATTGAAATTCATCAAGTGTTTTACGAAATGGGAAACCAGATAACTTTAGCAATGTTTGAGATGAGCGAAGGTGCTTATCAGCTAGTTCAGCTTCTAAAAGTCGCTCAAGGAATGCTGAGTATGGTATATTATTTTTAGCTGCTTGATCTGCCACCGTTGACCACGAATTGGCGGTGACAGGTAATTGAAGTTTCGTACATAGCTCTACGAGCTTTTCACTCATGGAAGATCTCCTTTCAATAGGTCTTCATAGGCAGAAAGTGGGCGGACTTCAACGGAATAAGAAGAGGCGGAAATAACGGCTGGTATCCGTTGTTTTGGTCTCTTTTTTTCTTTTGAAGGAAAATAGACAACATTTTCGTTTAACTGTATTTTTTCTCCTTTATGAAATAAAAAGATATCTCCTGACAGATTTTCTTTCACTAAAATCTCAGCTCCGACGTAGGTAAGTGGTACCCTCCAGGTTTCTCCTTTATAAGAAAAAGTGCCGTCTAAGTGTACTTTTCTGTAAGACTTATAACTTGTATCATATCGTGGCATTTCTAGGATTGAATGAAGCTCTTCCTTTAGCCAAAGTTCTTGAGGAACTGCATTAGTGGTCGTGTTGATCTTCCGATTTCCAACAGAGTCTAACCAACGTAGTAATTGCTGATTTAGATCCTCAAGAGATGAGAATGTAACGCTGTGAAAGAAGTTGTTAGCGATAAATTGAATAGCTCGTTCAACCTTTCCCTTTGTTTGTGCTCGGTATGGTTTACATGCTCTTGGGAAGAACCCGTAATAGTTAGCAAAGTCTAGGAACGCTTCGTTCCACTTGACTTGTCCTGCCTCTCGGCCGTCCATTATCGTTCTCATATTATCGAATAAGATTTTCCTCGTTACACCTCCAAAATACTCAAACGCATCAGCTAGACAATCTAGCAAGTGCTCTCGATCTTGACTAATAGTGAAGCGAGCATATTTCATTCGGGAATAACTTAGAATAGCAACAAACATGGATAGTTGGACTCGCTCTCCAGCGATGATATACTCACCAACATGCTTCCAATCAACTTGCATTTGTTCGCCAGGAACAGTCTCATATCGTATTGTTTGTCTGCTCTTTTTCTGAACCCGAAAGGGTTGCATAAAGTCTTTTAGGATCGTTCTGCCACCTTGATATCCCTGTTGTTTAATTTCTCGCAGAAGAACCTCGCTGTTTAGCACCTCATCTTCCCGCATCCTACGTAGTATGTAATTTTTATATGGGTCAAGTTTGCTGTTTCGAGTGCGTGGTTTTCTTGTTGGAGCCTCTCCATTTAAATATTTCCGAACCGTTTTGCGATCGATCTCTAACTTCTTAGCAATATCTGAAATCGACATGCCACGGGCGAAAAGGTCCTTAATCAATAAATAATCCCCCTTAGTAATCAACTTCCATAGCTCCTCTCAAGTAGACTATGGTTTATTCTAAGTGGGGAATTTTATTTCGGCTATATTGGGGATTTTAACACCGGCTTTAACAACGTTGTAGCTTAAATGAAAGTAACATGAAGTGACAGCTACCTTTCGAATGAAAAGATAAATCCACTCCGAATAGTGTACGGATTTAACGGCTTCCATGAATCGATTTCATAGGAAGGAACTACAGCGTTTCCACATGCCTCATCCGTGTCGTTCGATTCGTTTTCTAAATTTAAAAGGAGCCAACCCCCTAGTATTATCAAGGGTTTTTGGCTCCTTTTTGTCTAACGTTCGATCACACTTCGATTATTCAAAGCTCTTTATTTTAATCTGATTGTCTCTATCATATGCGTTCACTTATCCGCCTGTCCTTCCGTAAATCGTGCTGGCGCATGCGTAGGCAGGTGACAGTCTGTTTCAACTATCTTGACACAAGTCCATAGGACCGCTTCTCATCACGCGTCCAATGATGTCTAATGCACAATCAATGTCTCTTTCAGTAATTCCAGAGTGTGTAACAGCTCGAATTCGTCCATGTCCGAGTTCAGCTACATGAACACCTTCGTGGAAAGCAGATCTTACAAATGTCTGCCACGTAAACCTCGGGTCAACGATTCGGAAAAAAACCATATTCGTTTCCACTTCATCGACGTTACATTCAATCCCTTCCACCTTATTCAACCCTTCGGCCAATCGTCTGGCATTTGCATGGTCATCTGCAAGACGATTGACCATATTGGTAAGGGAAAATAATGCTGGTGCGGCAATTACTCCAGCCTGGCGCATTCCTCCGCCCAACATCTTGCGGATACGGTAGACTTTTTCAATAAACCGTTCACTTCCAAGGACCATCGAACCGATCGGTGCCGAGAGCCCTTTGGATAAACAAAATTGAAGCGAATCGGCATGTTGGGCAATTTCTGAAACAGGTACATCGAGGGCAAGCGCCGCATTAAATATTCGGGCGGCATCCATATGTAAAGGTAAATGCTTGCTCTCGGAAAACGCTTTTACCTCTGCCAAATAGTCAAGTGGCAATACTCGTCCACCCTTGCGATTGTGTGGGTTCTCCAGGCAAATCAAAGACGGCAATGCAAACTGTGGATCACTGGCGTCGTCTGGAAAAGCTTTCTCCAAGTCTGCAATTCGTAGTCTCCCGTCAGATTGTGTCGGGATTGGCTCGTACATGATTCCACCGCAAACAACTGCCCCTCCTGCTTCATAAATGTAAATATCCGTCTCATCCCCGACAAGCACCTTTGAACCTCTTGGACAATGTGCCATCAGAGAGGCCAGATTTGCCATCGTGCCACTAGGCATCAGAATAGCTGCGTCTTTTCCCAACATTCGTGCTGCGAGTGTTTCAAGTTCTTTGACAGTTGGGTCCTCACCGTAAACGTCATCACCGAGCACAGCTGTTGGTATCACTTCCAACATTTCTTTCGTTGGCAATGTAAAAGTATCACTGCGCAGTTCAATCATGATAATCCCTCCCCTTCGTCAGGAACTTTCACTCGAATTTTTATGGTATCGATAGCCCGTTGAAGTAACGTAATTGTCTGCTCAACCGAATCGCTATGGACGATGACATGACCCATCCGGTGAAAAGCATTTTGCGGTGGTTGAATTTGATCTCCTGGCTTTACGGTAATGTGTGCGCTTTTTACGCCAGGTAAATGCCGCGCTGCTTCCAAACCCTCGATATCCATAATCGTCCCTGCTTCCTTTGACATCAAAAACTGGATACCCGCAATACCGTTATTCTCGTTATTCAATTGAGGTGGCATCCCTGTCGCGCATAGAATCTGTTGCTTCAACATATCAACGCCACTCGTCAAGCGTATCAGTTCAGGGATCATACCTCCTGCTAAGCGAGCGTTGATTTCTATAATTTGCGGTCCTGTTGATGTCACTTTTACTTCCGTATGGGTTGCTCCTTGTTGAATCCCAATCACCTTGAGTGCTTGGCGGACTGACGATTCAATCTCTTTGGCCAAATCTGCCTGAATAGGAGCCGGGAACAAATGACGTGATTCGACGAAATAGGGGAGTCCATGCAATGATTTTTGCGTGATCCCAATGCAGGTCGTTTGGCCATTCCTCGTTAACATCTCTACACTAAATTCAGGATCATCCAAATATTGCTCGGCAAGTACAACTCCTGAATTTTTTTGCCCACGCATATTATAGGCATTTGAAAAAATAGTAGCCGCATGCTGTCGGGCTTGTTCAAGCGTGTGGACCAGCATAACATTGTTGGACCCGCTATCGTCAGCTGGCTTCAAAACACACGGAAATCCGATCTCGCTTACAGCGGCTTCCACCTCTTTGATTGAGTGTATTAGTGAAAAAAGTGGTTGACGGATGTTGGCTTCAGAAAGGCATTGACGCATGAATCCCTTGTTTCGAGCTTTTTGAATGGCTTCAATCGGATTTCCGGGTAATTGGTATCGAATCGTCAGTTCAGCGACAGTTTCCAGATAATAATCACTCGTGGTCAGGATTCCACATATGTTCTCTTTTATAACGTGTTTTTCAATCGTCTGTTGCAAAGCTGCCAAATCGTTTGTATCACAAACGATAACTTGGCAACCAGTTTCTGCAAGTCCTTTGTAACGCTTAGGATTGCTAGTAAAAAAGAGTGGCATCAAGTCCATAGAAGCAGCTATTTGCAAAGCAGTCATTCCGGTTCCTGTTGTGTTTGATTCTATAAAAAGCAGTTGATTCGACACTATGCATATACCCCCGTAACATCAACATAAGACCATGAATGGGCAATTGTTCCTGGTTGAATCTGCTTTGGCTCCATGGGCAAATGCATGCTTTGAAGCCCTCTTTCAACGCGATATGAAACATTATAAATTGTGTCTACGTAACGATCGCCACGATCAGGCAAAATAGCCACAATTTTTGTTCCTGGCATCGACTGTCTACTTACCCATCTAGCTACAGCGTAAACAGATCCAGAAGAATTACCTGCAAATATCTGCTCGTTTCTAGCTAATTGCAATGTAGCTGCAAACGCTTCTTCATCGTTCAACCAGTGGACTTCGTCGATAAGTTTGTGATTTACATTAGAAGGAACTAGCGAATTGCCAAGTCCCCCTTGCAGACGGCTCGGGCGGTCAGGTTGACCAAAAATTACACTGCCGGTTGCGTCAACAGCAACTACTTTTAATTTTGGATTCGTTATTTTTAGTTCCCAGGCTGTGCCTGACAAAGAACCTCCGCTGCCAACCGCTGCCACAAGCACGTCCACTTGTCCCAGATCTGCAATCAATTCCTGAGCCAATCCGGCATAAGCCCGCGGATTTTCCGGATTCTCATATTGCCTGGGCCAATAAGCTCCCGGATACTCTTTCATCAATTCTTGTAAACGTTCCAAACGCGTACTTTGCCACCCCTGTGCTCCCATCTTGTCGACCACATGCACCTTACAGCCAAGAGAGGTTAACTTGGCGAGAGTAATGGAATCTATCCGCGGATCTGTAACGATGTGCACATCATGCCCTAGATACCTGCCAACTAGTGAAACACCACAAGCCATCGTACCAGACGAACTCTCAATGATGGGAGCACCTTCTTCGAGAATGCCTGATTTTTTCGCTGACAGAATCGCTTGTTTTGCTACTCGATCCTTCATTCCGAATGGATTCATAAGTTCCAATTTGGCGTAAACCTCTCCCGCTGCACGCTCCTCATTTAACAGAATACGTACGAGAGGTGTATTTCCTATTGCATCCAATATACTTGCACAAAACATGATCAGTGCTCCTCTCTTAATCTGCTAGACTAATGGTTGACCATTAATTGTGTTTTTTCTGCCAGGAACGATTGATTTCTGATCTGCACTCCACGAATGAAAAATCATAACATCACCATCGAGTTCCTGCATCGCCTCAGAAGCAGCCGAAATCTGATTCCAATAGTCAACTCTTTCAGGTGATAGGAGGATGCCGATAAAGGTTCCACTATGGGCAATGACAATACCAAGCCCCCGCACTTTCTCGCAGATCGACATGACATCGTGAAAAAACTTATTTTGTCGAATCTTCTGGTTCATTCTAGCACTCTGCGTCGATACTACGCCAATTGTATGTATATCGCCTGTGCGGACAGCATGTGATAAGGTATCGAGAAGCTCGTCATAGATTTGTTTCTCTCCATCACTGAACCGTTTTGGCAGTTTGTTAAATTCAACAGTGTCTACCTCGCCACCTTCATCAATTCCTAGGATCGTCAACGGTGGGAGTTGTCCAAGAAATTCACGTAACTGAACCTTGCGATGGTAAAATGACACCACCCCTTCGTACATCACACCGTCTGTTGGCTCGACTTGCTTGAGAAAGAATTGTATTTGTTCCGGTGTAAAATTGAACCCGAAACAATCGTCGAGTGCACGTACTGTCGCTACTAAATCTGCTGATGAACTGGCCAATCCCTTACCAATCGGAATTTCTCCTTTAATTTCCAATATTCCGCCTGGTTCGATACCATAGTGATTAAGTATAAGAAGGGTAAGCGCCATGGATTTTTTTTTTGTACTCGGAGATACCATGATTTCTCGCATACTGGGGTGATGTATAAACTTTGCCACTGCGTACCTTTGGATGGGTAAAGTGACTAAAAAGTCATCTCCATTGCTTCCGACACCTTGGAGGAGTTCTCCAAATGTTCCAAATGATTGCCCTTCGCCACCTCTGATCATAGAGTGTTTAGAGTGTAACCCTTCCATTTTGTCACCTCCTCCGCTCGGAGTACCTGTTTGTAAGGGTAAACTCCGCTTTCTTCCATTGAATTCTTTGCGCTTCTCGCTCTTGCTCTTGGATATATAGCAGGGTCTTGACTTGATCCGGATGAGTGGAGCCAAGCGTCTTTTTGCTATGAAGACTCCGTGTCACATCGCACACCTCCTGCAGCTCCTCTTCTAATAAAGTAACTTCGTACCCTTCAGCACGGCAGATCTCTTGCAAGTAGTTTGCATCTACTTCCGTTGCTCTCCGTCCACGCTGCATCATGCCAACAATATAGCGCCCCGCCAGCGCTTGCGCCATACGATAGGGAATCCCGCCACGCAGCGACAACTGATTCGCGATAGAAAAACCACCAAAAAACTCATTGGTACATATTTCATACATGCGTTCCTCCTGAAACTGGAGGTGTTCCATGACAGACGTATACAAGCGTAGCAGGGTTTTCATATGATTGATCATAGTAGCAAAGTTGTTTCCGCCTTCTTTTGCTGTTTCAACAAGGTTCGTGAAAGGGGTATTGCGCTGCGCAACGGCAAAATCGAGATAGTAAGCAGTTATATGTGCAGTCTTTCCACGAATCCGCTCTAATACTGGAAAATTTTTTTTCTGAGGCATAGCCGATGAGATCCCCGACAACTGATCGGGCAAATCAATCAGCCTGTACTCGCTGCTTCCCCAGTTGATCAGATCGGTAACAAATCTGCTTATGGAAACGGACAAATTCGATAGTTCCGCTCCGATCTGAATCATCCAGTCCTTAGAAGCAACGCTAGTTAACGCGTGGCGACATGGTCTTAAAAAGCCTAAACGTTCCGCCAAAGCTTCGCGATCCCACTCCAATTCAAGCCCTGCCATCGCACCAGACCCGAGCGGACACTCATTCAATTCATCGAACAAATGAAGCAGGTGCTTGATTGACTTTCCAATTTGCTCGTTCACCGCAGCGAAATAAAATCCTGGTGTGATAATTTGCGCCGGTTGATAATGCGTATATCCAGGCATAGGCATATCCATCGTTCGAATCGCTTGAGTTTGTATTGCGTCAGACAACTGGAGCAGCTCACCGACAATGTCAAGCAACTGTTTTCGCGCAAACATAACTTGCGCTGTGGCCTGGACATCATTTCGACTGCGGTCTACATGCCAAGCCTCAGCACGATGTGTCAGTCTCGTTTCTACATATTTTTCGATGGCAAAGCAAATATCTGACATATTCGATTCGGATTCCGCTACAATCGTATTCTTGTTGATCTGGTCCAAATAAGATAAAATTTCTTCTGAAGCTTCTTTAGTAATAAGACCGAGCCGCTTATATTCTGAGATCATCGCCATCTCGATCTGCAAGTAGAATGGTAGTAAGTGCTCGAGTTCATAATCAAACTGTGGTTGCAATACCATTTCGTGTAACAATTTGCTTGGAGAATCCTTTATCCGACCAGTCAAAACCATTGGAACTCTTTGTGTTTCTTGGTTCATTATGTTCCTCCGTCTTCTGCTTTCTAAGGTAAGCTTCCAGGATTACCTGTCAAACGACTAACTCAATAATTGTTTAAATAGTTTGGCCAGACTATGAAAATGTGGATCATCCATTAACGTGTTATGAGTTCCTGCAATAGAATAACGGTAAATATTTCCATTCGTGGATTTCATCCACCCGTTATGATCAACCAATGGATGCGGATTGTTTCCAGATTCCATTTCTGACACACAGAATAAGTGCAAGTCACTTTGAATCGGTTGTAAATACTCTTTCGAATGTCTGTAATTATCTCTAGCAGTCGAGTTAGCGATAAGCAACTCCATATGACGTGTAAAATTATCCAACGTCCACCATTCTGGAAATCCTTCTCTTTCCTTTGATTTCTGATAAATGAACTCGATTGCTTGATCTTGCTTCATTTCTTGAAGGACAGATGCTTTTATTCCTAAAATTTCCGCCATCCGATCAAATACACGAACGATTGGTGGATTACGATTCACAACAACCTCTCCAGGTACTGCGTCAATTAAGCCAAGGAACTCAATTTGCTCCCCCAGTGACTCTATACGCCGTGCCAGCTCAAGAGCAATATACGCCCCCAGTGACCAGCCTGCTAAACGATAAGGTCCTTTAGGATAAACCTGGCGAATTTCCTCAAGATATCGATCTGCCATCTCATTAATCTTGTAGAGGGGTTTTTCGTCAGTTTCAAACCCAACCGATTGCAATCCGTAAATCCGCTGCCCTGATCCAATCGCTTTAGCCATTTTAAAATATGGAAGTACACTTCCACCGCCTGGATGAATGAAAAACAATGGCGTCTTCGTTCCCGTTTCATTATTGAGTTGAACTAGGCAAGATGGTTGAGTTTTCGCATGTCCTTCACGCAAATATCCAGAAATACTGTATATGGTCGAATTTTCCAAGAACGCATTTATTGGAATCGTTATATTGTACAGTTTTTGAATAGCAATCATAAATTCAAGTACTTTTAGTGAATGCCCGCCGATTTCAAAAAAATTGTCATAAATTGAAATATCCTGTCGTTTAAGGATATCCTCCCAAATATGGGCCACTTCTAGTTCATACTGGTCACGTGGCCCAATATAAGCGCTATTAGATATTGCAGGAGACTGATCTAAACTTGCTAATTTTTTTTGATCTATTTTTCCATTCACTGTTAGCGGCAAGCTTTTTAAAGGAACATACAATGACGGAACCATATAGTCAGGCAAGAAATAATTTAGATATTCACGCAATTCCCTTGTCTCTATTTCTCCCTCATCCGCAGGGACATAATATACGGCAAGACGCTTTTCGTTGGAAATATCCCCCAATGCAATAACCGCTGCTGTTTCAATTGATGGGTGCTTACACAGGTATGCTTCAATCTCACCTAGCTCAATTCGATAACCACGAATTTCGATCTGGTCATCGATCCTTCCTAGAAATTCAAGGTTTCCATCGGGTAATCGTCGTACTCGATCACCTGTTTTGTACAGCCGAGCTAACGGAGCATCACTGAATGGATCTGCAACAAATCGTTCCTGAGTTAATTCCGGACGATTCAGATAACCGCGGGCTACACCGTTTCCACCGATATACAATTCTCCAGGTACATTAACTGGCAATGGTTCAAGGCTTTCATCCAAAACGTAAAGCTGTGTGTTAGCGATCGGTTTACCGATAGGTATATTTCCTTCTCCCTCGTTAGATCGAACCCCGAACGTGCAGCAACCACAGACCGTTTCAGTAGGACCATAATGATTAACTATTATCGTATCGGGAGCATGCTTTAACCAGGGAGAAATTAACTCGTATGTGAGTGCTGCTCCCCCAATGACAAACACATTGGCTAATCCATTCATCTCTTCAGGCTTTAAAGATTTCGTAAGTAGTTGGAGATGTGCTGGAGTGATCTTAATAAGACTAAATCCCTTATTATTTAATAGTGCTTGTTTTAGACCTTCAATTCCTTGCTCTTTTTCAAGGATTAATAATCGCTTGCCAGTCATTAACGGAGGAAACAAACTCGTTACTGTTAAATCAAAAGACAGTGTTGAATGCAAAATAGAACCGTGTCCATCACTTGCAAGCAAAGCATTCTTAGCCCAGGAAACATAATTGATTAAACCTTTATGTTTTACCATTACTCCTTTAGGATTGCCTGTTGAGCCTGATGTATAAATAACATAAGCAAGATTCTCATCTGTTATTTCACTTACAGGATTTTCCTTCGATTCTTCTGATACTTTATCCCACTCTTTGTCTAAAGTAATAATTTCTGCTTGTGTAACTGGTATCAAATCTACGGAAGTTGAATCTGTTATGATGATTGGTACTTTTGAGTCGTTCAACATGTATTCCAAACGACCTCTCGGATAGCTAGGATCTATCGGTACATAGGCTCCACCAGCTTTTAATACTCCCAAAAGCGCTATAATAATCTCAAGGGAAGGTATCATTGCAATACCTACAAGAGTATCAGGACCAACTCCACGCTTTTTTAGCAAGTGTGCCAGTTGATTGGCACGCCTATTTAAATCCTTATAGGTTAAACACTGGTCTTTAAATTCAACCGCTACATGATCTGGATTACTCTCTGCTTGTGCTTCAAAAACTTGGTGAACACTGATGACATTTGGCTTAGGAATATCTGTTGTATTCCAATGAATTAGTACTTGATTCCGTTCTTCTTCGCTTAGAAGTGGAAGCTTTGCTATAGGATGATCTACATTTTTTATTGCACTCTCGAGCAGTGTTTGATAATGCCTCATCATTCGAGCTATCGTATCTTCTGAAAAAAGGGCAGCATTGTAATCCAAATGCCCTTGGAGGGTGAACTCTCCCTCTGTAAACATGAGATTCAAATCAAACTTTGAAGTGTTGCGATGTAAAGTTAAGTACTCTACTTCTAAATCTTCAAGTTGTACCGCTTTTTCAACCGGGGCGTTTTGTATTTGAAACATCACCTGGAAGAAAGGAGAGTGGCTTCGATCTGGTTGTAATTCTTGCACAAGCGTTTCGAAACGAACATCTTGATGGGAGAAGGCCTCCGTAACTATGGTGCGAACTCTGTGCAGCAACTCTCTGAATGTTAATTTTTCAGATAGCTCCGTACGTAAGACAAGCATATTAATGAAAGGACCAATTAGTCCCTCCAACTCTTCCTGATATCGTTGAGAAGAGGGTGTACCTACCAAAATATCCTTCTTACCCGTATAACGATAAAGCATAATTTTAAATACAGTTAGCATCGTTACGAAGATCGTATTTTCTTCCTGTTTTGAAAACTCCTTAATCTGATCGCTCAGATCTTTAGATAGTTGAAAGCAAAATACTGATTGGTTATTTTTACTACCCCCGCGTTTATAATCGGTTGGCAGTTCTAAAACGGGCAGATTTCCATCAAGTTTCTCTTTCCAATAGTTCAATTGGTTCTCGATAACACCATTATCTAGAACCTTTCGTTGCCATTGGGAGTAATCTATGTATTGAATGGGCAGATCCTTCAGGGAAGGGGGATTACCTTGAACAAAATCACGATATAGAGTCACAATCTCATAAAGCAATACCCCATTTGACCAACCATCTGTAATGATATGGTGTTTCACGATGATCAAGTCGTGTAGTTGGTCATTGTGTCTAATGAGAGATGCCCGGATTAATGAACCATTTTCTAAGTCAAAAATTTCACTAATTTTCTCTCGACAGATGGCAAACGATTGTTCTTCCTTCTCCTCTACCGTATGTCCAGTTAATTCTACAATTGGCAGTTTCCATTTTGAATGTGGGTGAATTACCTGTAAAATCCCGTCCTCGTTTCTTTCAAAAGTTGTCCTTAGCGATGTATGTCGTCGTATGATTTCATTAATACTAGCTTCTAATGCACCGATGTCAAGATTCCCCTTTAAACGCACCGCAATCGATACATGATATGAATCACTTTCTGGTGCCATCTGGTGAGCTACCCAGATGCTCTGCTGTGCAAAAGAAGCAGGATATTTTCTGGTTTTTTCATTTAATAGAGCCTTTAGCAGATCTCTTTTTTGTTCTATTGATAGTTCAGCTAGATTCAATGTAATCACTCCTTCATCCCTTTAATAGATCGCTCATAGCAACCAGTGTTTTTCGCTCTCCTTTGAAAGGATTTCTACCGTGTGCCACTAACATATTGTCTAACATCAGTACGTCCCCTCTCTGCCAAGGGAACACCACTTTTTCCTGTTCATACGCATTACGAATCACATGAATCACTTCGTCTTCAATAGGCGTACCATCACCATAAAATGTGTTGTACGGCATTCCTTCTGAACCAAACCAATCCAAAAATAACTTGCGATTTTGTGGTTGCAGGCTGGATTCATGATAGAAAGCAATATGATTAAACCATAAATTTTCTTTGCTTATTGGGTGCTGTCGCACTGCTTTACGTACCTGTCTTGTACGTAAGTTATTTCCACCTACCCATTCGAACTTTAAATCGTTTTTTGCGCAGTAATCTTCTATATTCTCTTTGCGGGTTGAACCAAATACCTGTTCCAATGATAAGCCAAATCCGTTGCCGAAATTCCTGACAAGCATCCAGCCCTTTTCGATAAATGTATTTCTAATTTCTTCTGGCACAAGGTTAAAGACGTTTCTCATATCAGCTATCGGTGTTTGTCCACCTTCATCTGCTACTTTTACTGAACAAAACCAAATTTTGCGGGGCCAGGCCGTAGAATAAGACATCTCATTGTGTAACAATATTTCTTGGTCACTCGGGTGTTCAGTGGAAGTATATACTTTGTCCTGAATGTTTATCCGTGGAGAAGTGGGCTCATTATAATGCAATAGTTCATTGCCTGTTTCAGATAGAAATTGATGAAAGTCTTGTTCATTTGCTATTGAAAAGCCACGAAATAGTACACCACCATATTGCAAAAGCAATGTATCAATTAACTTTTCATTAGCTTTAAACCATTGCTTCAATTTCAAATTTTCATTTTGAGCCATAATGAGGATAGGAAGGGGCCTTCCTATCTCCATTGGTTTAACAATAATGTTCTTATCATCAATAGAGTAATCAAATTTAATAGTGGTCATAACTCTTAGATTCCCCTATCTGCTTTATTTTCATAAAAAGTTACCCATTAGGTTTCGGCCCACATCAGAGTGAATAAACAGCATGTTGTCATCTCTAATTTTTCATTAAACTCTCTATCATTCCTTCTATCTCCTCATTTGAAAGTTTATCGATAGATTCACTATCCCACTCTTTTTCAATCTTGGTAATTGGCTGTACAAGTGGAGAGCTGCTTTTACTGTTTCTAACCAACTCAGCCAGCTTAGCAACAGTAGGATTTTCAAAAAGATGGGGGACGGAAAAATCTATAGAGAATGTTTTGCGAATCCGAGCAACGACTTGCACCGCTAACAATGAGTGACCTCCGAGAGAAAAAAAGTTATCCTTTATACCAATTTTCTCTACGTTTAGTAAAGATGCCCATACCTCGCATATCTTTTCTTCTATTTCATCACTCGGCGGAACGTAAGCTACCTCCGATATTCTAAATACGGGATTAGGCAGTGCTTTTCGGTCAATCTTACCATTAAGAGTTAGAGGCAATCGTGGAAGAAACATAAAGCCCGACGGTTGCATCGAAACCGGAAGTTCCTGTGAAATATACTCTCTTAGTTCCTCATCGTTTATGCCTGTATCCGATTTGGCCACTATGTAAGAGAATAGTTTATGATCGCCTGACTGCTCTTTGACAGCCACCACTACACATTGACTAACTGCTGGGTGCTTAGCAATCACTGCCGATATTTCACTTGGATGAATTTTGACACCACGAATTTTAATCTCATCATCTGTTCGTCCCAAAATCTCTATTGATCCATCAGGCCTGTATCGTCCCATGTCTCCCGTGTAATAGAGAAGATCATTTCTCTCATTTTTAAAGTGGTTGGGAGAAAACAAGCGCTTTGTTTCATCTGGGGAATTACAATAACCCATGCTGCGGAACGGCGTACGAATCACCATTTCTCCAACTTCTCCTACCCCACATAACGATCTTTCTTCATTTAAAATAAGAACTTGAGTTTGAGGAATAGGTTGACCAACTGGCAATATTCCTTGTTGGATAGAGTCAGGTACAATGTAAAAACATTTTGCAAGCGATGTCTCGGTCGGGCCATATAAGTTAACAAATGTCCCTGTTTGTTGGAACTTGGCTCTCCATTTTTCGATTAATGATCCTGTAAGAGGTTCTCCAGCAGAAAAAATCCACCTTAACGAAGCTAAGGAAGTTTGAGACTGTTGATCCATCACCCACGATTGCAGGATAGAAGGTACTGAATGAATAAGTGTAATCTTCTCTTTTTTCAGCCAAGAAATGATTGTTTCCCCGTGTAAATCATAAGGATCTTCTGGAATGCATAAAGTTCCTCCGCTAATTAAAATCAATAAAGTATCTCTCAAGTAGACATCAAAAGACAGATTTGTAAGTTGAGCTGCCCGATCTTGGGAGTGAATCCCAAACTCTTTTTGCTGCCATAGTAGAAAATGGCTCAAACCTTGATGGCTACCCAACACTCCTTTAGGTTTCCCAGTCGTACCTGACGTAAAGAAAATATAAGCTGGATCTAGGTCTGCTTGGTCCGTAGAGAGATTTAGATTTATTGGAGCTTCATTTGCCAACGGTTTCATTGTTACATTTTGTTCATAATTTTCTATGTGACAATCTAACGGAATATCAATAAGCCATGAAGCAGAAGATTCTTGAATCAGCGATTGTTGGCGTGCATCAGGAAACGCGGAATCTATAAGTAAGAGAATCCCCTCAACTTTCCATATACCCAACATGATTGGTATGAATGCATGACTTCGCTTTCCACGCACCGCTATTACTTGTTTCGACTGAACTCCACGTTTGCGCAGGAAGTTAGCTACTTGATCTGCTTTCTCCATTAGCTGGCTATACGTGTAGCTTTTGTTTCCCTGTGTAATAGATACCTTGTTGGGATGTTGTTGCGCTTGGTTTGAGATCAGTTGATAAACCTTCTGTACCTCCGGCTGATCTAAATCAACTGTCGGATCTGGAAGTAATCCATCCGTATATTGTCGTGTCAACGAAAAGCTATGAATCGGCTGATCAGGTTGCTCCAACATTTGTTCCAGTAAAAGCTGATACTGATCCAACCACATCTCAACACGTTCCGCCGAGAAGGCATCGGACTGATGAACAAAATTCAGTACCAATCCTTCCTCTGTTTCTACTATATATAATGTAAGCAAAAATTTAGATACAGGCTCTAACCAGTCCAACGGCTCCATTGCTATGTTATGCATATTCCATTTTGGTTTCATGTTGTTATCAAAGTTTACATAGTTTACAAAAACATCGAACAATGGACTTCGATTCAAATTACGATTCGGCTGAACTTCTTCTACTAACATTTCAAAAGGGACATCCTTATGAGAAAAGTCATCGATAAAGTTATCACGTATCAGATGAACTATTTCTTTAAAGCTCATCTTTCTTGAAAATTGCGTTCTCAGCACTATCGTATTTAAAAACAAACCAATAAGAGGCTCCAGATGCTGATTGTCTCGATTTATAACTGGAGTTCCCACCATAATATCTTCTTGTCCAGTCTGGCGATGAAGCAATATTTTAAAAACAGCTAACATTGTCATGAACAGTGTAGCCCCTTGCTTTTCACTCCATTGTCTTAAATCATCTGTCAATTTGATTGGGAGCTTCCTAATGTGTTCTTGAGAGGTCGGCATCGGTACATGATCTGTAGGGAGTGTCAATAAAGGAATATCTCCCGCTAGCCTTTCCTTCCAATAAGCAAGCTGTCTTTGAAATTCTTCGTTTTTCATCCATTGATGTTGTGAATAGGCATAATCTGCATACTGATATGTCAAAGTTGGAAGCGATGGCTCCCTATGTTGTACAAATGCTTCATAACAACAAGTAAGTTCATGTTTTAAAATATCTAAAGACCAACCGTCTGATAAAATATGATGAACATTAATTACCAATGCATATTCTTGTGAGTCCAACCGGAGGAGATAAGGGCGAATTAAGGGTGATTGGCTAAGAACAAATGGCCGCCTTGCTTCAATGCGATACCAATCTTGCGCTCTTTCTATTCGTTGTTCTTTCGAATAACTGGTAAAATCAACCATATTTAGTTGTATGTCATATGTGTCATCTATAACTTGAACAGGGCCGCCATCAGCGCTTTTAAAAGTTGTCCGCAAGATTTCATGTCGTTCAATAATTCGCCGCAAGCTCTGTTTGAGAGCTTCTAGATCAAGCTGACCATTCAATTTCATAATAATGGGCATATTATAAGCAGCATTTTCAGAGTCTAATTGATTCAAGAACCATAGCCTTCGTTGTGCGTACGAAAGAGGTATCGTTTGAGAGCGATCGCATTTCATCAGACTTGTTATATTACCTCTAGGGCTTTGCTCTTGGTCAAGTATAAACGATAACTTTTCAACTGTTGGCGATTCGAAAATTGTTCGTAATGGTAACCTCACTTCAAATAACTCCTGTATACGGGAAACTAACTTTACTACTAGCAGTGAATGCCCTCCCAGTGCAAAGAAGTTATCGTGAATCCCTATCCGCTTTAACCCCAAAACTCGGCTAAAAATTTCAGCTAATTTTTTTTCTGTATCTGTTTTTGGCGCAACAAAATCACTGTCTGAAACAACCTGTTCCAAATCTGGTTGAGGCAAAGCTTTTCGATCTATCTTCCCATTTGCATTTAATGGTAGTTTCTCTAAAAAAATATAGAAGCTTGGGATCATATAATCTGGCAATTGATTGCTTAAAAAGGATCGCAATTTACTTTGATTCAGTTCTTTGTCGTCGCTAACAATATAAGCAACGAGACGTTTAATATCATCATGTCCCGAGACGTCCACAACTGCTTCTTTGATTCCTGAACAACGCATTAAAACACTTTCAATTTCGCCTAATTCAACCCTCATTCCCCGGATTTTAATCTGATTATCTTTTCTACCCAAGAACATAATTGACCCATCCGGTGTATAATAACCGGTATCTCCTGTTTTATACATTCGTGTACCATGTACAAAAGGATTATTTACAAATGCTTCATTTGTTTTCTTAGGTTGATTAATATATTCTCTGGCAAGTCCCACTCCACCGAGATAAAGATCCCCAGGCACACCTATTGGGACAGGTTGAAGATACGAATCTAAAATGTACACTTGATTGTTATTTATAGGACGGCCTACGGAAACAACCCCTCCATACAGAGCATCTTCTTTGGAGCACTTATGAACAGTTGAGTCTATCGAAACTTCGGTTGCACCCCAAGAGTTAAACAAATCACCTGGCATCTTCTCAAGAAACTCTCCCACTAAACATGCTTGAAGCGCTTCTCCACTCGAAACTACAACTCGCAGACTGGATAACTGTGCCTTGTCTTCAGGTGTAATTGTTTCTAGAACCATTCTTAACATGCTAGGCACAAATTGGATCACTGCTGCATCATAACGTATAGCTGCGTCCAAAATCGCCCTTGGATCGCGATGACTCCCTGGTTCCATCAAGGCTATTCTAGCTCCTACCATTAATGGCCAAAAAAATTCAACAGCTGCATCATCAAAAGTAAGAGTTGTTTTCTGTAAAACAGTTTCCCTGGAAGTTAATTGATGCTTTTTCTGCATCCAATCCATTCTGTTAACCCAACCACGATGAGTACTAGCGACTCCCTTTGGGTTTCCAGTAGATCCAGAGGTGTAATAAATTGATACTAATTGATCAGGATCATGCGAAACATCTAAATTGTCTTGAGAAAAGGATTGGATGAAATCGAGTTGTTCCTCAAAAAACACCGGCTTTACCCATTGAAGTTCTGAAAGTTTGTCCACTAGATGATCTTGGGTTATGCAAATGGTAGCTTGTGCATCTTCCAATATATGCCCAATCCGAGCTGAAGGATTTTCAGTATCTAATGGCAAAAAAGACCCGCCTGCTTTTAGTATCCCTAACAAAGCAACCACTAAATCAAGAGAGCGTTCCATTAAAATTCCTACTGCTGTATCCTTTTGTACTCCTATTTCTCTGAGATAATGTGCCAACTGATTCGAATGACGATTTAATTCGTCATATGTTATTTGCTCATCTCCAAAAACTGCAGCTACATGCTCTGGTGTTCGCAAAACCTGTTCTTCAAACAATTGATGCAACCCTTTATCACCAGGATACGAAACCTCTGTATCGTTCCACTCGAAAAGAATTTGCTCCCTTTCTTGTGCAGTCAATATAGAGATAGAGTTAATTTTTTTTAATATATAACCGCGGGAGTGATTCATCATTGAACCTCCTTTTTCTTTATTGTTTGATGTAATAGACGAAGTATGAAATCTAGTTCTACTAGCTCCTTCAACCATGTTTTTTTAATTGATTGTCATTGATCTCATGGTTGCCTCATCTTTAAGAACCGTACAGTTTTTACATTGATAGCACTTACCATCCATCTCTCACATTGCATTTTGTGGTATATTTTGTTTTTTTCTTGTAAATAATTACAATCTAATTATATAGTTAAATCGTATTTGAAAATATAAGTATTTGTCGCAAATTGTAATGGTAATCATGCAGTTTTTTTCTTTTTATTATTGATCATCAGTGGAAATTCTACATCGGGATGGACAACAATCTACACTCTGAAGTAGTGAAAACAAGTTAGTGGAAAGTTGCAAAAACAGTTGTATTTATTCGTCCTCACTGTCAGATGCACGAGTACTTGGCGAACTGTTCTATTTACTTTGCGAGGATGTAGCACGATTGACTGGGATTGAGAAATACGAAGATAAAGGTTAAAGGTAATGAAAAACTAAGCAACGGCAAGAAAAATGTACGCCTCATTAAGAGGGAAACGGAGGCTTTATCAATTAGGGGATATACACCTCCCTACCTTCTTTCTGAATAGGTACTTGTGCACCCCAAAATTTTTTTTGAAATAAAATTCCGATGAAACCAACCATCAAGAGTCCAGTGCCTACGTAAAAATAGAGTCGAGTTACTCCAACAAGGTGAACAAGTGGCCCACTCATGGATGGAGAAATGATCAAGATTGCATTGGTCAGGCTGCTTTTAATCCCAAACACCCTTCCTATTTGTTCCTGATTGACTTCTTTTTGGAGGATCACTTGATTGGATACAAGCATCAACCCACTACCAATACCGGCAATAAACCCAATGAGATAGCAGAAGATGAAAGGGGTACTAGCAGTTATTAAACCAATGCCACCGAAACCGATTCCCATTAAAGCAGTACCGCCACCTATCACCCAACCGTATTGAAAATGTTTTAGTCTCTGAATGAACAATGCCGAAAGTACTCCTCCAATGCCAACAATAGAAAGAACATATCCCATCATACTCTTATTATTGGGGAACAAACTCTTGAATAGAGTAGGGAACTGCGAGTCTACCAATTGCAATAAAGCCATAGATATGCAAACAAAAATCATGGTAACTAAAACCTTTCTATTAGATAAAACATAACCCCACCCATGCAACCATTCCGCCCATGAACTCTGCTTTCCCTTCACGCTGTTTTGTCTTGGCTGGTCTTCTACTAGCCGAATCATAGGTAGCAAAATGAAAGCAGCTAACAGACAGCTTACTGCCCTAATGACAAGACAAACCTCTGGTTGGAATAGGCTAAGTAACATCCCGCCCACTAATGGACCTATGATCTTGGCTGCCTGCTCTACTATGCCATTCATACTAACTGCTTTGGTAAGATGATTGGCAGAGACAATATGCCGTGTCAGTGTCTGTTGTGCAGGATAAAAGAACACGCCAAAGGTGGAACGGATCATCAATACAAGTAAAAGCTCATGCATATTTTGGACAGATAAAAGAACTATTGTTAGTACAGCAATCATAATATTACAAAAGATCATAATAGGGATTTTTCTAAAGCGATCAGCAAACACCCCCGCCCATGAACCAAATAGAATTCCAGGCAGAGCATACGAAACAGGAATCAAACCAATCATGGTAGGATCCTCTTTCCACTCAAAACTAACAATCGTCATAATGGCTAACATATCAACGAAAACGCCAAACATGAGTATCGAATACGCAGAAAAAACCTGTATATATGTTTGATTCTTCCACAGACTTTTTTCCTTTGGTTTCTTCATAAGAATAAACTCCCCGTATTTTTTTTGAAGGCAGTTACGAGTCTATTTCAAGTCTTGAAGTGTAATGGAAGTCATTTACAGCAAGTACAAAAGGTTTTGACATCATATAGATAGGCTGGTTGATAAGAAATAGAAAACACCTCTTGTTCTGGTAGAGTGAGTTTGTCGAAATCCACAATACCATACAGAAGAGGTGCCTTCGCAATGATAGATCAACAACAACCACTTGATCAACTGCCAAAAGAAGTCGAGCGGGCTTTCACAAATTGAATGTGCTTAACACCTGCCGATTTCAGACTGCGAAAGTTGAGTTTGTAAAACCCAAGGAAATGATTGTTCAGCAAATCCTAATTTACAAACTGTCAGGAATGATAGTTTGTACCTGATATTTCGCACGTAAAAACCACGCTTAAATCAGTTTTTGACGGAAACTCATCGCACCCAGAATATGTAATTATTTGCACATTTTTTCTTTTGCACTCTTTTATTCCGTCATTTGGTTTAGTACCTGTAGTAAATGCCCCTGAATCCGATTCATCGCCGTTTCTTCAAACCGACTTCGGTCATACATAAGCTTCAAAGATAATTGTTTTCCTGGTATAACAACCAGATTTAATGGATAGTTCGTTTGTTCTACACTTTGAACTTGTGTAATTTCCAACTCTGAATTGACATTATCTTTTTCTGTAGGATAATTTTCGAAAACATACAACGTATGGAACAAAGGAACTTCTCTTGGAACCTCGCTCCACCCCTGTATCTCTGTTAACGAAGAATATTCATATTGTCTTCTCTCTATTTCATTTCTCTGTATTTCTAGAAGCCAATCGACAATATCGAGATCATCCGCAACACCGATTCGAGCAGGTAAAGTATTTATGAATGGTCCGATGATTCCCTCTACTCCTACCAGCTCTGCGGGTCGCCCAGAACTGGTTACTCCAAATATGATATCATTCTCTCCACTATATCGGCTCAATAAATATGCCCAAGCTCCTTGAAGCAAGGTGTTTAACGTGAGCTGATGATTTCGTACCCATGTTTGTAACTGTTGCGTCTTCTCCTCCGATAAATGGCAAACACTCTCGCCATAGCCTTTCTCTTTCCCCCGATCTTTTCTTTCCAAAAACAGCTGGGTGGGAGCAGTAAACCCTTTGAGTTCTTTTCTCCAAAACTGTTCAGCTTTATTTTTATCCTGTCTCTTAATCCACTCGATATATTTTTTGTAAGGAGGGGGCTTGGGAAAATCCAAAGCCTCTCCACCTGCCATTTTTACATAGACTGTAAACAATTCGTTTAGGAGCAAGGATACACTCCACCCATCCAATAAGATGTGATGGTGAGTCCAAACTACCCTGTATTCCTTGTCTGCTTCTTTCATAACAGCAACTCTCATCAATGGCGCTTCATCTAACTGAAACCTCTGTTTTCTATCGGATTCCAGAAAAAGCCTTACCTGTTCCTCTCTCTCTTCACTAGACATACAACTCCAATCTAATTCGTTTATTTTAAACAATGTATGATCGTAAACCACTTGCAATGGGTTTTCTATCTCTTCCCATATAAATGCTGCACGAAGAATCTCATGCCGATTAATTACATATTCCCAAGACCTTTCGAAAGTAGGAATATCCAAATATCCGCGAAGAAGAAAACTTATTTGGACGATATAGGAGCAGGATTCAGCTTCTTCGTCATATAAAGCATGAAACAGCATTCCTTCCTGAAGAGGAGATAGAGGATAAATATCTAGAATATTACTCATTATTTTCCTCGTTTCTTTGTCATTTTTGATAAAATCTTATTCATTTCATTCTCTGTTAAATTTGCAAGAGCAAAATCTGATACGGTAAAGGCAGCCTCTGTGGCAGAAGAATGAATCAGCAGGTCCAGTTTTCGCAACATGTTCTCCGCTACCTCCTGAATCGTAGCTATGGCAAATTGTTCTCTGCTATAGATCCAGGTGAGCTGCAGTTTGCCATCCGTTACAATTCCCACAACTTCAATCAGATGAGACAGCTTGGATTCTGGCGCATGGTCCACTCTGGCAAACCCTGTCTCCTGCGTAAACATAGCCTCTTGGGAGAACGTCTGGTCAAATTGCCCGAGGTAGTTAAAACTAATGGACGGCTTCGGCTGAGACTGAAAAATCGAGCCTATCCCTGGATGCAAGTAACGCAGAATTCCATAATCGACCCCTTTATTCGGAATCTGGCGTATTTGCTCTTTTACGGCTTTTAATGCTTCAACAGGCGTCTTGGCTCCCTTCATATCCAAATGAACAGGGTAGATGCTCGTAAACCATCCTACCGTTCTGGACAGGTCTACTCCCTCTAAAATCTCTTCCCGTCCATGTCCCTCTACATCAACCGACAGGACTGGGTGACCTGTCCAGTCTGCTGTGGCTTGTACCAGTGCCGCCAACAACACTTCATTCATATGGGCCCGGTGCGTCACGGCAATCTCTTGTAATAAGGCATGGGTTTCTTTCTCTCCCAACACAACAGTAACCTGCTCTGCAGATGCTTCTCTCGCTTCTTCTACGGCATAGTCCTTTGGAAGAGTAGACACTTCTATTTCTGACTGCTTCCTCCAGTACTCTTCAACCTCTTGGGAGATGCCGGATTGTGAGTAAGCATATAACCGTTCCGACCACTCTTTGAACGACGTACTCTTCGCAGGCAAGTGAATCTTCTGTCCTTCTTTTGCTTGGCTATACACGGTTTGCAGATCTTCCAGCAGAATCCGCCAGGAAACCCCATCTACCGCCTGGTGATGAATGGTCCAGAAGAATCGGCCAGAACCATTTTCCCCTTCATCAAAGTACACCGCTCTCATCAAGGGGCCTTGTTGCAAGTGTAAGCTTGCCTGGGCCGTATCCATCTCCCGTTGAATCACGTGATGCCATTCTTCTTGTGGCGTTTCATCTAATTTGATCACCGTAAGTATCGTTTGTTCTTCTATTCCTTCATTTCTCTGCTTCCATCGTCCATTTGGCAAAAGATCATACCGCAAACGCAGGGCATCATGATGGATCACCATCGCTTGAAGTGCTTCCTCCAGCCGTTCTACCTCCATTCTTTCTCTTGTTCTCAGCAACATAGACTGGTTCCAATGATGGGGGTGCGGCTGTCCTTGTTCAAAGAACCATTCTTGAATGGGGGTCAATAGAACGTCCCCAGTCACCACTCCTTGCTCCGCCTGTATATCCTGAGCTTCCTCGGCCACTTGAGCCAACTCGGCAATCGTTTGATGTTCAAACAGTTGTTTCGGTGTGAATTTCCATCCAGCTTGATTTGCTCGGGAGACAATCTGAATGCTCAGAATAGAGTCTCCCCCCGCCTCAAAGAAGTTATCATGGATTCCTACTTGCTTGACCCCCAATACTTGTTTCCAAATGGAGACAAGCGCTTGTTCACATTCATTTCGCGGAGCAGTGTATCCTTCTTCTGTTTTTTGTGGAGTGGGGGCAGGCAACGCTTTGTGATCTACTTTTCCATTAGCGGTAAGCGGAAAAGCTTCGATAGCGACAAAGTGAGCAGGCACCATATAACCAGGTAATCGAGCCTGCAGATGCCCCCGCCACTCTGCGGCACTTCCTTCTCCCACCACATAGGCGACGAGCCGTTTATCTCCAGGTTCATCTTCCCGAACGATTACAGTTGCTTCTTTTACGAGAGGGTGTGTATGGAGAGTGGATTCAATTTCTCCTAATTCAATCCGATAGCCGCGAATTTTCACTTGATGATCGATCCTGCCCAGATACTCCAAATCTCCATTGGGAAGATATCTCGCTACATCTCCTGTCCGGTATAATCGCTTCGACTGGTCACCCAAAGGATAGGAAATAAAACGCTCTGCTGTCAGCTCAGGACGATGAAGATATCCTCGCGCTACGCCCTCGCCGCCAATATACATCTCTCCAGCTACCCCAATCGGGACAGGTTGACGATTGGCATCTAGCAAATACACCTGCAGGTCTGGAATCCGCTTCCCAATCGTACTTCCTGAAGACAGGAGCGCATCCTCACGCGTGAGAGGATAATACGTGACATGGACGGTGGTTTCTGTAATTCCATACATATTGATGAGCTGTGGCTGCTTATCTCCGTACCGTTCAAACCAGGGTAATAAGCTCGCAGGCTTTAATGCTTCTCCACCAAAAATCACGTATCGCAAGACGAAACGTCTGTCCTCGCCTTCTTCTTGCTCACACACCTGTATGAGTTGTCGGAAGGCAGAAGGAGTCTGGTTCAAAACAGTAACCTTTTCCTTGACTAACAAGTGGTAAAAATCTTTGGGCGAACGGCTAATCCAATACGGAACTACCACTAAACGCCCTCCGTAAAGCAACGCTCCCCACATTTCCCAAACGGAGAAGTCAAAAGCATAGGAGTGAAAGAGGGTCCACGTATCCTTTTCGTCAAACTGATACCAGTGTTCCGTTGCCTTAAATAATCGGGTCACATGATGATGCTCGACCATAACTCCCTTGGGATTTCCCGTCGAACCCGAGGTGTAAATCACATAAGCTAAATTCTTGGCAGTCACTCCTGTTACCGGTGACATAACGCTTTCTTGTGCCATTTTCTCGTGGTCCCGATCCAAGCAAATCGTTTGAATCGTTTCTGGCAGCCACTGTTGTCCTTGCAAGCGTTCTTGGGTTACAAGCACCTGAATTCTGGCATCTTCTACAATATAGTGCAGTCGCTGTTCTGGATAAGTAGGGTCAAGCGGGACATAGGCTCCTCCTGCTTTCAAAATTCCCAGTATACCTACCATCATCTCAAGGGAACGTTCTACACAAAGTCCCACCAATGATTCAGGCCCTACTCCCTGCTGCTGCAAATAATGAGCCAATTGGTTAGACCGCTCGTGTAACTCTCGATAGGTGAGCCGCTGCTCTTCATACACCACCGCAATTTCTTCTGGATGGCGAATGACCTGCTCCTCAAATAACTGATGAATAGTTTTGTTCAATGAAAAATCGACATTTGTCTCGTTAAATGTAACCAAAATTTTCTCTTTTTCTTTCTCAGACAGGATATTGATGTTCTTTATCTTCTGCATGGGATCATTTGATATATTTTCCAACAGAACCAACATACAATTAACAAAATCTGTAATATCCTGTAATGCAAATAATTTTTCCCGGTAATCTACAAGTAACGCTAAATCACCTGAATCCAATCGATGTTCAATATGTATTGCAAAATCACTAGCTTCATGTCCATTTGGCATCCAGTGTAATTCATAGTCTACTTGGTCCATTAAATTCAAAGGGCGATAATCAATCGTAATTCCAAAAAAGCGGTCAAAACTTTTATTGGTTTTTTTAATTTTCTCTGACAATAGGTTAAAAGGATATTTTTGATGACGTAAAACCTTCATTTGTTTTTTAGCTACTCGTTTAAAGAATGCCAGAGCCTCTTCTTCATGCTCAATGTTCATTCGTAAAGGGACTAGGTTAACCATCATTCCCATAATATCCTTCTCTACCTTCATCGTACGGTTTCCATAGACCACTCCGACAACTACATCATCGGTCGAAGTCCACCGCTGAAAAGCTAACATAAGGGCAGCAACAAATATTGAGTTAAGGCTAATTCCATAGCTCTGAGAGAATTCCTCTATTTTGCACTTTAATTCATTAGGAACAACAAAAGTCTCACGTAAAGATTTAGTACTCGTTAGATAGGGATGATAAGATTTAATTCCAGTAATGGCCGGAGTCGTTTCAAACTCTTCTAACCAAAAATTTTCGTCCTTCTCAAAACGATCACTATTTAAATAACTTTCTTCGTTGTTAAGAAACTGGATATATGAATTTCCGAAATTTTTATGCGTCTCCTTACCTTTAAGCAAATGTAAATAATGATCAATAATTCGATTCCCCATTAGATTCATAGATAGTCCGTCTGAAATAATATGATGGACATTGCAAAATACAGCATTTTCATCATCGCTTACTTTTATTAGCGAAAAATAAAATAGATCTGATTCGAATAAGTTAAATGGTTCTTGTATTTTTTGATCTATCCAATTCTCAAATGCTCCTGAATCATTTTCTGAGCTAAAATCAAGAACATCAAACTCTCTCTCTTGATGCTCTGCGATATATTGTAAAGGTTCTTGATCTCCTTGTTGTTTGAGTCTCATACGAAGACTATCACTTTCACTGATAACTATATTAATCGCCTGGTTTAACAACAAATAGTCTACTTGATTATGTATTTTTACTAACATGCCTAAATGGCATAAACTTGTTCCAGAATTTAGAATCTCGGTATACCATATTCTTTTCTGTGGATGAGATAAGGGATAGTTAACTTCACTGTTCATTTCATTCACTCCAAATAAAATGCTTTTATACGTTACTGACAAATTTGAATCAGCTACACTAAGATAGACAGAAAAAAAGTCAAGCCCACTACAAGTAATGTATTCGAGTAGAAGCTACTATGACGAAAAGAGAACGAACAACATTCACCCCTATTGTTCAACTCTAGAAGCGTGGAAAGACTAGAAAAAATATCATCCGTGAGTATCAATTAACACCGCCTTCGCCGGATAAATGGGACATACAAAGTCTGACAACTACCAGGAAGTACGCACTGCTGGAAATCAATCATCGAGATCTTCCGTACAAGTCGCCAAAACTATGAACATGATTAGAGAAACAAAAGTGGTCGAATTTGAATCGAAAGTTGTCTAATTAAAAGGATATCGTTCTAATAATGCGTCGTAGAGACAAGATTCAAAATCTTAAACACAGATTTTGTAAGAGTTTGGCATTTTGAAAGTTTAGATAAGTTACTATGGAGTTATTTGATGATCTTCACTGGTTTAATTTTTCAGAATCAATCTTACACTTGGTTATTTGGACCCCATCGAGTACAAACTAGAAACCCTTTAAAAAGCTGTCTAGTTTAATGTTGACAAACTAATTTTATACTACGTTGTTGTCGAGTGAATCAGTAGTTCACGCAAACACACGCAATATATCCAAAAAAGGATATAAATGTCAGAATTTGAAATCATTTTTTAAGGATTGATGGTATCTCGGCAGCAGTAGCCAAGGAGAAATATAAAAAATGATGTAAAGTGTCACCTATCTCAAAAAAATACCTACTTTTTACACATAATAAATTACTTCCAATACTCCTTCCTCCATTACTAAATGTCCCATTGCAACAACAGCACACTAGCGTAGTGATAACAATAATCTTCAGTTCTTACTCATGTTTGTCGATTCTCGTCGTTATGGAGATTGTGGCTATTGCGTTTTCAGATATATGCAGCGGTCTTGATGAAAAAAGTTCTCAATCAAAAATCGATCTTTAGATGTACTACATAGCAAAAATATCCAAGGAGAATATTACCTCAAAGTGGCTCGTTGCATGACCACGCAACGAGCATATATGTTCGGGGATATCCTGAATTAGGGGAACAGATGGAAATATGTTTATTCCAGCTGTTTTTACTTGCTGAGACCAAAAAAGAGGGGGAAAATCACGTTTTACATTTATTCCCTTTTTTAATAATTATATGGACACGATTGGAATTTTGTGTATAATGAAAATGCATCGAAAATTGTATTTATTTGCAAAAAATAACTTTCGCATTTTAAAAAAAGACCAATGAACCCTTATATCTAATAAGGAGTATCAACGGAAGTATCTGGTAACTGCTATTACTTGGATAACCACCAAGGAGGGATGCTTCTCAAATTCCTAACCGATGCAATCAATAGATAAACAAGCTTGCATCCTTATGGATAAAGAGATCAACTAACAAGCATACATACCACCCTTTTTGATTGATCCGCATGTATTTTTGGCGACTTGGACGAAAGATCTCGATGATGATTTCCATCTGAACGTACTTCCTGGTAGTTGCAGGACTTTGAATGACTTATCTGGCGGAGGCGGAGTTAATTGATATTCACAGATGATATTTTTTCTTCTTTTTCCACGTTTAAGTCATTGAACCCTTGGGGGGTGAATGTTGTTCGTTCTCTTTTCGTCATAGTAATTTCTCCTCAAGAAATTGCAGGAAATTAGAGCTAGAAAAATAAACAGGCACAAGTTTTTGAGGATTTCTTGCCATTTGGCATCCTTTCTGCCTTTTGCCATGGATAGCGTACAAATTTTTCGATGTGCGAGAATGCTTAAAGGAATCTTCAAGTACATGAATAGCAAGTATTGAGTATTTTAAAATAGATTCCAAGCAGACATCCATTTGTGATTGGAAAAAGGCAATCTATAGAGATCAAATTGCGGTCACCTTTTAAATAGAGTAGCCCACTCACCTTCTCGTTATTTGTAGTTAATGGATCAGGCCTGTTGATTAACCACTAAATGGTAGAAAAAAAGCCGCCAACTCGGTAAAATGTTTGTACCCCTACAAACTAACCGAAAGGTGGCGACTCTATGAAAAAGTTTACCACGATCCTGTCTGTCCTTCAATCTATCCTAACTTCGGAAGAAGTCGAATCCGTTGTCGCACTTATTGGATATAAGGATAAAGCCCGCAAGTTTACCGTAAATCATCTGTTGCAATACTGGTGTATGGCTGCCTTCGAGCAATGGGATAGCTATCGTTCTGGGGTCGATCATGCTGCTTCCAAAGGTTTACTCAAGGTTCACTATTCAAGTTTTTCAGGAAAAGCTGCGGAGGTTCCATTTGCAGTTTTCAAAACATTACTCCATCTACTTGTACAGAAGTGCAATCGAATAGTACGCCGAAAACTTTCGTTTCCTAAAGAATTGCTTCTCATTGATTCCACTACAATAACGGTTGGAAAAACCCGTTTACCGTGGGCTCCTTACCATGGTGAACGTGCTGGTATTAAGTTGCATGTGGCGTTGCAGGCTGAAAGCGGGCAACCACTTAATGAAAACCGTTGGTTCTAAACATGATGGGCCAGTGAGCGAAGGGTTAAGCCATGTAGATTACATTATGGTGATGGATCGTGCTTATGCGAAACTTGAACGTTTGGATCGCTACAAAGAAAATGGGCAATCGTTCGTTATTCGGCTAAAAGACAACGTTCATATCGAAAAGCCACGGGCTTTTCGTCGGCAACAAAATCCGAATTCTTCAGTGATCCGCGATATCACTTGCCAACTTGGAACAACACAATGCCGATCAGAACAGCGTCACCGCGTTGTTATTTTTCAGGATTTTGAGGGCCGAGAGATCCGAATCGTTACAGACTTAATGCAAGTTACAGCAGAACAAATCGCAGAAATGTACAAAGCTCGTTGGCAGATTGAGGTGTTTTTTCGTTGGATTAAGCAACATTTAAACATTCCTACCTTGTTTGGTACAACTGAAAATGCCGTGTATGGTCAACTGTTTACCGCTTTGATAGTCTATGTCTTGCTAAAATGGTTGTTTGACACGACAACTTCAGCAGTCTCCAAACATGCACCTCTTTCATTTGCCCGATTTACACGTTTATTTAGTCTGCATCTGCTCCCCACTGAATGGAAAGTAACGATTCAGCAAATTATTCAGTTTTACAACCCCGTTGGGGTTATTTTTGCTACATAATTTGGATAATCAACAGGTCTGTTAATGGATATTTCTATAGCTCAAGTATCATATATCAAATCTTGGAGCAAAACCCATTTTCATTGCGTTTTGAGCCTTGAGTAAAACGGAGGGAATGGATATACATATGGAAAACAAATGGCCCTTAAAAGATACTAATCTGTATTTGTGCGAAAGTTGTAAAATAAAGTCCTTTTTAAATCAAAGAATAAAATCTAATATTTTTTTAACAGAAATGGAGAAAAAAGTAGCGGAAGAGCTTATAAAAGATAAAAGTAATCAAGAGATAGCAGATTCTCTATTTATTAGTAAACGGACTGTAGAATACCATATTACCTCCGCAATTCAAAAGTTGGGGGTAAAATCACGAGTAGGATTAGCTGTAAAGATTATTGAAGCTGGATCGTCAACAAACTATTGTGAATGTCATCAAAAAATTGACCCCCTTGGCAAAAAAACAATGCGTTAGTCTATCGACTAGGGCAGCAGTCCAAACCTGAACAGTGAAAACCTTGCTGTAAGCCTCCATCCCAAGAGCAATAGAAAACTGCGTAGTTCCTGTTCCTGAAGTCCCAATAGAAATTTACATTCTACGCCTTTCGACGCCTCGAACGGAGAGGCAGTATTTGATCTTTCTCCTTATGCTTTGATTACAGTCAGAGGGAAACGTGGAACTTTTTGATTCTCGTACGCCATACATCTTTCTCATAGCCAATGATTCAATTCATCTAAGGGGGCACAAAAGGCATTGAAATAAAGAACTGTCGTCTCGTGCACTTGACAAGGTTTCCACCTCGTCTCTTTTGGATTGCAAGCACGCACTGAGTAAAACGTTCTTGTTCCTCTCTGTTCTCTTTTACGAAAATTATCTTAACAGCTGACCTTAGGTTTGATTTTTTCACGACTTCTCACGTTTTATGTATTGTTCAGCAAGCCTTGGATTATTTATCTGTGACAACAAAATCAAAATTTCCTGCTTCAACATCTACTTCGACAGCGTGCTCACCCGCACCTATTTTGCCGTTTATCTTATCGTCTGACTTAACTTGGTAATTCATACTTAAATTTACATTACTGCTTCCTGCCTGAACTTCAGAATCAAGTTTGAGGGATGTTGGTTCCTTATCTAAATTGATAGCTACATCTCCACTTGAAGAATGAATTTTAAGATTTTGTTGTATCGTCCCTAAATGAATGGTTGTATTTCCTGCGGCGGAATCAACCGTAATATCTCCAGTTACATTATCTATATCCGTATTTCCTGCCGTTGCATTCAATTTTAGGGATTGGCTAGAGATGTTCCTAAGGGAAATATCCCCTGCGGATAGCTGGATATCCACGCTATTGGCATGCAAAGACTCAGCTTTTACATTTCCCCCGGAATTTTCCACCTGAATCCTTTGATATAACTTCTCAGGAAGAGTAATATCTAAGTTAGCGGTTAGATGAGAGAAACCAAGAGAAGTTTGGGATAATTTAGTATAAATGAGTAATTGGTCGTTCTTCTCTTGAACTTCTAAAGAGTGCGAATTATTGACAATCCCTTTTTTATTCCCTGTTCCATAATAACGAATGCTGATATCCCCTTCTTTTGATGGGTAAAAATGTAAATTACCGGCATCCATATAAATTTTTATTTGGTTAAAATTCTCTGCATTCACTTTCTTATTTTCTTCAAATGATTCTTTCTCTTCCGAAAGTATGTCTTTAGGCAAACCATTAACTAATAAAACAACTGCTAAACCAATGCAGCCTATTAGGGCTACTATAGCAGAAGCTATAATCCATCTCTTCATTACAATCTCCCTCCTTTTGCAATTCTTACATTCATTTTAATGTATTTTAACAATCCATTATAAATAGAGATACCTAGATACTTCATCGATATACCAAGGAGTACACCTATTCCACCAGAAGCCAGCGAGCAGAATAATTTAAACAATATCTGAGAAAAGTCTGCCATAATAAAAATTAGAAAACCAATAGAGCCTATAATTAAGGCTACAGATAGTAAACATAGACCTATATATATTCCTAGGACAACAATTAAGGGACCTACAAAAAATATAAGATTAAACAAACTAAGACTAATGCTTGCAAAGACTGCTTTGGTTATATTAGAGACAGAACGATCAGACTCTGCTCTGTCCAAATGATAGTTTGCTAAAATATCTCGTGCAATTTCAGGCGGAGAACCCAATTCGCTAATAATATCCATCTCTGACTTGCCTTCCGCTTCCCCCATATTAAAATGCTCCTGAAAATCATACAGAATTTCACTTCTCTCCTGTTCGGGAAGTGGCATGATAAGCTCAGTTAGGACACGAATGTATTCTTCCTTTGTTGATGGATTATTCACTAATTTTAACCTCTCTTATTAGTTGATTTACTCCTTGTGAAAACTTGTTCCACTCTAAAATAAGCTCCATCATATACTTTTTCCCCAAAGACGTTATCTGGTAATATTTACGAGGAGGCCCCTCCGATGATTCCTTCAAATAAGTAAGTAGATATTCTTCTTTCTGTAGACGACGCAATAAAGGATATAAACTTCCCTCAGCGATCTCAACATGTTTTGATATGTTCTGTGCCAACTCATATCCATATTGGTCTTTCTCGTCAATCAAGACTAAAACACATAATTCTAAGACACCCTTTTTAAATTGTATATTCACACTTTCTGACTCCTACTCGATGATAAATTATATACTTTATCTACAAAAAGGTTCCACTACCGAAAAATAATTACTACTGTGCATTAATCAGTAATTAATAATAATATACAAAATACCTAGCGAATATGCAAGTTACGTAAGGGTGCACTGTCAAGAGTCAGTGAGAATGTCATTCAAAACATCAGGGCTATTTATCACATCTTTTATCGGTTTCCTCTTGTAATTCTAGCTTGTATCGTTCCGTCCCCAAGGGTATTTGCTAAGCACTAGCTGACGCTCGCCTTGATTCCATACACGATACAAGCTCTTGGGAATTTTCTTGAACCAGTTTCTCTTTGTTACTCCGAATCTTACACCTCATGGATTGCAAGAAAATTGTCTAACACTAACTTTTTTTTGTGAAAGCAAAGCAAGAGTGGTCGACTAATGCTATAGACTTTCGGCATACCGGCTGGAATGATACCTATCCACAATCGTTCGATTGAAAACCTCACTATATCTTAGTCATATTTTAAGGATTCAATTAATGGTAACCTTGCAGCTCTTCTAGCTGGCAATAATGCGGCAACTAAACTAGTAAAAATACCCAATATACTAACTGCTGCAATTGTTGACCAAGGGATTACAGGATTTATGTTCAAGTTGATCGTTTTAGTGTATAAGTAAATCGTGATAAACCCTATAAGAATCCCGCTTATCACACCTGTAATTCCGATCATAAGTCCTTCAGATAATATCATTTTAGTTGTTTGAGTGTTAGTAAAACCTATGGAACGCATGATACCTATTTCTCTTGTTCGTTCCATTACATTCATCATTAGGGTATTTACAATACCGATGCCTGAAATAAGGATTACCAGTAATAATAAGGCGTGAAATGGAGTCGATGATAATGATTGTTTCATTCGGTCTAGGTCTGAGTTAACGGTAGTTAGTTCGTTAATTTGCCCACCGAAGTTTTTTAGCATTTCTTCTTTGATACTCCTCTCATGACTCGGATTGTTATACGTAAGCAAGATGTTTTTTGCATCCTTCATACCAAACTCATCTTGAAAATGTGAGTCCAAAGCGAAAGCCAAATACCCTTTGTATTTCAGAATAAAGGAAGTATCGACAACACCAACAACCTCAAAGGATTGCTCTCCTTTGGGTGTATTGATCATAATTTTGTCGCCTATTTTTCCTCCCCATTCCTCAAACGAACGCTGTCCAAGAAGCACTGTATAGGGTTGGGAAAGCTTATACAATAGTTTTTCGTTTGAATATTCCTGCGATCTGAACAATGGGTACTGTTTTGCCCAGTCTTCGTTAACACTGATGACAGGGAATTGACGTTGTTGTCCTTTTTGCGTTTTCCAAGTTACTTTTTCTTCCTTATATATTGCTACACTTTTTACACCGTTCCATTCCTGAATTGTTTTTACATCAGAATCCGTAACTATTTTGTCTAGTTTCACATTCATATCTCCACCCGAAGTAGTTTGAATGATGTCTTTCGCATACTGACTTCCAGTTTCAATGGCAGAGGTAACAAATATAGTACAGATAATCCCTATAGACAGTATAAATGAAGAATTTGCAGTACGGTTAATGTGACGAGAGATACTTTGGGAGGCTACAAATCCTCCAAATCCCCACATCTTATGATTTATTTTCGCAAATGCTTTACATATGACTTTAAGAATATTTGGGAAGAAGAACATAGTTCCAATAAATAGAAAAACACCAAAAAACATTTTTGCGAAAAAACTGAGTAGGATGAGCAAAAAACCTACATAACTTCGCCATCTCTGCTTAGATCCGATTTGTGGTCCCATTGCGCTTTTCATCATAAAGATTATACTTACACGGCTTGCTTGAATCATTGGGAAACATGCTGCTAAAATAGGGGTGGCTATTCCTATTAGTATGGCCATTAGAATAGCGAATTGAAGTTCAGTCGGGACGTTGTAGGTAGCCTTAAAAGAGGTAAATAACAATTTTTTTAATACCTCCGCCAACTGTAGACCAATTGGAATCCCTACTAGTAGCCCAATGAAAGAAAGAAGACATACCTCTATCAGAATTGACTTAACAATTTGATAAGGAATATAGCCCAAAGCTTTCATAATAGCAAATTCTTTCTTACGCTCACCAATACTCATATAAAAAGTGTTGAATACAATAAATCCACTAATGAGAGTGATCAAACCGCCAATCAAATAGAGAATTTGATAGATCGCATCTACTTGATTTGTCTGTTTTGCATCTAAAACTACAGGTCGAAGTACAATGCTATTATCCTGGGTGACTGTTTTCAATTCACTTTCAATTTTTTCACCTGTCTCAGTTGTTTTCACGCGAATTTCACTTACTATATTCTCAAGCTGATACCAAGATTGAAGGGTAGATAATGGAATGACTATTCTCCATCTCTTGCCTTGAGCAGCTTCCCAATTTGAAGGACTTTCAAAAAAACCTCCATTGGCCACAATAGCAGAAATGGCAATCTCCTTTCGCCCTGTGGGGGTATCAAACCAAATTTTATCGCCAAGTTTTACCTTCCATAATTTCGCTGCAACCTCAGGAATAATTGCACCAGACTGATTGATGTCTCCATATTTTGCTACTAACTTTCTCATACTATTGTCTATACTGCTAAGTCCAGTGATACGTATTCTGTTATTTGTCTCATTTAGTTCGCTCAGGTTTGGTATGGTAAACTGGGTGTACACATATAGGGAAGCAAAAGCATCAGAAACAGCTTTGACCTGTCTAACTTTAGATAAATAAACAGAAGACATTGCGTTATTCTTACTTTCTAAAACATAAGTTGCATTTCCTTCGCTCTCTTGCATTTGCTTTTCAATTAATTTTTTTGTAGAATCAACAGAACTAAATACTGCTAGTACGATAGCAACACTAGCTATCATTGCAATAATGGTAAAGAAAGTACGTAGTTTTTTACGCATTAAGTTTCGCCAGCAAATTTTCCATGACATGATCTTTTTCTCCCTCCACCAGTTTATGATCAGATTGAATTTCTCCATCTTTAAAAAACAAAATTCGTTCTGCAAATTTAGCTGCATATGGATCATGAGTTACCATGACAATCGTAAGACCAGTATCATGATGCAAACGTGAAAGGAGATGCAGAATGTCTTTTCCCATCTTTCGATCAAGATTGCCTGTAGGTTCATCTGCTAAAATTAATGACGGATTCATGGCTAAAGCTCGTGCGATAGCTACACGCTGTTGTTGGCCTCCACTTAGCTGAGAGGGGAAAAAATGTTCTTTTCCTTCTAAGTTAACAGACTTAATTAATTCAGCAATTCGCTGTTTTTGCTTTTTTTGAGGAACTCCATCCGCGTTCATGGTAAAAGCGATATTTTCTGAAACAGTCATTGAAGGTAGAAGTTGATAATTCTGAAAAATATAACCTACCTTTCTTCGCCTAAAATACGCAAGTTCTTTTTCGGAAAGGGAAGAAATTTCAGTACCATCGATACGTAACTCTCCATTACTAGGTGTGTCTAATCCCCCTAATAAATGCAATAAAGTACTTTTGCCAGAACCACTGGGCCCCATAATGGCGACAAACTCACCTTTGTTGATTTGCAAATCCACCCCTTTTATAACCACATGAGATTGCTCACCTGATTCATAAACTTTTCCCAAGTTCTTTGTTATGATCACACTAATGCCTCCTTAATATTAAGCAAAAATTATCAACATTATAAATCTAATTGAAATAGTTGTATGTCCGTAGTTGTGTCAAACGGAAATCCCCAATAACTTCATCTAATTTTGCACCATTACTAGGTATCTAGGGATAGTTGAATATCAGTAATTGTATAATCACACTTACCCCCACTATTTAAGCAAAATCACTACTGAATATTATTCATTAGATAACCACAATATACCAAATGATCACCAAATACGCAAGTCGCTAACAAAATTTGGGTGCATAACTGCCATATTATATCTCCTCGTTGCAAAAAAAGGCCAGAAACCCGTGATTATCAAAGGTTTCTGGCTCGTGTTTTTTTAAAGGTACCGATTACACTTCCATTATTATTAAGGTCATTTCAGAACTATTCTGTTTTAATCCCCTTGTTTTCGGATATGCGATAACTTATCATCCTGCTTCCTTTTATTCACCTATGTATCTTAAAGTGCGTGGTCAAAAATGTGGTCACTTGTGGTCATCTAATAAACAGCTTTTTGTAACCTTTACAAGTAATTTATGCACGGTTTCTTTTTCACAGGCGTCTATTAACCTCAATCTATATTTTTTTATTACCTATTTAATAAGTAACGGATTCACAACATCAACTACCAGTAAACATGTGCTGTTGGTTTAAGATCAGAAAGGTATACGCCTGATTCACTACCGACAACAATTTTATCACTTTGTGAATCATATTTTATGGGTCTGCCTGAAAGAGAAGAAGCAAAATGCACAGGTATGTACGGAACCCTTCATATACAAATGTTGAAGGAACTTTCTTGCCGTCCACCTCATATAAGTTATTCATTGGGGTCTTATCAGCGCCGTCAACGATGAACTTTAATGATGGTAAAGTAACATCAATTTTTTGAAGTATCTCTTCTGCAAAAATAGCACCAGTACTGAATAGCACTGCTCCGACAACAAAACCCGATAGGAATTTTTACATATAATCCCCCAATGGTATTTTTTCAAAATAACCTCAGTTGGGGCAAAATTGGTAAATAAAAAAACTATCTACTAATTAAGATTCACAGATTCAATACATTGTGGGGTATCATTCTTCGAGTTCCCTACGATGGCTGAAACCGGATATGCCCTCAAATGGTTAGTTTTAATTAGGTTATTCCCGTAATGCTTCACTACAAACTTTATACTTCTGTCAACAAGAATTACAACTTGAGCCAGCCTCTTCACGACATCCCACTACGTTCATATAAAACCGTTTCCGTGGTGGACACAATGTATCTATCGTTACACCCTTTATATCCCGCTACGTTCAGATAAAACTTGTATAACGGCTACACTTGCCCAATCGCTGATTATCATCTTTATATCCCACTACGTTCAGATAACCCCCCTAAAAACAAAACAGACAAAAACCTTCATTTATCAAGGGATTCACCGATTGAAAAAAGAATCAAAAATCGACTCTTTGCAGTAAACCAGGAGTTCTATTTTTAGCACAGAAGAAAAAACGCCTCAAACCCTTGCTATATAAGGCCTCATGTTCAGTATACCCAAAATTAGGTTTACTGCAAATTTTCCCGAAATCGTCCCATTACGACCTCAAATCAACTGTTTGAAACAGATATCAAATATGGATAAATCGCTAAAGAAAATGTCTATGACCGTTCGGTCATTGCCTCACCATATTGGATCGTCCTGTGAAGCCAAGGATGTGAGTGATACGGTCCAACAAGCGTTATTTAAATAACAATGCCTGTCCCGTTCTTCGTTCGGATAAAGGACCGCCATTCACCATTCATCATTTTACTCAAGCGTGTGAAGTATTTGGGACATCCATGAAGGTATTCCCCATGGACACCGATAAAGAATGATATCTAGGTAACCAGGGTTTATTTTATTGCCTACGAAGTTGTTCAATTTCTCCCTGTGTAAGCTCGGTTAATTCAGCTATGGTTTCGTTATCTATTCCTTTTTGTATCATGCTCAAGGCAACTTTCATGATGGCTTTTTTCTCTCCTATTCTCTTTCCTCTTTCCTCCCCTATTA
>NZ_KE952678.1:0-466 GCF_000466385.1 Aneurinibacillus aneurinilyticus ATCC 12856
CAGTCTGGGCGCTATATTACCTATTAGCTCACGCTTGAAGTGAAGAACACCAAGCGTAACCACTAATTGTTTTAGCAGGCTCTGCTCATCGCCCTTCCTTCTTTTCTTACTTCTTACCATAAACATGTGTCGATTTATCCAATCAGATGTATATAAGTAACTTTATTCATATAGGGAGGTTTCGATGAAATTTGCAGTAAACCTAATTTTGGGTATACTGGACATGAGGCCTTATATAGTAAGGGTTCGAGGCGTTTTTTCTCCTGTGTTAAAAATAGAATTCCTGGTTTACTGCAAAAAGCTGATTTTTGATTTCTTTTTCAATCGGTGAAACCCTTGATCCATGAAGGTTTTTGTCCGTTTTGTTTTTAGGGGTTTTATCTGAACGTAGTGGGATATAAAGTTGACAAACTCTTTTGTTGTGGCTGTCACAAAAGGCGTTTTATCTGAACGTAGTGGGATATAA
>NZ_KE952678.1:566-1559 GCF_000466385.1 Aneurinibacillus aneurinilyticus ATCC 12856
AGGCGTTTTATCTGAACGTAGTGGGATATAAAGTGGACTACGATTTATGTCTTTGGCGGTTTGGGTCTACTGTTTTATCTGAACGTAGTGGGATATAAAGCAACATTCAAGTTCGATGATATCGAAAGCGTTTTTGAAATATAGTACATGAAATCAGAATATTTAATATTTTGACCTGTTGCCAGCAGGTCTTTTTGTTTTTTTCACAGATGTAGTTTGATGTCTATTTTTACTTTTTAGATTGAAAGTCAAATCTATTTTTTATTATTTAAAGTGTTTACATATTCTTTTATTATTTATAAGTATACCAAGAAATTTGAGTTTAGAAAACGATTTCTTTTGAAAAACCAGTAAAATACTACTAAGATAAGGTGTCTTTTTTCATATCTTTTAATAGTACATCAGTTCTTCCGTGTTTTCGTGCAAAATCTAAGATTAAATAAGGTTTCCAGATTATTTCGTGGCAAACATAATACCAAGATTAATCACATTAATAGGGAGGTTTGTGTGGCTTATTCCATCATTTCCACTCTTATGCCTAACTGAACTTTTTCATCACTTATTAAAGTTGTGTGTTTTAACTCAAATGGTTTTAAAAACCTTATTCATACAAGTATCCCTAGACACCTTCTATAACCACAAGAAAAGTAATATCCTCTTCCTTTTATATATCTGATGAACCTTTCTGCCACTTGTATAAATATTTCTTTCCTTCAAGGGTGTTGATTATCCAGTATGATCCAGAGTAGATCGCCACCACACCGTGCCCAAACGTGCGTCGGTTCGTCTCCCGCACGGAAGCATCGAGGGCCACTTTTTACCTCAGCCAGTCGGGACCGCAAAACATCTGGGTAGAGGCGAAGGGGGAGACAGTTGCCGTCCTTTTTCGCCTGGCCGGGGAATCGCTCGGGAAGGGAGACGAAAGGCCTTGTTGTGTCCCGTTGTGGTGGCCTTTTCCGCTCTGAACAATCAACACCCTTGGTATCCATAGAT
>NZ_KE952679.1:0-7821 GCF_000466385.1 Aneurinibacillus aneurinilyticus ATCC 12856
AATCGTCAGGTTTTAAGTGGTGGGTAGTTCACTGCACACTTTTATTGTTGTAAATAAAATAGTACAACCCGATAGTTATGCACGTGAATAAGATGTAGCAAAAAGGGGGTGGTTCTATGAATATTGATCCCTTTTGGGCTACATTTTTTGTCGTGCTCGGCGGAGTAATCGGAAAACTAATTGATTTTTTAATGGGCAGACAGCGAAACCAATTGGAAGAAAAAGTGCATTTTATTAATGATATTCAGGAAGAAATCTTACGTTTACAGACACGTGTTACGCACCTGGAAAAGCAAAATTATGACTTGCTTGTCAAAATGGCTGAACTGCAAGCGGAAAATGGCAGATTGCAGGCGGAAAATGAATGGTTAAAAGAGAAGGTAAACGAAATGGAACAGAAGCATTAATGTAGCATAGCAAGGAAATCCGTCAGACAAGCTGCCGGGTTTCTTTGTTATGATACGGAAGAGAGGTATTTTAACTTTTTTGCAACGATTTAAGCAAGAGGAGCACTATAATTAAGAAAGTAAGATTTTGTACCGGAAGAATTAAGGGAGATTTTATCATGAAAAAACGAGTCGGACGATGGATATGTCTTGCTGTTGTGCTGGCGCTCCTCAGTGGGTGCGCGGTTTTTACAGAGCCGAGTCATTTAATGAAGACGCCGGATGCCAAGGGGGATCAGCGGACGATTTACCAGGCTGTGATACGGGCCTTGCCGTCAGGGGCAAAGTTGCTGGCTCCCTCGAAGCCGGAGAAGACAAGCCCAATTGAGTTAAGGGACTTGAATGGCGATGGAGAAGAGGAAGTGATCGCCTTCTATAAAACCAACAAAGAGGATTATGCCATATATACGTTGGTGCTGCGCAAGGAGGGAGACGAATGGAAACGAATAATTGCGGAGCAGAATATGGGACAAACGCTATACTACGCAGACTATCAAGACGTAACAGGAGACGGAAAACTCAATATTATTATAGGCACTGGTAGCGAGGACTCAGTAGAACCGAACGATTTAACCGTCTATGAATTGCAGGGAGATAAATTAAAGCCAATACTACAGCGCCCATACACAGAAGTAGCTGTTGGGAATCTGGATGAGGACAAGGCAGAGGAGCTTGTCGTATTCTTGCATGATCGGGAAAAGATGACCGCTCAGGCACAAGTTTATAAGATGAAGAACGGTTCGTATACAATCGCTGACACGTTGCAGATGGATGGAACGATCAATGGATACGAGCAGGTGGAAATTGGTCGTGCCACCCGAGAAAAATGGGGCGTATTCGTTGATGTTGCAATCGGTGCGCATTCAGCGTATACGGATCTGTTGATTATGGAGAACGGAAAACTAAGGAATGTATTTGCAGCGGGACGAGCAGAGGAAATCGATGGAAAAACATTTAAAGCATACAGTGTTCCTAGTGAAGATATCAATCATGACGGTGTGATGGAAATCGCTACGCTTATCGAACCGCCAGGAGCGGAAGATATTGCAATGGTAAATATACCATGGATCACATCATGGAGTCGCTGGGATGGAAAAGCAGGCCTTATACCTGTACATGAGAACTATAACAATTATGAAATTGGCTTTCGTGTTGATTTTCCGAGTAACTGGACAAACAAAGTAACAGTCCGGACACATGAGAAAGAGAATAGCGGTTCCGTGTCTTTTTATTACACAGGACAAAAAGACGAGGCTGGACAGTTGCCGCTTCTGGCAACCATTGAATATTATGCACGCGGCGTATGGAAAAACAAAGAGAAGAAGCTTACAGAGGAGGGGACACCTTATATTCGTCTGCGGAATGCAGGCGATTACGTGTTCATTGCGTATCTTCCCGCGTCATCCCTGAAGCTTTCAGATTCCGCTAAGGAAGAATATGACCGGATGCAGCTATCACAAGAAGAGATAGAGAGCTTGTTTCAGACAATCCGTTTTTAAATGAAATTGTAAGGAGAAATACGATGACAAAAGTATTATTGCTTGAAGATGAGGAGAGTATTCGAGGATTTGTGCGTGTTATTTTGAAGCGTCAGGGATTTGATATCGTAGAGGCTGCTACGGGAGAAGAAGCGCTTCGCATCGCGGAGCAGAATCCGGATCTTTCCTTGGCAGTGCTTGATGTCATGTTGCCGGGGATTAGCGGTTTTGATGTATGCAGAATACTGCGCGAACAAAATCCTCGCCTGGGCATTATTATGCTGACGGCGAAAAGTCAGGAACGGGATAAGGTGGAGGGGCTCGATTGTGGTGCGGATGATTATATCGCTAAACCGTTCGGGACTGCCGAGCTGCTCGCACGTGTAAATGCACTGTTAAGACGTGTGAACCTGGATGGGGATTCCACTGGCTCTCATACGATTGCATTGGCCCCCTTTCTGCTTTCGGTGGATAAGCGTACGTTGTATAAACAGGAAGAAGAGGTAGAGCTGACGCCAAAAGAGTTCGCCATCGTGAAGTTGCTTATGGAGAAAGCCAATACGGCGGTAAGTCGGGATGATATCATTAATATGGTATGGGGAAGGCATTATATCGGTGATTTGAAGACGGTAGATATTCACATTCGAAGGCTTCGCCAGAAACTCGAAGAAGATCCTTCCCACCCGCAATACATTGAAACGATTTGGGGATTTGGTTATATGTGGAGGCGGGAAGGAAAGCATGAAGGGCATTAAAGGGCGCATTGTCCGTAATTTTGGTATCGTTATTCTCTTAATTACATTGGCACTTGAAGCACTCTTTTTCCTGGCTGTCCGGCAATATTATTATGGCAGTGCCATGGACTCCCTACAAAATCAGGCCGCGGTGGCGACAGCCTATTACAATAAATACGCACTCTCATATAATGTGAAAGAAAAAGCGAAGTATATCTTCGAGTCTGATGCAAGATCTGATTTTCCTGTCTTTGAAGTCATTGATTGGGATCATACAACAGTGATGACATCGTATGGATCGTCCGGACAGCAAATCAATACGCCTGATGTGAAGACAGCGTTAACAGGCGAAACGGGAACATGGCGGGGTGTTTCTTCCGATACAGGAGAGAGCATCATTGCGGTTTCAAATCCGCTTCGAACAGGTTCTAGAACACTCGGTGTTTTGCGGTATACAGTATCAGCCGAAATGATAGATACGACAGTACGCAACATTACAGGCATTGCTCTGCTTAGCGGAATACTTGCTGTCGCATTTGCGTTTGCGTTCAGTATCATTCTGGCGAAGCGTATCGTAAGGCCGATTGAAGAGGTAACAGGAGTGGCAGAGAGGATGGCTGGAGGCGACTTTACGACACGCGCCGTTAAGCGGCATGATGATGAAGTTGGGGCTCTGGCAGAGACGCTGAATTATATGGCAGATGAAATTACGAAAACCGATAAGCTGAAGAATAACTTTATATCTTCTATTTCTCACGAATTGCGTACACCGCTTACGTCAATCAAAGGGTGGGGTGAGACGCTTTTATCGGGAAATCTGCGCGATTATGAGGAGACGATGCTTGGTCTTAGCGTAATGGCGAAGGAGACGGACCGTCTGATTGGTCTGGTAGAAGATTTATTGGATTTCTCCAGGCTTCAGTCTGGAAATATGAAGATGGAGCTGTGCGTGTTTGATTTGCGTACGCTTGCGATAGAAATTAGGGAACAGTTCGGCTTTCATCAGAGGGATAAGAAATTAAAGCTAACGGTACGAACCGAAGTGGAACCTCTGCTGGTATTCGGAGATAGTAATCGGATAAAGCAGGTGCTCGTTAATCTGGTGCATAATGCATATAAATTTACGCCTGCGGATGGAGCGGTGACGGTTACCGTGTATTCAAAGGAAGGGCAGGCTTTGTTGGAAGTGCAAGACAATGGAGAAGGCATGGATGAAGAGGAAGTAAGGCGGGTAACAGAGAAGTTTTATAAAGGGGAGACGAAGCAAGCGGGCAGCGGACTCGGGCTTGCAATTTGTAAGGAAATCATACAGCTGCATAATGGAACGTTACACATCAAAAGCCAAAAGGGAAAAGGCACAACAGTGATTGTCAGTGTGCCTTTATACAAAAAAGAATAAATAATATGAAGAGGTAATGGAGAGCGTAAAAATACTCTTTCGGATGGCCGCTGCTGACTAGAATTGTCCGGAATGGCAACTATTTTTTATAGTATTTGCCGAGCGGTGTTCGCTTAAGGAGCGGCAGTAAAATAAGTGCGAGAATTGCCCCGGTCAGGCTGCTGATAAGAAACGGGGGAATGAATGCAAAAATGCCGAGATGCTTACCTAACAGTAAAGCGGCGATAGGTACCGACAGCAAGGAACCGATGATTCCTGTTCCTATTACTTCACCTATGGCTGCACTGGATGCGTAGCGGGTTTTGCGATAAAGATAGCCGGCAAGCCAGGCACCGATCATACTTCCTGGAAAGGCCAGTATGGTGCCAAGACCAAGCATGTTGCGTACCAGTCCGATCATAAAGGCGATAGTAACGGCCGCACCGGGGCCAAGCAGAATGGCAGAGATAACATTAACGGCATGCTGCACCGGGTACGCTTTAGCAACGCCTGCGGGGAACCAAAGAAAACTGGAACCGAGTGTTCCGATAGCTGTTAATAGTGCCATAAATGTAAGGCGTATGGTAGGTTTCATATTTGTAACTCCTTCCACATTCATGCTTTATAATAAGCGAGTATGAGTATACCGTGATTGTACCGGGGTGTCTACCTCAAGATACTCCTGATAGAAGCATTCATGCTGAGCATTTTTGAAGACCAGCAAATGATTGTGAAAGGGAGATATTTCCTACTATCTATTATGTATATTTCTTTTTTTTTGTGGAATTTTAAGTTTACGAGAGACCAAAATTACCCATATAGGAGGTTTATGATATGCAGACCATATACCAGGCTCATCACCATCGTAGAACAAACGAGCTTGTGGTACCGATGGCCGCATCCGCGCTTGAACAGATGAAGTATGAAATCGCTTCAGAATTCGGGGTGCAGCTTGGACCGGACACAACGTCACGTCAGAACGGTTCTGTAGGTGGCGAGATGACCAGGCGTCTTGTTCGCATGGCAGAGCAACAGATGTTTGGCCGTATCCACTAATCGTATGTACAGCGATATTATGGGATAGCAGGATAGAAGGATGTTCGATGGGCGAACATCCTTCTGTTTGTTCATGCATAAAACAGAAAGTAAAATGAAAAAATCCCCTGTTTTCTTTGTTTAAATCAGGAATTTTTCATTAATTTATAACGATAGCTTGACTTACATTCTCTATTTATTTAGAATTGTTACAAATAGAGAAGAGTTACAACGAACATGAAAGAGGATGATAGAATATGAAGATTATGGTGGTTGCCGGCAGCGCACGGGAGAAATCAAATACGAGGGGACTGGCCCAAACAATAGCAACCCATCTGGAACAGTTGGGTACAGATGTTTTGTTTTTTGATGTAGGGATACATGAACTTCCTATATATAAAGGCAGTACGGAAACAGAGCATCCGAATGCTGTGAAATTGACACGATATGCAGAAGAGGCGGATGCTTTTTTTGTTTGCACGCCGGAGTATCATAGTGGAATGAGCGGTGCATTGAAGAATGCGCTTGATTTTCTGCGAGGAGATTATTTCCGTGGCAAGCCAGCGATGATTGCAGCAGTTGGAGGCGGAGGTAAAGGTGGAATTAATGCACTGAATGATTTGCGTACCGTATTGCGTGGTTTGTATGCTCTTGTGCTGTCTGAGCAATATGTTACTGACGTCGTATGCTATAACGATCGTTGTGAACTTGTACACGAAGACAGCCGAACGAAATTAAGTGATATGGCGCAGCAGTTGGTACACGTAACGAAAGCGTTGGGTAAATAGATGTTTCCTTGCAGCAAAGAGGAGGGAGCAAAAGCATGATGGGCAGGAGCCATCTGGCGCTTGGTGCTCTTGCAGGCGTTGCGGTGGCAAAGCTAACGGGAACCAATATGATAGATGGCGCTGCAGCGGTAATGGTGGCGGCTGTCTCCTCATTAGTGCCTGACTTGGATTCGGATGGACTTTTGACGCGTAAACTGACAGAACGTCCATTGCGTTTTATTCGCTTATTCTCGGGATATATAGGTGTTTTCCTCATTTTGCTAAGCTATTTTCCGGATACGCGCAACGGACAGTTTCTTACCGCATTTGTGGGGTTGATGTTTCTTGGAGTCGGTTTCATATTTAGGGATCATGCTTCGCGTAAATGGATGGTGACGTTACTTGGCCTATTGATTATGGGAAGCGCAATCTACTTGCAATTTGGCGAAAAAATGCTTAATCTGAAACGATTTCCTTACGAAGTGCTGCACTCCGATTATGTGTGGGTGCTTGGACTGGGGTTGTTTATCGCTATTGTCCCGCACTTTTCCCACCGTACATATACGCATACGATTTGGGCGCTGTCGGCGTGGGGATATATATGGTTCTATGCCGAGGTATCTCTTGGAATGCAAGGGCTGTTTCTTTCGGCGGTGTATGGCTATGCATCGCATCTTCTGGCTGATACATTGACTGTGGCCGGGATACGCTATTTGCATCCGTTTCCTCCTCTAATCAAAGTGCCACTTATTCGTACAAAAAAAGACGGGCGCAAGGAAACGGCTGTTGTGCTGATAAGCAGCATTATTGTGCTGCTTGTGTGTTTTGATATGCTTTCTTTATGATTTCTTCTTGAAATTTTAACGTATTCTTAATATAGTTAGGTCGTCAAAGAGAAATGGACGATTATTCGGCCGCCTCTTAGGCGGCCTATTTTCATGAATGTACAAGGATAATTGAGATAAAGGGGTTTAACATTATGACAGAATTAGTTTCGGTTATTGGAACGATCTTCGTGGATTGTAAAGGATTTGCCAGACAAAATTATCAGCCGGATACGCGAAATATCGGTAATGTACAATTCGTGCATGGGGGTGTCGGACGTAACGTGGCAGAGAACCTGGCCAATCTGGACCTTCCGATCGCATTTGTTTCTTCTGTAGATGATTCTGGACTTGGCCAGGAAGTAATGATGCGCCTTAAAGACCTGTCCATTGATACCGAGTATGTGCAACCGTGTCCGGCACAGGGAATGGGGATGTGGCTGGCGATTTTGGATGAGAACGGGAATTTGGCCGGCTCCATTTCCCAAATGCCGGTGTTAGGCGCACTAGAGACGATGATGGAGACACGGGGAGAAGCGCTTGTGCAAGCATCCTCTCATGTTGTGCTGGAACTGGACCTCAACGAGGGAATCGCTCGCCGCGTGCTGTCGCTGGCGCAGCAATACGACCGGCCTGTATATGGCATTCCAGGAAATCTGGAAGTTATTATGAAACACCCTGATCTTTTGATGGGATTGAAATGCTTTATTTGTAATAACTATGAAGCTGACATGCTTCTTGGGCTTGACTTCACTCATATGGATACTGAAGGTCAAATGCATGCATTGACGGATTTCGTGCATCGTACAGGTCTTGTATCCATGGTGGTGACCCTTGGTGAGATGGGCGCGGTATACTATGACAGCCGTAGTGAAAAGATGGGGCATCAACCTGTATTTCCTGTTACATTGGTCGATTCGTCGGGCGCAGGGGATGCATTTTTCTCCGGTACGGTGATGGGATTAATCCGCGGCTTGCCGCTGGAGGAAGCTGTAATTTGTGGAACGAAGGTAGCCGGGTGGACGATCGAAAGTACGGAGAGCAACTGTTCGGCATTGAAAGAGAAAATGCATGCCGATGAATTTTTTCAACAGATGCTTATAAAGTAAAACTTCCATCGACGCCGGAGACGAACCGACGCCCGTTTGGGGCACGGTGT
>NZ_KE952679.1:7921-49588 GCF_000466385.1 Aneurinibacillus aneurinilyticus ATCC 12856
CAAAAGTTTGTCGATTTATCAAACCGGATGTATACAGGCGTACCTTTTCTTCGCAGAAGGTACGCTTTTTTCATTTGATGGAAATCCATGTATACGATAGAAAAAACAGAAAATACTATAGAAGGATAGCTGGAAAGTAATGAGAGGGAGGTACAAGAGAGTGAATCAACTTACGATTAGGGAACTGATGATGATGGAAGATGAGCTGCGTGCAGAGCAGATTACGGGGAAGACATTAAACTGGTGTGCGTCCCAATGTCAAGATGCGTTTACCCGCGAACTGCTTGAGCGGATGGCGGAGCAGCACCAGTTGCGGATCGCTGAACTCTCCCAGTATTTTAACCGTACGGATCACGTACAGTAATCTGAACCAGAAAGGAGAAGGACGATGCCTAACAATATTGATGGACGTGGGCTAACAAATCGCGAAATGATGCAGCTGTGCCTGGAGCTTGAAAAAGGACGATGCCGAAGCATCGCAAACACGATGCTTGAGACAAGTCATGATGAACTGCGAGCCATTTACCAGCGCTGTTTGGAAACAGCTGTATCAAACCAGCAGCGTATCTTTATAACTATGCAGGAGAGCGGTTATTATGTCGTACCGCAGGCTACAGCAGATCAAATTGCCGAGGTGCAAGGGTTGCTGCAAAATAACCTGAATCCTGGAAGTCCTGCATCCTAATATTGAAAATAAAGAAAGGACCGTATACCATTAAATTTTACGGTTCTTTTTAATTTTTTCCAAACAGGAAAATCTAAGTGGGAATGTAAAAAACTTGGCAGATAAGGTTAGAATGGAGACAATGGAGTGATTTTAGCAGAGGGCGGTGAACGATTTGTATCCAAAAGGGCCTTTACGCTTAATGTATCGTTTGTACCGGTATATTTTTCCTGCCGTTCGTATGGAAGTGGAACGCTGGCGTGAGCGGGCAGAACGAATTCCTGATGCGGAGCTACGCAAGCAGGCTTTAGATAGTATTCATAACAAGCTGTTTCATTGTGAAGGTGGAGCGGTGTATGCCTCCGCCCATATGGAACATAAAGATTCGCTTATTCGGCTTATTGTAGCCTACCAGACGATAAGCGATTATTTGGATAATCTGTGTGATCGCTCCACTTCACTTGGGGCGGAGAATTTCGAGCGACTGCACCAGGCGATGCTGGATGCGGTGTCTGGCACATTCTCTCAGACGGATTACTATGAATTCAATAAAGAAAAGAATGACGGAGGCTATTTAAAATCGCTTGTTTTTACCTGTCATGAGGAAATAAAAAAACTTCCCGGTTACTCGATTGTACGGAATGATGTCTATGAATTAGCTTCGCTGTATTGCAATCTGCAAGTACATAAGCATGTAATTAAAGAACAAAGGGAGAAACGACTGCTGGCATGGTGGAAGGAGCACAGACAGAAAGCGCCGGAGTTAGCCTGGAACGAATTTGCCGCTGCCGCTGGCTCCACTCTTGGGGTGTTCCATTTGTTTCAATTGGCATCATCTCCGAATGTTTCGCGAGAACGGATTCAACTTATGAGAAAAGCCTATTTTCCATGGATATGCTCCCTTCACATTTTGTTGGACTATTTAATCGATTTAGAAGAAGATGAGGTCGGCGGAGATTTGAATTTTATTGCCTACTATGATAGTGAGCAAGCAATTTACGAACGTATTCACTACATTGTGCAGGAAGCAAAGGAACATATCAGGTCGCTTCCAGACCGCAAGTTTCACAGCATGATTGTAGACGGGCTTCTCGGGCTGTATTTGTCTGACGGCAAGGTGCAGCGCCAGCCGATGGTTAAGCGTGTTGCTGGCTTGATTATCCGCTCTTCATCGTTTCCTACCCGGTTCTTCTTTTTCAATAGTCGTGGCTATCGCGGAAGCAAAGCGGTCCTGCAAGCGCCCCCAACTGGTGAATAAGCCGGTTTTCTTTACGGGAAAAATAAGGTATGATGAGATTTGTTACCAGATAAGATATAGACAAGGGAACGAGTGAGAAAGAAATATGATAGTGACTACACGGCACGAAGCACCGCCCGAGGTACAGGAACAAGCCCGAACATTTGCCTGTAAATTCGGCGTGCGGTTCGTAGAACGAAAAAAAATGTCTATTGCCCGGCTGCATGAGATGAGTGATTACATCCTCGTCGTGACTGATAATGGTCTTCGAGCATACAGCAAAGGTACGTCGGAGCCATTTTTCTTTCATCCGGGTATGGCGATGCTTCGTATAAAAAGGCTGCTGAACGGCGATACTGACGTAATGGTTCAGGCATGCGGATTGCGTAAAGGCGATTCATTTCTTGATTGTACGCTTGGTCTTGCGGCTGATTCCATAGTCGCATCTTTTGTTGTGGGTGCGGAAGGGCGTATCGTAGGGCTTGAATCGGAGCGTATTCCGGGCATTATTGTTGAAGAAGGGTTGAAGAGGTATGAAAGTCCTTTGCAGGAAGCACAGGAAGCGATGCGGCGCATTGAAGTAGTACCCATGCATCATTTGACTTTTTTGCGGCAATGTGAAAATAATAGTTTTGATATCGTCTATTTTGATCCGATGTTTTTTCAGGCGATTGTGACATCGGAGAGCATTGCTCCGCTTCGTCCGTTTGCCAATTATGAATCGCTCTCGCTTGCGGCTATAGAAGAAGCAAAGCGGGTGGCCCGCCGGCGTATCGTGATGAAAAATCATCGGGAGAGCCCGGATTTTGAGAACTTTGGATTCATGCGTTTCAAAAAGATGGAACGGGCCTTTACATATGGTATTATTGAGGTCGGAGGCGAAGCGGAATGAGTGGGCAAAAGGAAAAGGTACTTGCGATCGTCGGCCCGACCTCAGTAGGAAAGACCGCGCTTAGTCTGGAATTGGGACGGCGGTTTGCGGGAGAGATTATCTCCGGAGATTCCATGCAATTCTACCGTGGTATGGACATAGGTACAGCAAAAGCAACAGAGAGCGAACGATTGCTTGTTCCGCATCATTTGATCGATATACGTGATCCTGATGAAGAAATAACAGTCGCCGAGTTTCAGCAATTGTGCACTGAATGTATCGCTACTATTAATGGTCGCGGCAAGCTTCCCATGCTTGTGGGAGGGACCGGATTGTACGTGCAATCCGTGCTGTACGATTATAAATTCTCTACCGCGGGTGAAGATGAGGCGTATCGCGAAGAGTTGACTGTTTTTGCTGAGATACATGGAAGAGAAGCGCTGCATGCAAAGCTTTTGGACATTGATCCGGAAACAGCGGGGCGTCTGCATCCGAATGATGTAAAGCGGATTATCAGGGCGTTGGAAATTTATCATGTTACCGGGACACCAATGTCACAGTATCAGTCGCGGAGCGAAGAGTCACCATATGATTTGCTGCTTGTTGGGCTGAATATGGACCGAGCCCTTCTGTATGAGCGTATTAATCAGCGCGTGGATATCATGATCGCAGAAGGATTGATTGAAGAAGTAAAAAAGCTGATGGCACAAGGCTATGATGCATCGCTGCGTTCAATGCAGGCACTTGGTTATAAGGAAATAATCGCATACATTAATGGTGCTCTAGCATATGAGGAAGCTATTGAGCTTTTAAAGAAGCGAACCCGAAATTTTGCAAAGCGTCAGCTTACCTGGTTCCGCGCCATGAAAGACATCGTCTGGTTTGATGTAACCCCTGCGGCTGAAGGGGTACCTGTATCTACATATGAAGCAATTTATGAGACGGTGGCAGGAAAGTTCAGTTAAGCGACGAATATAATAAAAAAATTATAAAGATAAATATAGGAGGTATTACCATGGCAAATACCATTAACATTCAAGATACGTTTTTGAACCACCTGCGTAAGGAAAACGTACCTGTAACCATTTACCTTGTGAATGGATTCCAGTTGCGCGGACTTGTAAAAGCATTCGACAACTTCACTGTTGTGATTGATACGGAAGGAAAGCAGCAGCTGGTATACAAGCATGCCATTTCTACCTTCTTGCCACAACGACCGGTTTCTTTAATGCCTGACAGCGAGTGATCGCTTGAAATAAGGCAGCCTGCCGGACAGCATATTTGCTGTCCGGCTTTTTTGTTTTTTCTACACAAAAAAATTTTTATGAGCAGTTAATAATGTTGTTTTAGCCGCTATAATTAAGGGTGTATGGGGGAGTGATATATGCCTATTTAACGAGGTGAAGATGCTGTTTTTGTCGTAATGTAGTAGTAGGGGGAGATGCATATGCGGGTTAGGTTTTTGGATGAAGACGGGGATGAGTATGTAATTGAATTAGCCGACGTGGAGGAGTTCTTGTCCACGTTGCGTAACTCTCGCAGCATCGCATTTAAGCATAGTTGGTATCATGTCGGGGATATTATGCAGGTGGAACAAGAGATTATCGTATCACTTATCGATAAGGCAGTAATGGGGAGATAGAGAATATTTTTCTATGGTTAACCCGGCGGATTGCCGGGTATTTTTTATTTGACTTTACTTGCACAAATGCATTACATTATTTATTGTTGCGTTCAGCCACAGTATCCCTTCCTGTATATAGAGAGTTGGCCATAATGCATGTGTTTGATAGATAAGAGAGAATGGATTCTCCTCTTTTGTCTGCGCAAAAGAGGTTTTTTTGTATGAAGATAAGCACAATCGTTTGCAAGGAGGGAAAGCGTTGATCTCAGTCCGCAATCTGGAGAAAGTGTACGGCAGCGGAACGAATGCAGTGCACGCGATTAAAAACGCAAATTTTGAAATCGAAAAAGGCGAAATTTTCGGGGTCATCGGATTTAGCGGTGCCGGTAAAAGTTCACTGATTCGTTGCATCAATTTGCTTGAACGTCCATCATCGGGCGAAGTAGTCATAAACGGCACGGATTTGACCAAGCTCTCCTCAGGAGAGCTGCGCAAGGCCCGCCGCAAAATCGGCATGATTTTCCAACATTTTAACCTGCTTTCATCTGCCACGGTATTCGACAATGTGGCTGCGCCGCTTAAGCTGAATAAAGCGCCTAAAGAAGTTATTCAAAGGAAAGTGAATGAACTGCTTGAAGTGGTTGGTTTATCCAAGCGGGCGCAGGCTTACCCATCGCAATTATCCGGCGGTCAAAAGCAGCGGGTGGCGATTGCACGAGCCCTTGCGAATGATCCAGAGATTCTGCTATGCGATGAAGCGACATCCGCTCTTGATCCACAGACTACGGAGTCGATTCTTGATTTGCTGCTCGATATTAATCGAAAATACAATCTTACCATTATGCTTATTACCCATGAAATGCATGTGGTGAAAAAGATTTGTGATCGGGTAGCTGTAATGGAAGAAGGGAATATTGTCGAGATGGGATCTGTGCTAGAGATTTTTTCTAGCCCAAGAACAGCAACAACCAAAAACTTTATTCGTAATATTTTTGACGATCAATTGCCGCCGGGATTTCTTGAGCGTGTCCAACATGCACCAGGTAGTCGGATTGTGCGCCTTACATTTATTGGTGAAAGTACAGGGCATCCGGTATTGGCGGAGTTGACAGAGAAATTCCACCTGAGGCCGAATATTTTAATCGGTAATATTACACAAATAAAGGAAACGACATTCGGCTATCTTGTTATTTCGCTGAGTGGAGAGGCCACAGTGCTTGATGAAGCGTTGGAGCATGTGGCAGAGAGGGGAATACGTGCGGAGGTGATTCATCATGTTTAACGGTATGGATCCGCATTGGGATTTATATTTGCCTGCACTGCAGGAAACGTTGTATATGGTCGGATGGTCGATTTTCTTAGGCACCATTATTGGAATTCCGCTTGGTGTTCTACTCGTGATTACACGGCCGGGTCATATTTTTGAACAGCCGGTTTTTTACCAGATTACGAGTACAATTATTAATATTATCCGCTCAGTACCGTTTATCATTCTGCTGTTCGCCCTGATTCCGTTTACTAAACTGCTTATCGGCACCTTCATTGGTGTAGAGGGTGCTATCGTGCCGCTGGTTGTGTATGTAGCGCCTTATATCGCACGCTTAATGGAATCAGCTTTGCTGGAAGTAGACCCTGGACTTATTGAAGCGTTCCAGGCGATGGGCGCTACTCGCCGTCAGATTATTTTTAATGTGATGCTTAAAGAATCACGTCCTGCCCTTGTACTGTCGCTTACCATTGCGGTTATCGGCTTGATTGATGCTACTGCCATGGCCGGTATTATTGGTGCAGGCGGTCTGGGGAACCTGGCATACCGGTACGGTTTCCAGCGCTGGGAAACGCTCGTCATGATTATAACGGTTATTGTTTTAATCGTATTGGTACAGTTGCTGCAAACAGCGGGTAACCGGATTGCACGTTCGCTGCGTAAAGACTAGAAGCTTATTATGAAGAAATAGAGAGCCGAGAATAGGGGAGAGACAGCAGAATGAAAGCATTGAGATTTCAGCCTTCAGAGGCGATGAATCGCCTACCGGCCCAATTTTTTTCTGGACTGACAGAAAAAGTGCAAAAACAGGTAGAAGCGGGATACGATGTAATCAATCTGGGACAGGGGAATCCGGATAAACCTACCCCTTCCCATATTGTCACTGCACTTCAGCGGGAGGCGGAAAATCCGCTGAATCATAAATACCCGCCGTTCCAGGGACGTCAGGAGCTAAAGGAGGCCATCGCACATTGGTATGAACAGGAGCGCGGTGTACGGCTGAATCCAGACACAGAAGTTGCCATTTTGTTCGGTGGTAAAGCAGGCCTGGTTGAGCTAAGTAACATTTTTCTTAATCCAGGCGATGTTTGCCTTGTGCCAGACCCTGGCTATCCAGATTACTGGTCCGGTGTTGCTATGGCAGGCGGTGTAATGGAAATGATGCCGCTGCGTGAAGAAAACGATTTTCTTCCGGACTTTACGCAAATTGCCCCAGATGTGGCACGGCGGGCGAAAATGATGTTCCTTAACTATCCGAACAATCCAACAGGTGCAGTGGCTACGCATGCATTCATTGAAGAAGCGGTAAAATTTTGCCGTAACAATGAAATTTTGCTGATTCATGATTATGCCTACGGCGCGATTGGATTTGACGGCGTAATCCCCCCTAGTTTTCTGTCTCATCCGGATGCGAAAAATGTTGGTATTGAGGTCTATACACTGTCCAAGTCATACAATATGGCGGGATGGCGTGTTGGTTTTGTCCTTGGGAACACTGAGGTTGTACGGTTGGTTAATCTGTATCAGGATCATTATTTTGTAAGCTTGTTCGGTGCTGTTCAGATGGCCTCTGTTGAGGCATTGACCGCATCGCAGCAATGCGTTTATGATTTATGTGCGATGTATGAATCACGCCGTAATACGTTATATAATGCTTTGCATAGGATCGGATGGCAAGCGCAGCCGACTCCGGGTTCTTTTTTTGCCTGGCTTCCGATACCTGCCGGTTATACCTCCTCTTCATTTGCGGATGTTTTGCTGAATAAAGCGCAGGTAGCAGTGGCACCGGGCATCGGCTTTGGCGAACAAGGCGAGGGCTACGTACGCGTCGGCCTGCTTGTTGAGGAAGCGCGTCTTGAAGAGGCGGTAGAACGGATTCATCAATTACATTTTTTCGGATAAAGTAAAACCTCAATCAATGGACGGACTTACTGCACCTCAGATGTGGGATAAAAGAAAAGAGCCTCGGTATGGAGGCTCTTTTGTCATAATTAGTTAGTGTACATTTCCCGTGTCTTTTGTCTGCTGTTTCTGTATCTCTGCTGCCTCGTCTACCTTACAATCCCCACAAATCCAATGCTTGCCCACTTCCTGACCCTGATTTGTCTTTCCGCATGTTTCGCACGTAATCATTGTCATTCCTCCTGAGGGTGATTTTGAGGTACTTATATTTTACAATAGTTTGGTTAAAATTGAAACGCAGACTATTTTTCTGCGTATAAAATAATATGAAAAAAGCAGAAAGCCAAGGGGGATATCCTTATGAATGCGAAACCGGCTTGCATTATTATCCATGGGAGTACATTTTTTGCACCCATTCTTGTACCATTGCTGTTTTATTTTTTATCTGATCAGGCATATATAAAAGAAAAAGCGATGGAGGCGCTGTTATTCCATATTTTAATGGGGGTAGCGATTGCGATTTCCTCATTCTTGATGATTGTCCTGATTGGTTTTGTTCTGGTACCGATTTTTTCGATTATTGCCATCTACTATCCAATTAAAGGAATTATTCGGGCATTGCAGGAAAAACCGTTCCAATATCCGATTGTACACAGTTGGGTTCGGTAAGGTAAACAGTGAAAATGAATAAAAGACGCGGGCTTTGCTCTTACGCATCCCGCGTCTTTTATTTATTAAAAGAGACCAACATGAAATCTAACAAAAAGTTATGTTATAGCTCTAGGAGCACAAAATACTCCTGTGTTATTGTTATAGAAGTACATTTAAAAATCAATCCGCAATTTTACACGGAAGGATATCTTTTCTAATGGTAAGCGAATTTTTTATCAATTTGGTTATTATGCTCTTTTTCCTATTTATAGGGCAACAATGCGTTAAAAATGATGATATAAACGCTGCTTCACCCATTCGGAAACGAACGGTTCTTGGCGTGGTATATGGGGTGATAGGGACGGTATTGGTCGGTTTCTATGCGTGGAAGATCGGACCGTTTTACATTGATTTAAGACATATCCCTGTAATGCTGGCAGCCCTATATGGTGGCTGGATGCCTGCTTTGCTTGCAGCTTTCGTCATCGGAATAGTAGAACATCTATTTACCGGATTTGGCAGCGGAGAGTTTCTTGTTTTTTTACAGTTAATTGTAACTGCTCTGATTTGCGGACTCTTCTCGAAGCTGCGCCAGCCTGATAGGATAAAATATGGCATGATGATAGTGTATGTTTATATACAAAATGTAATCATATTTGCTATTCTGACTAATGAAACATCTATTTTAAAACAAATTATTTTAGTATACGGATTTATTTTTACGATTGGCTCCATTGTTGCATTCCAATTTGTGCAGTATTTGCTGCAATCGGACAGAAGGTTTCGGCTTCTCCAAGCATCAAGGCGGGAGCTACTGGATACGATACAGGAGCATCAGGGATATATCTTTAAGTTTAGAAAGAAAAACAAAAAGTATAATCATATTCTTTATGGAGGACAATTGCCTAATCGTATTGGAATTGCTCCAGAAGAGGTGATAAACCAAAACGCTGTAGCAGTTGTCAACGAAGGAGGCAGCCAGAAGACGATTGTCTGCTATGAGGAGGCATGGAAAGGAAATGAGGTTACGTACGAGCTGGCGTATCCAGATAGAGAAAAAACATGTCTGGTCATGTTGAGACCGATTCAAAAACAAGGAAGGGTAGTGGAAGTTGTGGGTTCGGTTGTTGATATTACGGACAAAAAAGCTGCTCAAAAGGAATTGAAAGCAAGTGAAGCAAAGTACAGGTTGATTATGGAAAATACATTGGACTTAATTGCGCTATGGGATAAGAATGGAAGAATAACCTATGTTTCTCCTTCACATAACGTTTGTCTCGGATACGATAGCGAATATTTGCAAGGGCAGCTAAAGACGGAGATTTTCCATCCGGACGATGTGAAAAGCATAGTGGAACAAGTAAAAAAACTTCTTATCACAAGGGAGCCTTTTACTCTGGAATACCGGGTCCGCCATGCGGAAGGATACTGGCTGACGCTTGAGGCGACGACGATGCCTGTGCTTAACGAAGAGAAGGAAGTGACCAATTTCGTTGTAATTGCTCGTGATGTGACAGAGCGTAAGCAAGCGGAAGAGCGCTTGCGCTCTACGGAGAAGCTCTTAGCGGTAGGAGAGCTGGCAGCTGGAGTCGCCCATGAAATTCGCAATCCATTAACCACATTGAAGGGATTTGTTCAGTTCATGCGGGAGGGGCACAGGGATGATACGTACTTTACCCTCATGGAATCTGAGCTGGAGCGGATTGAATTGATTACGAACGAGTTTTTGCTTCTGGCAAAGCCGCAGGCTTATGAATTAAAACCGTTAAAAGTGGATGTGTTAATGGAAAGTGTAGCCGCATTGCTGATAGCGCAGGCGAATTTGTTTGGCATTGAACTTAAAATGAAATTCGAACGAAACCTGCCTACTATCATGTGCGAAGAGAATCTTTTGAAACAAGTATTTGTGAATTTGATTAAAAATGCGATTGAAGCGATGCCGGATGGAGGAGAAATTGTAATTGAAGTAAAGCGTTCAGAAGATAAAGCTATCCGCATTCTCGTGCATGATCAGGGGTGTGGAATTGAAGCGGAGCGTATTTCAAGGCTTGGAGAGCCGTTCTATAGTCTAAAAGAAAAAGGAACCGGATTGGGGTTAATGGTATGCTTCAAAATCATTAAAGAGCATCACGGCTCCATTCGTTTTAGTAGTGAAGTAGGAAAAGGGACGACAGTCGAGATTGCTTTGCCAATTAGGGAACAATGAGGCAAATGATGAACTTATAAGAAAATCGGCAGGATTTTCTATTTTGTTGGTCGAAGTTTATACTATCATTGCAAAAATCGAGGTGCAAGGCAGTGCAATATGAGGAGATTCGAGCGTATTGTCTGGACAAACAAGGGGCGATGGAAACGTTTCCGTTTGGAGACGATGTGGCAGTAATGAAGATTGGGAACAAAATGTTTGCGTTGCTATCCCACCGAGATGGTATATCGCATATCAGCTTAAAATGTGAACCTGATGTAAGTGAAGTGCTGCGCGAACAATATGCTGCGATAAAGCCCGGCTATCATTTGAACAAGCGGCATTGGAATACGGTGGAGCTAGACGAAACCATACCGGCAGAAGAGATAATCGGCATGGTGGATCGTTCGTACAACCTTGTTTTTAAAAGCTTGAAAAAAGCGGAACGTGAGGCTATTTCCGCGTTCAAGTGTTACAGGTAAAAATTATGTAAAAAGCGGATTAATGGCGAAAATATAATGGATTTATAAGAGGAATTTTAACACGCCTCCATATTTTGAAAATGGGCTTCTATGACTTCTTTCTTGTGCATATACATATAAAGGTTTGAATGAAGAAGTGGAGGGATAGCCGATGTACCTGGGTGTGTTTGACATGAAAGAAAGGCTTGAACAGATGCGTAAGCTGCTAAAAGAGAAACGACGCCTTCAGGAGCTGCTGGAGTATGATATTCAGGATATTGAGCGTGATATTGAAATGCTCCAAAAACAGCTGGAGACTGCGGAACGCAGCCTTTCTGTGTAAGCGCATGAATGGACGTTTGTCCTCCTTCCTCCCTGTCCGGCTGCTGTGTACGATATAGGAGAAGCGCGCAGGCAAAGAGGGTGAAACGGTAACCAAAAAAGAATTGAAACGGTTTGCGAGGCAGAATCCGGAATTTATGACATGGGGAGCGTTTTCGGTAAAATCAGGGCTTTGCACGGATATGCGAAAAACCTCAAAAGATAATCCTTTTGAGGTTTTTTGTTGGATGCGCAATGTCCTAAAATTATTGTTTAATTTTTTTCGTAAATCGTTTAAAATGAACATGGATTCACGGAAAAATATACTGTTTTGTGCGCAAAATGAAACTATTTTTTATGATGTATCGTAGAATCTAAAGTGTTAGATCATGGCAAAGATACAGGAGAAGAAGGGGAGATATCAGGGTGAAAGTAGCTGAATGGTCGGTAAAAAAGCCGATCACCATTGTAATGCTGATCGTGGCAGTAGTCCTGTTCGGTATTATTTCTCTGCCGAAGTTGAAGGTAGATTTGTTGCCGGAGATGAACATACCCGTAGCGGTTGTCGCAACCAGTTATGAAGGAGCGGCACCAGAGGAGGTGGAGAACCTTATTACCAAACCGATGGAAGGAGTCATCGGAACAGTTAGCAATATCAAGAAGATTCGCTCGGTTTCCATTAACGGCGCGTCCCAGATTATCGCCGAATTTAACTGGGGTACTGATATGGATCAGGCGGCGCTGGACATGCGTGAAAAAGTGGACCTTGTACGTGGAGGGTTGCCTAAAAGTGCAGGTTCGCCGCGGGTAATAAAGATAGACCCGAACAGCACGCCGATTATATCGCTCGCGCTGTCAGGACCGATGGATGTCGTTGAACTGAATAAGGTCGCGAAAGATTTGATAAAGTCCCGCATTGAACGGGTGGATGGCGTTGCCTCTGTAGGGATTACCGGAGGGAAAACACGCGAGATTCAGTTAACGATTAATCCGAATGCGCTCAATACATACGGATTAACTGTTGAGCAGATTACGCAAAGCCTAAGCGCACGCAACCTGTCCGGTACGGCTGGAAGCGTAACAGAAGGCGATCGCAACGTTAGTATTAAAGTCACAGGAGAATTTGATAACCCACAGGATATTGGGACTACACCGATTGCGTTACCGCAGGGAGGAACCATTCAATTGGCGGATCTGCTAACGGTAACAGACGGTTATAAGAAAGTTACTCAGATAGCAACGGTAAATAACCAGCCAAGCCTGGGGATTAGTGTAACGAAAGCATCAGGTGCCAATACGGTTGAAGTAGCCAATAAGGTTATGAAGGAGCTGGAGGCACTTAAGCCGCAATTACCGCAGGGCATGAAGCTGGACACCATTATGGATACTTCCGTGTTCATTAAAGATTCCATCTCCACAGTTGCGGAGCACGCCCTTGTAGGTGGTCTATTCGCGGTAGTTATTTTATACTTGTTCCTACATAGCTTTCGTTCGATGCTCGTTGTGGCGATTGTTATTCCGATTTCTGTCGTCGCTACGTTCGCTCTTATGTATTTCGGCGGACAGACGATTAACCTGATTTCACTGGCTGGTCTGACGCTCGGACTTGGTTCACTGGTAGACTTTGCCGTCGTTGTGCTGGAGAGTATTTATCGAAAGCGACAGGCTGGACTTGATGTTACGCTTGCCTCGATTGTCGGGGCAAAAGAGGTAGGCACTGCCGTTATGGCGTCGGCACTGGCGCAAATTTGCGTATTCTTGCCGATCGTGTTCGTAGAAGGTTTAGCTGCGCAGTTGTTTGGACCGTTAGCATTGACTGTTGTGTTCTCGCATATTGCAGCGTTGCTTGCCTCGATTACGCTTGTGCCGATGATGGCTTCGAAGCTATTGAAGGAACCTCCGCGCGAGGAAGAGGATTATCTGCGCTCTGACAAAAAGACGCCGATGGTTTTGTTCCAAAAAGGCTTTTATCGCGTAAGTAAAGCATACGGACGCTTGATTAGCTGGGCTATTTCTCACCGTAAAACTGTCATACTCTCAACGATTATCGCAATGGTTGTCGCTATCGGTGTGTTTGCTTCCCCATTGATCGGTAAAGAATTTTTAAGCTCGTTCGATCAGGGAGACGTAACGGTGAGCGTCAAGCTTCCTCCAGGTTCTAAATTAGAAGAAACAGAAAAGATTGTGCATCAAGTAGAGAAGTTCGTTAATAAAATTCCGGAAAAAAGTATTGTTTATACAACAATCGGAAGCTCGGGCGGACCAGATGTTATCCAGACACAGACGACTCACATGGGGTCCATTCAGTTGAAGCTTGTACCGAAGGACGAACGCAAGCGTTCAACAGCTCAGGTTGTAGAAGAAATTCGTGCGAAAGTTAAAGACATTCCAGGGGCGGAGATTAAGGCGGAAGCGGCTGATTCGAGCGGGGTGTCCAGTGGAAAACCGATTGCTATTTCGATTCGCGGCGATGATTTAAGCGTACTTGCCGATATTAGCAATACGATTAAAAATATCGTCAAAGAAGTAGACGGCACACGTAATGTGGAGACATCGCTACAGAATGAAACCGAACAATTTACATTGAAGGTAGACAGTAATCTGGCAGCACAATATGGCGTTACGGCTAGCCAGATAATGAGTGCTGTACGCACCGCGTTTGATGGCCAGGTTGCTACACAGTACCGGACAGGGGACGATGAGATTGATATCCGCGTTAAGTTTCCGGAAAACTTTAAATCCGAGATGAATAATATCGAAGGACTGATGATGTCCACCCAGACCGGGGCTCAAGTTGCCGTTGGACAGGTGGCGAAAATTTCAAAAGAAGGCATTCCGCAGCAAATTAGCCGGACAAATCAGACGCGCGAAGTTAGCGTAAACGGCGATATTACAGGACGACCTCTGAATGTGGTTAATCAGGAGATTGACGCCAAGCTTGCCCAGTTAAAGCTGCCGGACGGCTACTTCATTGATAAAGGCGGTCAGGCGGAAGATATGGCCGAATCGTTCTCAAGCCTGGGTATAGCCCTTATTCTTGCCATTGCGCTCGTATATATGGTTATGGCAAGCCAATTTGAGTCACTGTTCTATCCGTTTGTCATTATGTTTTCCATTCCGCCAACGTTTATCGGGGTCGTTATCGGCTTGCTGGTGACCGGATATTCGCTGAACGTATCGGCGTTGATGGGTTGCATTTTGCTGGTTGGTATCGTTGTAAACAATGCGATCGTATTGATTGACTATATTAATACACTACGTGCGGAAGGTATGGAACGGGATGAAGCGGTTAAGAAGGCGGGACCGGTACGATTGCGTCCGATTCTGATGACGACACTTACTACGGTGCTTGCGATTTTACCTCTCGCCTTTGGTGGCGGAGAAGGATCAGAATCGCAGGCTCCAATGGCCATTGTTGTCGCATTCGGTCTGACGTTCTCTACTTTGGTTACCCTTGTGCTTGTACCTGTGGTGTATACTTTATTTGATGATAGGATTCAGAAACGGAGAAAGCGTCGGATGGAACGCCGCGAAAAGAGAAGACAGCGCAGAGAGAAGAAAACAGGAGGAGAATCGTTTAATGCGTAAGATAGTAATAGGAATGACTGTTGCCGGCCTTGTGGCAACGAGCGTCGTTGTAGCGGGATGTGGCGCGGGTGGAAGCCAGGAAGCATCGGCGCCTGTACAGGCTCAAACGGTACCTGTAGAAGTAGAGCCGGTTCTCAATGGAACGCTTGATAAAGGTCGAACACTTACAGGTACGACCCAGCCATCGCAAGTGGTCAATGTTGTGTCAAAAGTGAGCGCCAAAGTGACCTCGCTTCCGGTAAAGGTCGGACAAAAAGTGAATGCGGGCGACGTATTGTTTCGCCTTGACGATAAAGAGCTGCGCGATACGGTAGCTCAGTCACAGGAGAAAGTGGCGCTCGCTCGCGCTTCGCTGGCCCAGACGCAGGCTCAGACGAGAAGCGGAGTTAATTCTGCGGAGTCCGGAGTCAACCAGGCCAACAGTGCATTGGCACAGGCGAATAGCTCATATGAACAAGCGCAAAACAGCATTACGAATGCATACAATGATATGGGGCAGGCGAATGCACAGTTGGAAAAAGCCCAGCAGGGATATGAGGATGCAAAAACGAATGCCGAACGAATGGAAATGTTGTTCAAGCAAGGCGCAACAACAAAGAAAGAGCTTGAGCAAGCACAAACACTGCTGAAGAATGCTCAAATCGCCATTCAGGAAGCGCAAATCCAGCAGAAGAAAGCGGATGTGTCATTAAAGAATGCAGAAGCGTCGAAGCGCAGTGCAGAAGAATCTCGTAAGAACGCACAGTCCTCGCTTGCCACTGCCAAGAAACAGGTGCAAAACGCCGGTGGATCAGAAAGCATAGAAGTGGCACGTAAGCAGCTTGCGCAAGAGGAGTTGAACTTGCGAATCGCGCGCGATAATTTGAATAATGCAGTCGTTGTGGCACCCATCTCCGGAACGATAGGCACGATCAATGGGGAAATAGGTGACTTCTCGTCCCCGCAAAGTCCATTTATGGTACTGGCTAATCTTGATCCGATGAAAGTCATCATCAATGCGCCGGAAAATCTTATCGGTCTGTTTGCGATGAATCAGACGGTCGGAATCGAAATACCGTCCTTGAAACACAAAACAAATGGTAAAATTGTCAGCATCAGTCCGCTGAATCAGCAGTCGAAAGGGTATCCGGTAACCGTGGAGGTACCGAATCCTGAGGGGATCATCAAAGGCGGCATGGCGATCCAGGTGAATGTGGCTTCACCTACGGCCAAGCAGGGTCTTATCATTCCAACAAGCGCGATTCTAACAGAAGAAAATAAACCGTATGTTTATGTAGCGCAAGGAGACAAGCCGGTGCGTAAACCGATTACCATAGTTGAGCAGAATAGTGAGCGCACGATGGTGACCGGCTTGCAACAGGGAGAGAAAGTCATCTTTAAAGGCCAGTCGCTCATAGGAGAGGACGTAAAAATCGCCATAAAAAAATAAAAACCAGTAAATATTCGTTTAGAAACGAACACTCCTGTCCATCCTGTGAAAGAGAGTTCTACACAGGAGGGCAGGAGTTATGAAAAAAGCGTTTGGATATGTGCTGGTGTTGTTGATTGCAACGGGAATTTCCGGCTGCCAGGAACGAGCGTCAGATAAACTGCCGGATGAAGCTACGAAAAGTCAGGAAGTCATCGCCCAGTCACCGTCGCTTGCGGTGTCGCACTCCATTGAAGGCAATACAGTATTCTTAACGTTTTTGACACAAAACTTCATGTATGCACCGGAGGGTCAGTCTGAAATAGAGCCGGGTGAAGGATACGTGAACGTATGGGTAGACAACAAGCTGACCCGAGCGTACAATAATACGCTTGAAGTGCCGAATCTGACGCCTGGACCCCACTCGTTTGCGGTCGAGTTGGTACGCAACAACCATAAACCGTACCCTAACACGAAAATTTCATTTACGATTCAAATTAAATAGTTGCAGTCGAAGAGAAAACTACAGCCGTTCCGGTTGGGAAATGGCTCCATCATCAAGTCAACCTATTTTCAATATAAGATTTATAAAAGGCAACGAAGAATGTCATATCATCTTTCGTTGCCTTTTCATTACACTATTTTACAAGTAAAATAGTCAAAAAATATAAAATATATTGACTATTAGAATGTTGTTAAGGTATGATAAGAGAAACCAAAATGCTGCAAACGGAGTTGCCTATGAATCGGACAGGAAAATCGATAGGAGATTTGAAGCAAGCATTGAGTCGTGAGTACAATCAGGTAAATAAACACCTGTTTGATGCTGGTGTACGCAAGCAGCAGGTTGATTGTATTGGTAACAAAATCGTATTCACTACGCTGCATAAGCGCGTATATGCAATGAGGACAATCGATGGAAGGAATAGGGATCTGACCCGAACCCTGGATGTTATGCTTATCGATGAATTTAAACAGCATCTGCGTAAGCATTTCACCGCAACGTTCGGATTTTCTATCGTATCGATTTTCAAAGATTATGATCCGCATACGGAACTTGCAGTGACAGTCATTATTTTGGAAGAGGATGTAGAAGTATATCTATAGACGGGCCGAATGAACTCGAAGCCGAGAGCAGGACAGCCGTCAGTATTTCTGTGCACGAAGATCAACGTGCGGATTACTGACGGCTGTTTTTTATTTGCTAAACACAAGAAGGAGGAGAGCATATGGCGACAGTACGAGACGTTGTAAAAGCATTGGATGATATCACTGGGGGACGGGTGCAGTGCCGCCCTGAAGACGTCACGATGGACAAGCATCCGTTCGTAATAATGAAATCGTCCGGCATTCCCGGAAAAGAAGTCGTCGAGACACCGGGATTGGTGTATGGGGATCCGAGTTGGCAGGTACGCCGTCTGGCGGTGGCGATGACAATGTCAGAGCAGGATATTGAACTGGCACAGGCAATGGGAGTAGATGCGATTATTGCACATCATCCGCTGGCGGATGCAGCCAGCTCGGGTGGTGTAACGTTGAAGCATTATCTTGACTTATACGGCATTGCCGCGTTAGAGCTGCATGAAGCGTTTCATGGGCTTCATCCAGGTATTCCTACTCTGCACGGGCATAAGGTGCATCATGTAAATACGCATTTTGCCGACCTGGAGGGAAATGTGCTGTATGCGGGCACTGCATTGCCGGAAGTCAAGACGATGGGGGATATCTTACTGCGTTTGTCTAATTATATGGGCTATGAGCAGGAAGATCGACTGCTGGAAGGTGAACAGATAGTTTATGATTCTCCATTATTGAAAGAAAGTGGTCATGCTACCCGGGCGAAAATTGTGCTTGGAGATAGAAAAAGTTCCGTGCACCATATTCTGCATATTTTTCCGCATACAGGGTTTACTGCGGAGCATCTTCGTCAGGCTGTGCGCCTGTTTCCCGACACAGATACGATTATTGCTTCCATTAGCCGGATGCGTCCGGGCCATCCGTTAATTCGGACAGCAGGGGAGTTGGGATTAAATATGCTGTTTGGCAATTCGCATGCATTGGAGATTTTTGAAAATGGATTGCCGCTTGCCTATGCATTGGATAGCCTGCTTCCTGAGGTGGAGATCGTCGTATTCCGTGAACGGGTCGTAGCGATGCCGCTACATGCGGCAGGCTGTGCAGCTATTCGTACGTATGGTCAGCAGATGGCGTTCTCGCATCTGATCAAGAAGATACCTGTATAAATCACATACATTCCATGTGATGAATTAAAGGAGGAAATCGCATGTCCAAGCCAGCGGAACAATTGCGTGAGGTTGTCGATTTGTCAACAGGGGCCGAGAAAGCGGGGAAGCAGACGGGAAGAAGTAATCGCATTGGATTGCTGTCAGTTGCCTTACTGGGAATTATTTTTATTATTAGTCCCGAAATCATTGGCAATGCATTTACCAGCATGCTGGATAAAGTGAAGCCGATTGTTGTCGATATATTTTTGATGGGGAATGTAGGCGTATCGATTATACTTAGCGTTATGGTTGGACGTGCGTTGGAAAGAATGGGATTTACCGATGCGCTTATTCGTCTATTCATTCCGCTAGCGAACAGAATGAAAATCAATCCTGCGGTCGTCATTCCTGGTGTCTACAATATTCTTGGCGACATTAACGCCGCGGGGCGAATCGGAGGCCCAATTATGAAACAAGCAGGCGCAACGCGGGACGAGCAGTGCATTGCCATTGCGACAATGGTACAATCACAGCAGTCGTTTTCCTGTTTTATGCTTGGTCTCATCGCGCTATCGCTTGCAGGTATTAATGCCTTTCCTGTTGTGCTCTGTGCAGTGTTTGTCCCGCTCGTAATCGTACCATTCGTACTTAGTAGAACGGTATATCGGAATACAAGAGCGGTAGCATTGAAGGATCTGCCCAGCTTTACACCCCAAACACCGCCATTCCAGACCATTTTTCAGGGGGCGCGTGAAGGAGCTGAATTGCTGTTTCTGCTTGTTATTCCGGCGATTGCTGTTATTTACAGTTTAATCGGCTTGCTGGATTATGCAGGTGTATGGAAACCGTTTGAACAATCATTATCCGGATTTCTTAGTTTAGTCGGCGTTCATCCGAAAACGGGAATTACAGCAATTATGGCATCGCCCACGCTGGCGATGGGACAACTTCAGGAAATTGCCGCAAGCATTGACCCGCGATTGGTCGTTGGCGCATTCGTACTGGCAGCATCCGGTCTTCCTCTCTCCGATGTGCTTGACCAAATTCCGGCTATTTGGTCCACCAACTCGGATGTAACTGCTCGGGAAGCGTTAACAGCCGCCATCATCGGAATTATGATGCGTTTTATTACTGTGGCGATTATTGCTTTTGGACTCACTCCCTTGCTCGTATAGTCTGTCAGTCTAACGAAAAAACCAGGCTCGTACTGAGCCTGGTTTTTCCATACCTTAATCCTTATCCTTTGAACATTTGTACGAACATTTTGCCATATGGTCCGCCATCTACAATACCGATTCCTACTTCAGTAAAAGCGGAATTCAGAATATTTCTGCGGTGTCCGTCAGAATTCATGAGAGACGTATGGGCCCCCTGTACAGAGGAATTACCCGCAATGTTTTCACCTGCTGTACGGTATTGCACTCCGTAGCGCTTCATCATGTCAAATGGAGAGCCGTATGTCGGTGATTGATGACTGAAGTAGTTCTTATCAATCATATCTTTCGCCTTTAGGCGGGCTAGCTTTTGTAGCTCCATGTTAACCTTCAGCGGGGCGAGGCCCTGCTTTGCGCGTTCCTGATTGACAAGGTCAAACATCTGTTTCTCGTCTGCTGTTAAACCTTCCGTTGTCGGCTTGCTTGCTACAGGTGCTTGAGCTTGAGTAGGAGCTGGCTTTTGCGCTGGTTTTGTTGCTGGTTTTTGTTGTTCTACCACAGGCTTCTGTTCTTGTTGAAGATTAGGCTTAATTCCTGCTTGCTTGCATTGTTCTAGATACTGATTCACCAAGTTTTGCAGGTCAGCTTGTTTTATGTTGCCGTTTTGTGAAAAGAACGTAGCAACTTTCGGAGTAGGGCATTCATTTGCCGCATGTGTTACCGAGAAGCTGGCTCCTAGTAAAGATGTACATAGAACGGATGCTGCAATAATTTTCTTCATGTTGTCACTCCTGTTGTAAAAAATTCGACAAGTTGTCGTAACAGTTCACATAGTAACATATAATTCCGAGCAAAAAACATGGTAATGTTTTCAAACTGTTTACAGATAAACAAAATAACTCTGTATAAACAGAGTGTTTTGCATGTCAAATAAGATTCTGCAGGTTTCAAATAGACAAAATAAAATGACTGTTGACAAGGAAAGTGATTGCCTAGCTTTTCAGCGTGGTTTCAGATGTATTTTTACGTCTTCCCAGTTCTTTGACTCCTAATTTTCTCATTCGACACATACAGTAATAAAAATGAAAGAATGAAAGGCCTTTAGGAAGGAGAACGAAACGCTGAAGCGATTCGGGGTGAGAGAATGAAGACGACGGGTCAGACTACCACCGGCAATCAGATTAAGGTAGTGTTTCGAAACGAGGATCCCAGGCCGCAAAGCCGTGAGCAGATTATTAGTTCGCGTATGGAGAAATCACTTGAACGGGAGTCCGGCGCGTTAAAAGAATTGGAGAATCTGGTTGGACTTGATGAAGTCAAGAAGCTGGTGTATGAAATCTACGCGTTTTTAACGATCCGTAGACTTAGGGAAGAACAGGGTCTGCGTAATGCGCCGCATATGTTTCATATGGTGTTTCGCGGCAATCCGGGTACAGGCAAGACGACGGTGGCTCGCATTCTCGGCAAATTATTTAAAGATATGGGAGTGCTGGAGAAAGGGCATCTTGTGGAAGTGGAGCGTGCCGATTTGGTTGGTGAATATATCGGTCATACTGCATCCAAGACGAGGGATATTATCAAAAAGGCGATCGGTGGCGTTTTATTTATTGATGAGGCATACTCACTTATACGGGGAGGAGAGAAGGATTTCGGAAAGGAATGCATCGATACGCTAATTAAAAGTCTGGAAGATGATCGTAAGCAGTTGATTGTCATTCTGGCCGGTTATAACGAAGAAATGGACTCGTTTCTCGCATCTAACCCAGGTCTGCCGTCCAGATTTCCAATTAAACTCGATTTTCCCGACTATACGATTCAGCAATTGCTCGATATTGCGGATGCGATGTGTAAAGATCAGGTATACTATTTATCGCCCGAAGCTCGCCAACTGGTACGCAAGCAATTGACAAATGAGAGAGAGGACGGGATCGATCATTTTAGCAACGCACGTTTTGTAAGAAATATGATCGAGAAAGCGATTCGTCAGCAGGCGATCCGCATCGTAACCGACCATGCCGAGCATCAAGTAAACAGAGAGATGCTCATGGAGCTGAAGGCTGGAGATTTTGAGAAGGAATAAGCGTGAGCTACTCCCACTTAGCTCACGCTTCAAGTGGGAGCTGCGAGTTACTTTGTCCTAAGCATCATTTTATATGAATAAAGAAAACTTTATTGTATAATATATTCAGTGAAGTGATAACTGACTGAACATTCTATTATTTTCTTGTAGAGGAGGTACTGATGGGAGGCTATACTACAATTGCTTTTGATGTGAAGGACAATGTTGCAACGATTAAGCTTGACCGACAGGAAGCAGCCAACGCTGTGAATCTGGAGCTGGCTAAAGATTTGTTGCATGTCGCTTTACAGTGTGATGAATCATCTGAAGTACGAGCTGTGGTCATAACCGGTACCGGAAGTGTATTTAGTGTTGGAGGCGACTTGAAGAGTTTTGCTGAGCAAGGGAGCGATTTGCCTATTCATTTAAAGGAAGTAACTACATATCTACACGCGGCAATGTCCCGCTTTACTCGTATGGATGCTCCTGTAATTGCCGCAGTGAATGGTGTAGCTGCCGGGGCCGGAATGAGTATGGCTATTGCTGCTGACCTTGTGATTGCTGCTGAGTCATCCCGCTTTACGATGGCCTATACTAGAGTTGGTTTAACTCCTGATGGCTCTGCGAGCTACTTTTTGCCCCGCATTGTTGGATTAAAGCGTGCTCTTGAACTTACATTAACGAATCGGGTGCTTTCGGCTCAAGAGGCATATGAGTTAGGAATTGCAACCCACATTGTACCCGATACCGAAGTGCTTACTCAGGCACATATGATGGCAGCAAAGCTGGCGCATGGGCCAAGAACGGCTTTCGGTGCAGCTAAACGCCTGCTCCATAGTGGATGGAATCAAACATTGGAAACTCAAATGGAAAACGAGGCTCAAACCCTAGCAAAAATGGCTCAAACAAGAGAAGGCATTGAAGGAATTAAGGCTTTTCTGGAGAAAAGACCGCCTAATTTTAAAAGGTAATTGGAAGTTTTATCGCTTCATGTTTCAGCGAGCAGGCACTGTAGAGCCGGCTGTTCATTATACCGACAACAGCTCAAGTTACTGAAAATAGGGACAAGATCATAGCTGTTCAATCCAATTTTACGCAGCCAGGGATCAAGCCGCGGTCACTGACAGATAGGCTTAGCCCCTTTAATGGCATCGCCGGAACGGCCCATAAAAACGAATATAGCCAAAAAACATTCTCCTAAACGGTAATAAAGCGCCTATTCCCCTCTTTTTACATGAGCTTCACGTTGTAATCCAAACTTTTGGACGGAGCACCACCATACAGCGTAAGGCGTCCTGTCTCCATTGTCACCTGTATTCCCTATATTTTTCTCTTTTCTTCGTAAACTCTGGGGATGTAACTAATGGTTTTTCCTCGTATTCAAAGAAAGCTATAGGATGATTTAGCGTGCTGATCCATGTTCCAATCGGTAGAAGAGCTAAACGGAAAGGAAGGGAACGTCCAATGAACAAAGCAGAGCGCCTTAAGACGAATGTTGCAGGTGATTTTTATGTAAATTCAGCCTGCATTAACTGTGATACGTGTCGTCAGCTTGCGCCGAGTGTGTTTGCAGAAGTAGGCCGTTACTCGGCGGTGGCTCGTCAGCCAAAGAACAGGGAAGAGAAGCGACGGGCACTTTATGCTTTGCTGGCCTGTCCAACGGGTGCCATTGGAAGCGATGATAAAAGCGATATATCGGAAGCGATGGCAGCGTTTCCCCTTCAGTTGGCTGAGCAGGTATACTACTGTGGCTATACTTCACGTGAATCGTTTGGTGCAAGCAGCTATTTTCTTATGCATCCGGACGGTAATTGGCTAATCGATGCGCCGCGATACGTACCTTCGTTTGCGAAAAAGCTAGAGGAAATGGGAGGGGTACGCTATATTTTTTTAACTCATGAGGATGATGTTGCCGATGCGAAACGATATGCCCTTCATTTTGGTGCGGAACGGATTATTCATAAGCTGGAACAAGAAGCACAGCCGGATGCTGAACACATTATCGAAAGTACAGAAGCGCTAGAATGGAAGCCGGGCTTTCGTATTATTCCTGTTCCGGGCCATACGATAGGGCATATTGTGCTACTGTATGACAATACGTTTCTTTTTACCGGCGATCATCTGTCATGGGATCGGGATAAGGGAAAGCTGGACGGTCATAAGAACCATTGCTGGTACTCATGGAGAAGGCAGGGAGAGTCAATGGCCCGGCTAATTAAGGAAGAGTTCGAATGGGTGCTGCCGGGTCATGGAGACCGAGTGCATCTGCCACGGGAGCAGATGAAGGAAGCACTGCAGATGTTAGTTAAGGAAATGAAAGAAGAGAACCTATAATATTAAGGCGAAGCGGTTTGAACAGCCGTTCCGCCTTGTTGTTTGTATATTACCTGACTGTTTATTTGACCAGAGGAAGAGTATCAGCAGCCAGCGTGGCCAATTTTTGGTTAGCTTTTTTAGTCTGTTCTATTCCTTCCATTGCTTTAACTGCATCGGAGTTCTGCATACCGATAAGCTGTAGCCCCAATCCATTTCGGTATTCCATAAGAATCGCTTCATACGTTTGTTTTTGTTTATGCAGGAGTGGGTCATCGAACTGAAGTTCATTGTGCACGGTATTCCATACATACAGAATCTCCTGCCTGGCTGTTTCAATGCTTTCCTGTGCTTCAATAAACTCATCATTATGCTGCATTTCTGCAAGAATAAGCTGCAGTTCCTTCTCGATTGCTTGTGCTTTAATGATGGAGTCAGTGAGGGCTTTAAGATATGCTTCATCACGAGAGCCAGGCGGTGGAAGTGACGGCGTGGAAGAATACAGTAAATTTGATGTTCCAGCAGCTTGCTGTTGGCCTGTCTCTTCGATGGCATCTGTTTTTCGAAATTCGCATCCACTTATAATCAATAAGAGAGTGGCAAGGAGCATCAAGGCCAGTACAAATCTATATATTTTCAAGTGAATGTCCACCTCCTGTTTTCAATATATGAGCCCGTCCATTCAAATAGGATATAAACAATTTATTTAGTTAATCTCAAGGGTGTTGATTATCCAGTAAGTTTCAGAGTAAGCTGTCACCACACCGTGCCCCAAACGGGCGGCGGTTCGGCCCTGGCGCCACAAAGCGGCCGTGCCTCTTCCTTGTGAGAAAAAGACGAGGGAACACGCCGACGCGTGCATCTTTTCTTTCACCTTATGGATAATCAACAGGCGTGGTTAATCTTTTTAATTTTTGAAACTGCTATCCGCTAAATTTCGTATGTAAAGGTATAAAATTCCATGCTGGGAAAGGAGGAAGGGGGATGCTTGAGCTTTATTGGATTTGTCTTATCATTGGTGTTGTTTTTGCACTGGTTACGGTCTTGCTTGGCGAGCTTATCGATAGCGCACTGGATGGATTGCTTGACTTTTTGCACCTGGACTTCGGGCATGTACTGCGTCCGTTAGTCCTTATCGGAGGATTGGTTGGATTTGGCGGCGCTGGCGTCGTAATGACACAAGTACTGTTTCTGGCGCAAATCGTAGTGCTTGGTATCTCGCTTATCATCGGGTTCATTTTCGCGGTTCTTATGTATGTAGTTTTCATTAAACCGATGCAGAAAGCAGAGAACACGAGCGGATTTTCCATTCGGGATTTAATCGGATATCCTGGGGAGGTCATTACGCCTATTCCAGCCAATGGGTGTGGGGAGGTGCTACTTAAGATAGGGGCTGGCCATACCAATCAAATTGCCGAGAGCGTAACACAAAGTGAGATTCCGAACGGGGTGCGAATCGTAGTCGTTGATGTGGGAAAGGACGGCACGCTATATGTAACCCCGTTTGATGAAAGTTAGCAAAGGAGGAGTATACAATGTTGGGAGAATTAGGGATATTTGCAGTTCCTATTATTGTAGTCGTTGTTCTGTTAGTGCTCGGGCTCGCTTTTTGGGCACGTTATAAGACAGTGGGGCCAGATGAAGCCATGATTGTTACAGGTACATTTCTTGGCAGCAAGAGTGTCATAACGGATGAATCTGGCCGAAGTATTAAGATCGTACGCGGTGGGGGAGCATTCATTCTTCCTATTTTCCAGAGCGCTGAATTTATTTCGCTTTTATCACATAAGCTCGATATCTCTACACCAGAAGTATACACCGAACAAGGCGTACCCGTTATGGCGGATGGGGTAGCCATTATTAAAATTGGTAGCTCGATTGAAGATGTATCCACCGCAGCCGAACAGTTTATGGGCAAGCCGATCGAAGCACTCAAGAGCGAGGCACAGGAAGTGCTTGAAGGTCACTTGCGGGCTATTCTTGGTTCGATGACCGTAGAAGAAGTGTATCGTAATCGGGATCGTTTCGCACAGGAAGTACAAGGTGTAGCTGCAAAAGATTTGAAGAAGATGGGCTTGCAAATTGTTTCGTTTACTATTAAAGATGTACGTGATAAACACGGCTATCTTGATGCTTTGGGCCGTCCTCGCATCGCGGCGGTGAAGCGTGATGCCGATATTGCTGAAGCAGAGGCTGTACGTGATTCCCGTATTAAGAAAGCGTTGGCAGAAGAGGAAGGACAGAAAGCGGAGCTTCTGCGTGATACGAACATTGCGGAAGCGTCCAAGGAAAAAGAATTGAAGGTAGCATCGTTCAAAAAGGATCAGGATATGGCCAAAGCCGAAGCGGACCAAGCGTATTTCGTTCAGGAGGCTCGTTCCAAACAGTCAGTAGTAGAAGAACAAATGAGGGTCGAATTAGTGCGTAAAGAGCGGGAAATCGACCTGGAAGAGAAAGAGATTCTGCGTCGTGAGAAGCAATATGATGCAGAAGTGAAGAAGAAAGCGGACGCTGATCGCTATGCGGTCGAACAGGCGGCGGAGGCGGAGAAAGCGAAGCGGATGCGGGAAGCGGACGCTCATAAATACCGCATTGAAGCAGAAGCGAAAGCGATGGCCGAGCAGAAACGTTTGGACGGTCTGGCAATTGCCGAAGCGGAGCGTGCCAAAGGTTCAGCAGAAGCAGAGGTCGTGCGCCTAAGAGGTCTGGCCGAAGCGGAAGCAAAAGAGAAGCTTGCTGAAGCGTTCCAGAAGTTCGGTGAGGCAGCTGTGCTCGATATTATCGTGAAGATGCTACCGGAGCTGGCGAGCAAGATTGCTGAACCGATGGGCAATATCGAAAAATTAACGGTAGTCGATACTGGAAAAGGCGACGGCGCAGCCCGTGTAAGCAATTATGTAACATCGCTTATGGCGACCGCGCCGCAAATGGTTAAGGATGTGTCTGGCCTGGACATTGAACAGCTCGTTAAGAGCCTGGCAGGGAGGAAGGAGACATCGCCCATGACAACGATACAGCCAGCAGAAGGGTCTTCACAGATTCATGACGTTTTTACCGAGACAGATTTACCGGATGTGGAAGTAAAAGAGAAATCCGAATAGCAAATCATGCGGCTGCCGAAATGTTCGGCAGCTTTTTTTCGAGAAAAGACAAGGATTCCTGTGACAGCTGGCAATACACTCGTAATTATGCCGCCCTCGTTTGCTGTCGACCTTGTTACCCCATTATCCTTTAATAGCTATCATACTTGTCTGGTGAGGCTGGCTGAATCATGTCGGCTAAAGCAAGATACAGGTTTTCCGGGTACTCTGCCAGCCGATGGCACAGATACAAATACCATTCCTGTCCGTATGTCAAATATATTCTGGATGTATACCCATTATCTTTTGCATGCTTTAATAAATCAGGACGTATACCGTAGAGCATTTCTATTTCTACTTGTGGATAGGCAAGATAGTGACGCTGCTCGATTTGGCGAATCAACGGCTCATCATGAGTAGCTATGGATAGCGGATGATTTGCTTTCACCACTTGTTCTACAAGCTGAAGATAGCGATCGTTTAATTCCTTTGATCTGGGCATAGCTATATCGCAGGGCTCTTGATACGCACCTTTGACAATCCGAATTCTGCCTGGATAATCCATCAGTTCGTGAATATCCTCGAGCGAACGATATAAATGTGCCTGTACGGTTATACCTATGTTGGGATAATGCCTGGCAGCTTTCTTGTAGATGTTCAGAATATCATCGGTTTTTGAGGATTCCTCCATGCTAACCATTATCGTAATATTGTACGATTTTGCTTTCTCGGCCAGCTCTATGAGATAATCGTAAGCAATTTCGGTGTCTATTAGCAGTCCAATATGCGACAAGTCAAGCGAAACAGTCTGATGGATAGAGGCAGTTCCCATCTCTTCGATAAGCTGCAAAAACTCCTCCTTGGCTTCCCGACATTCTTTTTCGCCTTTTGTGTTTTCGCCTATGTATTCCAGTGAGATCGCATACCCTTTCCCTAGCATTTCCTTTGCTGCTACGAGTCCCTCCTGCTTGCTTTCTCCCGTTATAAAGCGTTTAGCTGCTTGCAAAATCAGGGGATACAGTTCTTCCGATTGTTGAAGATATGATTTGATGTGTTCGTTTCGTGCAATTGCTTTAAGCGCCTGTGCTGCTTGAATTTGTGGTGCTGACATCCCATTCACCCTTTCTTGTTGAACTGATTTAACTGTAGCATGGTAAAATGGTTTGAGTTAGTACCGCTTATTATAAAATTTGATGGTACCACTTCTATATAAATTACACTTGATATTTTGACAGGGCAGCGCGTCTTTTTCCGACCGCTCCTGCCACAAAAGTGTGTCGATTTATCAAGTCAGATGTATATAGTAAAGGGGAAGAGATGAAAATGTTTTGGATACCGATTGATCGTTCAATTGACGTACCATTAATTCGGCAAGTATATCAGCACATACGGGAGCGGATTTTGGATGGAGAATTACGTGCAGGGGATAAATTACCGTCCACACGGGAGTTGGCATCTGATTTAGATGTATCCAGAAACGTTATTTTAGAGGCATATGATCAATTGCTTGCGGAAGGATTCATCGAAACGCGAAAAGGATCAGGCACATTCATTGCCTCAGGAACGTATTTAGCGGGACATAAAAAAGTGCATGTGCCGCTGTTCGTGTATCGCTGTCAGGATGGAAATAAACACAATGATGTGATTAACTTCCGGTCTGGAATACCGGAGCTGGATTTATTTCCCCGTAGAACATGGACGAAATTGTCCCATAGCATATGGACTGAGACGTCCTCTTCTGCATTTGGATACGATCTTCCAGAAGGACGTCAGGAATTGAGGAACGTACTATCCCGTTATTTATTAAAAACAAGGGGGGTGTACTGCCACCCGGAACAGCTTGTGATTACATCCGGGGCGACACAGGCATTAACCCTTGTTGCAAGGCTGCTTTTATCAACAGGTGATGAAGTAATCATGGAAGATCCGATTACAAATGATATTCAGACCATTTTCGCATCGCAGGGGGCTTCCTTGTATCCGATACCGGTGGATGGGGATGGGATGAAGACATCCCTGTTACCTGAAAACAAAAAACCGAAATTCGTATTTGCTACACCTTCCCATCAGTTTCCTCTAGGGGGAACCTTGCCGATTCAGCGGCGGATTGAGCTAATAAACTATGCGAGAGAAACGGGGGGCTATATTATTGAAGATGACTATGACAGCGAGTTTCGATATGAAGGACCACCGGTGAGTTCCTTGCAGGGATTAGAGTCGGAGCATGTCATTTACATTGGTTCGTTCAGTAAAATTTTATCGCCTGCCCTTCGGATGGGATATGTTATCCTTCCTCCGCAACTTATTGAAAGCTGCCGTAGATTGAAGTGGTTTACAGATCTTCATACGCCCTCCCCGAATCAGTTGATTCTTGCCCGTTTTATTGGTGAAGGTTATCTCGAACGGCACACTTCCAGGATGAAGAAACTGTATAGAAACCGGAGGGATGTCTTGATCCGTTGTTTGAAGGCGGTATTTCCTGAACAAGTTAAGATTTTGGGAGAGTCAACGGGCTTGCATCTTGTCGTGGAGTTTCATGAACGCTCATTCTCGAAAGAAGAGCTTGAAAGGATGCTGCATTTCGGGGTTCGTGTATATCCGGTGGAAGATCATGCGATTGAGAAAGGAAAGCATCGCAATCGACTTATCCTCGGTTACGGGCATTTGAAGCCGGAAGAGATAGAAGAAGGAATAGCTAGGCTGCATCGGGCAGTGGCTGGCCGGCTGTAAAAGGTGGCGTATCCACCCTCTTCTTTTTTCCGAATCTCCTACTTCCAACCACCTGAACTTTTGTTACTGTGTCAAGTGATTTTTATATAGTCATCTTTTAAATGTAGAGGATACCTGATTCATTCCTTCTTTTGCATATACTACAGGACGCTGATTTTGTAGATAATCCAAAGCACCTCTTGCCTTGTGAATATCATCCAGATTAGTGGAGACGACGGGAAGCTCTTCGTCATTACTACATGTATATATTGCTTCTCCAGCGCAAAATCAGGTTTTTCTATTTATCGTAACAAGCCGGATTGTAGAATACAATTCATGCTTATATTATGATGGTAATGCAACTTTTCTTTATAGCGATTTGTATTATGTACTAACTTAATAGACACGGGTGATTGTATGTATCGAATTTTTATTATTGAGGATGACCTGAAGATTGCTTCGATTCTGCACGATTATCTTGTCAGATATGGCTATGAAGTGGTGCAGGCCCAAGACTACCGTCAGATAAAACAGGAATGCGTAAAAATGCAACCGGATTTGGTTTTGTTGGACATTAATCTTCCTTATTATGATGGGTTCTACTGGTGCCGGCAAATTCGTACTGCCTCTAATGTGCCCATTATTTTTATCTCGGCACGAACAGGAGAAATGGATCAAGTAATGGCCATTGAAAATGGGGGAGACGACTATATTACGAAGCCATTTCACCTCGAAATCGTCATATCCAAGGTTAAAAGTTTACTGCGTCGAACATATGGGGAGTATGCCGGGGGTGATTTTGCTACCCGTAATATTTATCATGTCGGTGGTTTATACCTTTATGGTGATCAAAATGTAGTAGAGTGGAAAGGAAAACGTATTGAACTTAGTAAAAAGGAATTCCGACTCCTCAACTGTCTTGTCCAAAAAGCGAACCAGATTGTCTCAAGAGAGGAATTATTAGAAGTGCTCTGGGACGATATAGAGTTTGTGGATGATAATACGTTGTCTGTCAATGTGACAAGGGTTCGTAGGCGGCTGGGTGAACTCGGCATTCGAAATGCTATCGAGACAAAGCGCAGCCAGGGCTATCGTCTGGTGCCGAACTGGGAGAGCGGACAATGAATATCAGAACCTTTTTGCTTGATCGGCTTGCCTATTTGTTGTTGTACGCCATCAATCTGTTTGTGATTCTACTCGTCATCCAGCTTAGTTTGTTCCATTCTCACCAACCGCTTTCGTCTTCGATTGTTTTCTATATTATTCTTTTATCATGTACAGGCCTTCTTTTTATACTTGTGTTTGATTACATACGGCAGCGTCCGTTTTACCATAAGTGCGATCAGCTTTATACAGGGGAGCCTTCTTTTGAAGACATGCATATACAAGGAGCCTGCACACGGGAACAGTGGATTTTCGAGAAATTGTTAGAACGGCAGCATGCGCACTATAAACAGGAGCTTTTTCGTTATCGGAAGCAACAGGAGCAGCACCGTCATTTTGTTCATCGTTGGGTTCACCAGATGAAAACCCCTGTTTCGGTCATCGATTTGCTGCTGCAGCAAGCGAATAATGGCTCACGGGATAATGACCCGTACCGGTGGTTAACGAGCCTTCAAGAAGAAAATGAAAAGCTTGCACATGGTCTCGATATGATGCTATATAACGCGCGCCTCGATTTGTTTGAAAAAGACTTTGTGCCTCGCAAAATATCCATCGTACATATGCTGCGATCGCTTATCCACGAGTACAAAAAGCTTTTTATCAGGACTTCCATTTTTCCAAAGCTAGAGGCGGATCAGGAAGAAGTTATTGTAGAGACGGACGAGAAATGGCTTCGCTTTGTTTTCCAACAATTGCTTACTAACAGTATTAAATATTCGTCTAGAACGGATAAGCGCTCGAAAATCGTGCGGATGGCTTTGTTTCACAATGATCAGGGCTGGCATGTACGCATCAGCGACGAAGGAGTCGGCATTCCCCCGCAGGATGTTTCGCGCGTATTTGATGCGTTCTTTACGGGAGAGAACGGGCGTGCTTTTGCCGAATCGACCGGGATGGGGCTTTATTTATCCAAGCAGATTTGCGATCGTCTCGGACATGGACTTGCCATTACATCCGAGCATGGCAAAGGAACAGAGGTTACCGTATCTTTTTATGAGCGCACGCATCTTTATCATGATGCAAACATGACAAAACTGTAAGATTTTATGTTTGTTTTGCAAGAAAGATCAATAGGACCTTCTGTTTTCTTGTTCTATACTTGCCGTAAGAAAGCGAAATGAGAGCAGGAGGAGGAGAAAGAATGGAGGTACTGCGTGCACACGCACTGACCCGAATATATGGAACAAAAAAAAGCATGCTGAGCTACAAAGCACTCAACGAGGTAAGTCTACAGGTAGAAGCCGGAGAGTTTGTCGGCGTGATGGGACCATCTGGCAGCGGAAAGACAACATTGCTCAATCTGCTGGCCACAATCGATCGACCAACATCTGGAACACTGGAGATTAACGGAGTAAATCCATATCAGCTTAAAAAAAGAGAGCTGGCTTTGTTTCGTCGACGTCAACTCGGCTTTATTTTTCAGGACTTCAACTTGCTTGATACGTTGTCTGTAAAAGAAAACATCATTCTTCCACTCGTGCTGGACGGAATAGGCGAGAAGGAAATTGAGCAGCGGGCAGTCGATATTGCACGCCTGTTAAACATTGAAAGTATTCTTAATAAGCGTACATACGAAATTTCAGGAGGACAACAGCAACGTGCCGCAGCTGCACGTGCGCTTATTCATAACCCGGCGATTCTGCTGGCCGATGAGCCGACAGGTAATCTTGATTCCAAAGCAGCAAACGATGTACTGGAATCGTTGCGAAACTTGAATGAAGAAAAAAATGCCACCATTCTTATGGTGACGCACGATCCGTTCGCTGCAAGCTTCTGTGAGCGTATCGTCTTCATTAAGGATGGTGAGTTGTTCACGGAAATCCGCCGTGGTACAAGTCGACAAGTGTTTTTTCAGCAGATACTTGATACATTGTCCATGCTAGGAGGAAGCGCTTATGACGTTTCGCCGGATCGCTCGTAGCAATATAAAGGGGAATTTGTACCGTTACCTGACGTACTACGCCAGTACCGTATGTATTGTGATGATCTTTTTTATGTATGCGGCATTTATTTTTCATCCGGACGTAGCTACAGCCCATTTCAGACCATCGGTTCGACGGGGAATGATTCTGGCGGAGTACATCATTATTATTTTTTCGTTCTTCTTCATGTTGTATTCAAGCTCTGCATTTTTGACGGCACGCAAAAAAGAATTCGGCTTGCTGAATCTGCTTGGCATGAGTCAGCCCCAGCTTAATCGGCTGCTTATGTATGAGAGCATCATCATCAGCGTTCTGTCTATCGGCACAGGTATAGGGCTTGGGCTCCTGTTTACCAAGCTATTTTTCATGGTGCTTGATGTACTTCTTGAAATGCCCGAGCCGCTGGCCTTCATCATTGCGCCCGAAGCGCTCGGTTTAACCTTTCTCAGCTTTTTTATTCTTTCGCAATTGTTATTTCTTGTTCCGCTCTGGCGGGTGGGCAGGACGCCGATTATCGAGCTTTTGCGTGTTGCCCGTCAGCCGAAGCAGATGCCTGTCTACTCGAAGTGGCTCATCTTGTTCTCGTTGTTCTGCCTGGGTGCCGGCTATGGCATGGCCTGGTGGGGGGGGAAGGATTACTTATTTATCCTGATGCTGCCTATTTTAGTTGCCACCATTATTGGTACGTATTTTCTATTTACACAGGGCAGTATCGCCATTTTATATCGTCTGCGCCACAATCGTCGTCTGTTTTACAACCGAACGAATCTGCTTATCGTCTCCCAGCTCATATTTAAGCTAAAAGACAATGCGCGTGTATTGTTCTCCGTTGCCATTTTAAGTGCGGTCGTCCTTACGGCTAGTGGCACGTTTTATACGATGTTTGCGGGCATGAAGCAGTGGGCGGAACTGAATGTGCCTGACACGTTTAGCTTTCTAGCAAAAAACGAAGGCGATGCCGCCAGATTTGAACAGGCTGTGTCCTCTGCTGCGTCTAAGGAGGGGATCGGTGTGAATACACCGGAACGAATAACCATGCTGACCGTGAAAGTCGCAACGAAGGTATCGGCAGATGCACCACCATTCCGTCAGCCGGAAGAAGCGCATGTGTTGTCTGTCCGTGATTTTAATCATCGTGCGGAACGTCTGGGAACACCGACCATCCAGCTTGAATCTGGAGAGATGCTGCTGCTTACGCCTTACAGGCAGCTTACTGATCCGGTTTATCCTGTTGGAACAGCTATCACGTTTCGTTCCGGTGCGATTTCAGAAACTGCAAGGCTTAAAGAACAGCGTGCAGGAACAAACCTGAATTTGTTCACGTATACGGTTGTGCTGCCTGATAGTGATTTTGCTGCCTTGCATGCACAGGTGCCACCTTCATCGCGTCACGTGTACAGTGCGCTGCATACGGAAAAATGGGAAAAGACGAAACAACTTATGACGCTTGTGCGGAGCGAGCTGCCGCCGTCCTGGCAAAAGGACATTGCTACGCGTATTGAACCGTATTTGGAGGAACGTGATAGTTATGCACTGACTTTATTCCTCGGTGTATTTGTCGCGATCCTGTTCTTTATCGCTGCCGGCAGCATGATTTATTTTCGGTTGTTTACGGAGCTACAGGAAGATCGTGCGCAGAATATGGCGCTCAGCCGCATCGGTATGACGGAGGAAGAATTAAAGCGAATCGCCACAGTCCAGATCGGGATTATTTTCTTCCTTCCGTTTCTCATCGGCAGTATCCATGCTGCATTTGCGCTGAAAACATTGGGCGATATTCTTGCCATCAGTGTGTGGAATTATGGTTTACTCGTGATTGTAGTGTACTTCGCCATGCAGTTTATTTATTTCCTGTTAAGTCGTCATATGTACTTCAGACAAATACATCGTGCAGGATATTGATACAGTGCATGCACCACGTTATTTGCCGGACGAATCGGAGAAGAAGTAGAGATGCCCGAACCGTCGGCCTTATATTTTGTTATGAATTGAGAAGAATGAGAGTACGTCCGTGCCCTGAAAAAGCATTCATGCCATATGGTAGTGAGTGCTTTTTTATTTTTGAATTTAAACTAATTTAAAATATATATATTACTTTTTTAAAGTTGGTGTGGTAAAATAAATAAAGACAAGATAAACATGGAAAAACGATTAATTGCAAAGTGAGGAGAAACCACATGAGTGATTTTATGTCTGTGATAAAAGAAAGACGTTCTGCTACAAAATTTGTTCAAGGCGTTGAAATTTCCCAGCAAGAACTAGCCGATCTATTTTCATTAACTAAATTTGCTCCATCGGCATTTAATTTACAGCATACACATTATGTTGCCGTCACCGACCCAGCTCGTAAAGAAGGCATATATGAGGCAGCTAATAAGCAGTACAAAGTAAAAACAGCTTCCGCCGTTATTTTGGTTTTAGGGGATACGAAGGCGTACCAGCAAGCCGGTCAGCTAAATGAAGGTCTTTTGAATCTTGGTGTGCTAAGTAAACAGGAGTACGATATGACTGTACAGTCTACTATGCAATTTTATGAAAAGCGAGGGGAGGCCTTTCAAAGGGAAGAAGCGATTCGTAATGCGAGCTTGTCGGCCATGCAGTTTATGTTAATTGCAAAAGCCAAAGGATGGGATACGTGCCCGATGATCGGCTTCGATCCGGGGGCGGTACGCAACTTGTTCAATATTCCTGAGCGCTACATTCCGGTACTTTTGATTACATTGGGCAAAGAAGATGTTTCGAATCAAAGGCCCCGGGGTTATCGTAAACCAATTAGCGAGTTTGTTACATATAACTCTTTCTGAGCACAGAATGGAATCCGTTCTTTTTGAGAAAAGGAACGGATTTTTTAAATAAAGTTAGAATATTGACTTCTTTTGTTGTAACGATGATAATTACAACGGGAGAGTGGGTCGTCACCACACCGTGCCCCAAACGGGCGTCGGTTCGTCTCCCGCCCCGAGAGGCCCAGATGTTTTGCCGGTCCGGCCCTGGCGCCAAAAAGCGGCTGTGTCTCTTCCTTGTGAGAAAAAGACGAGGGAACATGCCGACGCGTGCATCTTTTCTTTCACCTTATGGATAATCAACAGGCGTGTTATTGAACAGGAAACGAGAAAACGGAGCAGCAATCCTTCGACTAAAGGTTTGACATGCGATACGATATAAACAGCGAATCTTGCTGATGTACGGAGATGATGAAAGGGTTGAGATATACATATGAGTAGTCACACAAACAGTTTTGATGCTACACAGGCACCTACAAAATCACGGAGATTATGGATGGCGCTTATACTTGGGGCTTTAACGGCGTTTGGGCCGCTGTCCATTGATATGTATCTGCCTTCATTGCCAGCATTGACCGGTGATTTGAATACCAGCACATCCCTGGTTCAGATTAGCCTGACGGCTTGCCTGTTGGGCCTTGCGTTCGGCCAATTGCTCGTTGGTCCACTCAGTGATGCGCGAGGACGTCGTAAGCCGCTTATTGTCGCTCTTATCATCTATGCTATCTCATCGCTGCTATGTGCGATCAGTTCTTCTATATGGGTGTTGATTGCTTTGCGTGTTGTTCAAGGGGTGTCAGGTGCAGCAGGTATCGTGATTTCCCGTGCCATGGTGCGTGATATGTATTCCGGTTCAGAGCTGACGAAGTTTTTCTCGCTTTTGATGCTGGTTAATGGTGTGGCTCCGATACTTGCCCCGATTACAGGAGGATTGCTGCTGGAGGTAACCTCCTGGCGCGGCGTGTTCGTTGTACTCAGCATTTTGGGAGCCATTATGCTGCTGGGAGCTCTCTTCGGGTTACCTGAGACACTACCTATTCAACGTCGCTCAACGGGCGGCATTAAAGGTACTTTATCTACATTTCGTTCTCTTATTGGCGACCGGGTCTTTATGGGCTATGCATTGTCTCAAGGGTTGGTGCTTGCCGCTATGTTTGGCTACATATCAGGCTCCCCGTTCGTTCTACAGAATATATATGGAGTGTCGCCGCAGACGTTTAGTGTGCTTTTTGCGATTAATGGTCTTGGTATTATTATTGCCAGTCAAATCACCGGCCGCCTGGCCGGGAAGGTCAGCGAAACGAGGCTGCTTGTCACCGGCCTTGGTCTTGCCGCGCTTGGCGGTATCCTATTGCTCATCATGATTTTAATCGGTGCAAGGCTTTTGGCCGTTATGATTCCTTTATTCTTCGTAGTATCGAGTGTCGGGGTTGTAACAACAACCGGGTTTTCGCTCGCCATGCAAAATCAAGAGCGTTCCGCAGGTAGTGCTTCCGCGCTATTAGGGCTTCTGCCGTTTGTTTTTGGAGCGATTGCGGCACCGCTGGTCGGGCTTGGCGGCAGCCATACGGCTGTTCCGATGGGGATCGTCATCGCTGTCTCGGAAGTTGGGGCCATCGTATGTTACGCTCTTATGGTACGTCGCCGATAGGCTTGTTATTTGAATTGTGCTTCCGAAACGATGCTGTATACAGTGTTGTTTCAGAAGCCATTTTTTTATTGCTATATTTTAACTAAAAAGATTGACAAAAGTGTAAACCCAAAAATATAATTAGTTTGTTTAACAAATTAGTATAAAAACTATTTACATAACTAACTAATTTCAGGAAAGGAGAAAAATGAGTGTGAATCATACTTCAACCGCACAGAAGCTATTAAAATCCTTTATCCAGTTTAAGAAGGCTGAATGGCATAAGCGATCGATTATGGGGTATAAACCAAGCGAAATAAAGGTTTTGTTCTGTATAAGAAAAGAAAGAAAACCTGATTGTACAGAGATGAAAGTATCAGAAATTAGCAAGCTTCTTCATGTAACCTCTCCAACTGTTACTCAGTTAATTAAAAGTCTTGAGGCGGATGGATTGGTGGAGCGGAAACCCGATTTGACAGACCGACGCGTTGTTTGGATTGCGCTTACTGAGAAAGGGGAAGAAGTTACCCGAAAGGCGGAAGCTGCTCTTTTGGATTCTTTCAACGGATTGATTGAATATTTAGGGGAAGAGCAAAGCAACCAGCTTGCTGATCTTTTAACCAAGGTGTTTGTTTATTTTAACGAGAAGGACGTCAATACCCGTAGTATGAAATGGAACGAGGATGACAAAGTATGATAAAGCTTTTCAGGTTTTTGTATCCGTACCGCATTTCCATCACCATTGTTTTAGCGCTTATTTTTTTACAGGCCCTGTCCGATTTATATCTTCCGACCTTGATGGCGGACATTGTAGATACGGGGATCGTTAAGGGGGATATCCCGTATATTTTGAGAATTGGTGGATTTATGTTGCTGATTGCCGCCATAGGCATGATTTGCTCCATTTCAGCCAGTTTTTTATCCGCTAAGATTTCCGCAGGGTTTGGCAAACTGATTCGTAATCGGGTGTTCACGCATGTTGAAAATTTTTCCCTGCAAGAGTTTGATAGGCTTGGTACATCTTCTCTCATTACCCGAACAACTAATGATATTACACAAGTACAGCAAGTAGTAACGATGATGCTACGGATGATGATCAGTGCACCGATGATGTGTATTGGCGGCATTATTATGGCTGTATCTAAGGATGCCAAACTCTCATTGGTTCTTGTTATAGTGCTTCCGGTTATTGCCGCTGCAATTTTTGCCGTCGTCAGTAAGGGAATGCCGCTTTTTAAAGCGATGCAGGTTAAACTTGATAAATTAAATCTTGTTCTGCGTGAAGGTCTTATCGGCATTCGTGCCATTCGATCTTTTAACCGTATTGATCATGAAAAACGCCGTTTTGATGAAGCGAATGTTGATTTAACCAAAACAGCGGTTAAGGTCAATCGAATCATGGCGCTGCTGATGCCGGTTATGATGCTCGTTCTTAACTTCTCATCGATTGCGATTATTTGGTTTGGAAGTATTCGTATTGATAGCGGGGATATGCAAGTCGGTTCTTTGATGGCATTTCTTCAATACGCGATGCAGATTATGTTCTCACTGATTATGGTTTCGATGATGTTCGTTATGATTCCTCGCGCATCAGCTTCGGCGATTAGAATTAACGAAGTGTTGGATATGATTCCTGAGATTAAGGATCCAGTACAAATAAAGCATGCTGACAGTCAAAGAGGCTGCGTTGAATTTCGGAAGGTAACCTTTCGTTATCCCGGTGCAGAGAAATGTGCGCTGACGGATATTTCATTCAGTGCAAGCCCTGGAGAAGTCACGGCAATTATCGGTGGCACCGGATCGGGCAAATCAACGCTCATCAGCCTTATTCCACGATTTTATGATATTGATAGCGGCAGCATCCTTGTTGATGGTGTAGATATTCGTGATATGTCGCAGGAAAGCCTACGGGGGAAAATCGGTTTTGTTCCGCAAAAAGCCGTCCTGTTTTCGGGAACGGTTGCAGAGAACATTCGGTATGGCAAAGAGGAAGCGACAGACCAGGAAATACGGCATGCAGCTGAAGTTGCTCAAGCTACTGAATTTATCACAGGGTTAAAGGATGGCTTTGATTCTGTGATTGCACAAGGAGGAGCAAATGTGTCCGGTGGACAGAAGCAACGTCTCTCCATTGCGCGGGCTTTAGTGAGAAGAGCGGAAATATATATTTTTGACGACAGCTTTTCGGCACTTGATTTCAAGACGGATGCCAACTTGCGTATGGCACTCAAAGAAGAGATAACCGATTCTATCGTGTTCATTGTTGCTCAGCGGGTTAGTACAGTCATGGATGCTGATCGTATTATCGTACTAGATGAGGGACGAATTGCAGGAATCGGTAATCACCGGGAATTGATGGATACTTGCGAGGTATACCAGGAAATCGTATTCTCGCAGCTGTCAGAGGAGGAAATTGCATGAGTGAAGAACGCAGGCAGGTTTCCGGCGGAGGACGTGGCTTTGGTCGTGGAGCAGGCCCTGGAATGGGGATGCCGGTACAGAAAGCAAAAGATTTTAAAGGCACCCTGAACAGACTAATCGGCTACTTGAAGCCTCGTAAATATCAGTTGTTTGCCGTATTTATAACGGCAATACTCAGCACAGTTTTTAGCATTGTCAGCCCGAAAATTATGGGAAACGCGACAACTAAGTTATTTGAAGGCATGATGATGAAAATGAAGGGGGTACCAGGTGCCCATATTGATTTTGAGTATATTTTGCAAATCCTTCTTCTGCTGGGCGGTCTTTATATTTTCAGTGCGTTATTCAGCTATATTCAACAATACATCATGGCTGGTGTAGCACAAAAAACCGTATATGAATTGCGTAAGCAAGTAGACGATAAGCTTTCACGTTTGCCGCTCTCGTTTTTTGACTCCCGAGCACATGGGGAGATCTTGAGCCGGGTTGTTAATGATGTGGATAATATTAGCAGTACTTTGCAGCAGAGCCTTACGCAATTCATTACATCTATCGTTACTTTTATTGGTGTTATTGTGATGATGCTGACGATAAGCCCGGTAATGACGCTAGTAGTTATTTTAACTCTGCCCCTCAGTCTTATCGTAACCAAAGCGATTGCTTCACGCTCGCAAGCTTATTTTGTCGGACAGCAGAAGGCGCTTGGAGAATTGAATGGTCATGTGGAGGAGATGTATACGGGCCATAAAATCATTAAGGCGTTTGGACATGAGGATAAATCCGTCGCCGTTTTTAATGATATTAATGAGAGGCTATACAATTCAGGTTGGAGAGCGCAATTTATTTCCGGTATCATTATGCCGCTCATGAGCTTTATTAGCAATATTGGATATGTGCTTATTTGCGTTATCGGCGGCGTGCTTGTTACGAAAAATTCGATTGCAATCGGAGACATTCAGGCATTCATCCAGTATGCAAGGCAATTTTCACAGCCGATTACGCAGCTGGCCAACATTGCGAATATTATTCAGTCTACGGTTGCATCGGCTGAGCGTGTCTTTGAACTTCTCGATGAGCAAGAAGAAATACCAGAAGCCGTTGATGCTCGGGAGCTTCGGTCTCCGAAGGGGGAAGTTTGCTTCCAAAACGTTACATTCGGTTATAAAGAAGACGCTATACTTATTAATGATATGAATATTCATGTCAAACAGGGACAGATGATAGCGATCGTAGGCCCAACTGGTGCAGGTAAAACCACATTAATTAACCTGCTGATGCGGTTTTATGAAATAAATGATGGCAAAATAACAATTGATGGTGTCGACATTACGCGTCTAAAGCGCGGAAATTTGCACAGTTTGTTCGGTATGGTACTTCAGGATACATGGCTATTTAATGGAACGATACGGGATAATATCGCATATGGCCGTGAGAATGCAACTGAGGAAGAAATTGTTCAAGCGGCAAAAGCAGCGCATGCGGATCATTTTATTCGAACCCTTCCAGATGGCTATGAGACAATATTAAATGAAGAAGCATCCAATATTTCTCAAGGTCAAAAGCAGCTTCTAACAATCGCCAGGGCCATTCTTGCCGATCCGGCCATCCTTATTCTTGACGAAGCAACAAGCAGCGTTGATACGAGAACAGAAGCATACATTCAAAAGGCAATGAATGAGCTGATGAAAGGAAGAACAAGCTTTGTTATTGCCCATAGGCTTTCTACCATTCGGGATGCAGACATCATTCTTGTAATGAATAATGGTAATGTGGTAGAGCAGGGGAGTCATGAGGAGCTTATGGCAGAGGGAGGATTCTATGCGGATCTTTATAACAGCCAGTTTATGATGAAGACACCTAAGCGTGTTGTATGATAAGAGACCAAGGGTGTTGATTATCCAGTATGCTCCAGAGTGGATCATCACCACACCGTGCCCCAAACGGGCGTCGGTTCGTCTCCTGCACGGAAGCATAGAGGGCCGCTTTTTGCCCTGGCCAGGCGGGACCGCAAAACATCTAGGTAGACGC
>NZ_KE952680.1:0-4725 GCF_000466385.1 Aneurinibacillus aneurinilyticus ATCC 12856
CGGCTCTAAGAGCGAAAATTATGCAAAACGCTCAAATGGATGTACAGGTACAAATAATGAGAGTAAGAAAATGGGTATTGATGAAAATTTGAAGACGGAAAAAATGGAACTAAAGGAACCAATTAATTTCATAGATACATATAATAAGCCAGAAGTTTTAAGTAATAATTTTAAATTACCCTCCTCTGTAGCTTATGATAGTATTGAGGATGCTCTGTATATTACAGATGAACGTGGTTCAAAAGTCATTAAGTTTAAAAACAAAAAAATATCTTCTTTTATAGAACCGGGTTCAGGTAAAGATAACGTTATCAAACCTGATTATCTCTCTATAGATTCTAAAGGTTATTTATGGTTACTTGAAAAAGAATCATCAAAAGTTAAAATTTTTAATTCTAGTGGAAAGGAAATACATTCCTTTAGTTTAGATGAAACTGAAATGATTCATAATATGTTTGTCCATGATAACAATATATATATTAGCTATAATAACAAAATAATTAAGTATGACAAATTTGGAAAGCGACTTTTAGAAATTGAGGAGCCCTTTATAAAAAGTATGGCGATTGCTCATAATAGTTTGTATTTATTAAGAAACGATATAACATATGAAGATAAACATTATAATGAAGCTTTCATAAAGTATTCATTGGATGGAAAGAAAATACAGGACTTACCAATAGAGGGAAAAGGTAATGGGGGATTAGTCTTTAATCCTAATGATCAGAAATTATATCTGTTTACATCTGAAAAAAAACTTTGTCAGATTGATCAAGATGGAAAAATCATTGCTACAGTGTATAACGACCCACCTAAAAATAGGTATGAATTTTTAGAGAAACTTTCATTTGGTAATCAATTTGTATTTGATAAAGAGAATAATATTTATACAACGAATCTTTATTTGCATGAAGTATATCTTATTAAGAGAAAATGAGGTTAAAGAGAATGAATTCGATATACAATAAAAGGAAACTGTATCTTTTCAGTACGCTTTTCCTTTTTTTTATATTAGGTCTTTGCTATGTTTTTACTATGCAGAATGATGAGGAATTTAAAAGGTATGATGTAACTGAATTTCCAACTGTTGAACTGCTTGATTTTTCAAATGAAAAAGTTTTAATAGGGGGTAATCAAAAAAAGATAGTTGTATTTGTTGGAGAAAATTGTAATGCTTGCCATGAGTTAATTAGATTGATATCACAATCACCTTTATCCAAAAGAGAATTGAAAATCTACTATATATGGAAGGAGAAGCATAATAACTTGAATTCCCAACATAGAGGGAATGTTTTCAACTTAATTCTAGATGAGGATAAGTTAGAAAACCGAAAATATGGTACTTTAATAACTCCACATACATATCTGTTAGACGAAAAAAATAACGTAATAATAAATGAATTAGGTTCTTCACCGGCTTTAGTGAAAAAATTAGAAAGGCTGGTAGAAAATAATTGAATATGATTTTATATGATATGCTACAAGCAGTTCGTTCAATAAGGAGAAACCTTGTATTTTCAATAATTATTATTTTATCTCTTTCTATAGGATTGTTATTTCCTATTGTTAATATGGCTTCTGTTTATCATACTTACAAAGTTGTAACAGCCCAGTTTTATGTAGGAGAGAACTATTATTGGGCTAAGACTAATAATAAAGAAAAAAACAGAGATGTTAGGGAATATTTAACCCTATTAGAAAAAATAAGAAACATTAATGGGGTTGAAGCAGTTGGGATTCAAGGAAACACAGCATTTAATGTAATGTCACAGTCATCATTTGTTGAAATGCCGGTTCGTTGGGTAACCAAAGATATTTTGAAGTTTGAAGGGATACCTAACAATATTATTGAAGAGTTATTCTCTAAGGATAATAAAATTATTTTACCATTAGCAAGAGCGAATGAGCTATTTCCAAATGGAAAGAATCTTACAAGAAGCTACATAGAAATTGAAGATAAAAAATATCAAGTTATATCAGTTTATCAAGGTTTTAGTAGTAAATTTCTTGCTAGTATCCCCCTAAATGATAGGAGTAATATTCAAGAACTTGTAGTAAAGTTTAGTTCAAATGATGAGGGAACATTATATAAAATTAATAAACTAATAAAGGAATCGAAATTATTCCAAGAGTTAAAAAGCTATGACTCCTATAAGTACAATAAGTTAGAAAATGAATATGCAAAGTATGCATTTTCAATGGGGCTATGTATCTTTCTTCTTATCTTTTCTTTGCTAAATACAATTTCAATTTTAGCTTACAAATACGAGAGGGACTACCAAAAGTGGGGAATATTACACACTTTTGGTGCTTCTAAAAACAATTTAAGTATACAAGTATATACGGAAACTATTTTGTATTCTTTATTATCTCTTTTACCAGTTGTTCCAGGACTAGTTCTTGCCAAATATATTTTGGGAGAATTAGGAATTTATATCGAATTTTCCCCGCAAGTTTTCGTGGGTGTATTTTTAATTGTTTTATTAACCTCTCTATTATTTGGTTGGTTATCATTAAGAAAAATTAAGAAGAGTAATTTACTTAAAGCTTTATTGGGGTGAGCATATGTCTTATTTATTTGAACAAGCCTGGAGACAAATTACTAGGCAAATGTGGAAAAATCTCTTAGTTGTTATCCAATTATTGGTTGCCTTGGTTATACTACAAATTGTTATATCTGTTTATCTTTCAGAGAAAGAGGAGTATTCACGATATATCAATATTTTTGGGTCCGATATTTACAAGGTGGAAATGTTTGTTCAATCGGCAGAGGGAAACGCTCACCAATTTAGCGAGGAAGTGATACGTAATTTAAAACAAAAAGAAGGTAATATATTTACGTTATTAAAAGGAACATCTCAAGCTATATATTTACCAGAATTCGATGAACCCATTCTTTATATAGAGCTATCACCTGAACTATATAGAAACATTGTAAAAGAACAAAAGGTTGAGGCAACAGCTCCATATTTAGTTAGCAAAGATTTAAAAGCAAAAATTAATGGTACGATAAATATTGATGGAATTCAAGTTAAATCAGATGCCCTAGCAATAACAGATGAATTGTTGCAAATATTAGGTTACAGAAATATCCCTAAAATGTGGATAATCGTTCCTAAAGAAATAAACAAACAAAGCTCTGAGCCGAACATGAAATTGTGGATTAAAAGTTCTGAACTCAGTGCTCAGAGTATGTCTAGTATCCACAATATTTTAAAATCGGATAATTCAAATGCTCATTATAGTATTACCAAGGTAGTGGAGTTACCTGAGGCAAAGATGAACTTTATGCGGGCAATGGTAGTTTCTTTCTTGTTTTTTACTGTATCTGTTTTATTCATTTTTTGCATAGGAATGTTAGGGGCTAATTATATTAAATTTTTATCTGAAAGACATAATTGGGCTATTCACATTGTGTATGGAGCAATGAAAAAGCAATTGATGTATGTTCAAGTGATATACTTTTTAATTATTGTAGCTATACCGTTCATTTTTTCGTTTTTTATTTCTGATTTTGTTTTAAATAGTTTTTTATATACACAAAATGATGTAAGGTTACGTTTTGGATATACTTCATTGGTTAGTGTTATCACACTTTTAATAATAGGTGTTTGTTCCCTAATTCCATTTCATAACCTTCGTAATATGCATATTACAGAATTTTTAAAATAAAGGAGAGAAATTTATTGATAGAGCTACATAATATTAGTAAATCATATACAAATAAAAATAATATAGAAACAAAAGTTTTATCAGAAATTAATTTAAAAATAAATAAAGGAGATTTTATCTCAATTATGGGAACATCAGGTGTAGGTAAGTCTACACTTTTAAATATAATAGGATTATTAGATAGTCCTAATTCAGGATATATTTGTATTGATGGTGAAAAGATGGATATTTCTCGATTAAGTACAGACAAATATAGTAAAATTCGAAATAGATATATTGGTTTTATATTTCAGGATTTTAAACTAATTAGGGATATGAATGTGCTCCAAAATGTGGAGGTTCCTCTTGCTTATGCTGGTTACAATAAGAAGCTGAGAAAAGAAAGAGTAAAAGAAGTGCTACAACAGGTGGGATTAGTAGAAAAAGAAGATGCCTATCCTGACCAGTTATCTGGAGGACAAAAACAAAGAGTAGCAATTGCAAGAGCAATTGCAAATAAGCCTAAAATATTAATAGGAGATGAGCCAACTGGAAATTTAGATGCGGAAACAACCGAAGAAATATTAAGGCTTATTAACTCACTGAATAAATTAGGGGTCACAATTGTTCTAGTTACCCATGATTTAAATGTGGCTAAAAATGCCAATCGAATTTTGGAATTGCATTCAGGGAGATTGGCGGAATATTCGATCGATTAACATGAGTACTTCCGATTTCCTACACCTTGAAGAGGCTGTCTCCATAGCCATCAAGTTAAGAACACATGGTATAAAAAGACAAAAAAATGACCATCCTTATTCAGTATGAATCTGAAAATGAAAGGATGGTCTTTCCTTTGTCATTACCTACATTATCGCCTCAAAAAATAGATTGGATAATTGCCGTTTTATGCATTTTTTCATTGCCAAATACAACTAAACGAAATCACTGTACAACATGGTTTTAAAAAGCGAAATCGAAAAATTAAACCGGAAGATTTTATCGCCCTGTGTGCTTTTGTTATTGATACCCCAAAATGGCCTAAAGTTGACGGTATTGCCTGTCCAGAAACTG
>NZ_KE952680.1:4825-14036 GCF_000466385.1 Aneurinibacillus aneurinilyticus ATCC 12856
TTGCCTGTCCAGAAACTGACGAGTATAATGTCCTTGTTATTATTCTGGAGAAAGAAAAAAGACACCTTCCTTTGTGTGCAGCTGCGCCAACAGTTACACAGAAGATGTCCCACAAAAAAACTATAGTTATTGTATCAGATTATAAATTAACTACTAGACTCTTGCAAAAAAAATGTCGAAAAATGCGCAATACAAAAGGACATTCTGACCTTTTGTAGAAGTTTGGGCTACCGTACCTAAAACCACTCAAAAGGAGAATGTCCAACCTTATGGTAGCCTTTCATTCCTCTATCGTCAAGTTTGTTTTCGCGCTGAATTTACTTCTATCTAGGCCACAACGTCATCATTTGCTCGCCTTTCTTCACGGCATCGTCCTTTGCGAAGGGCGTGTCACGATCAGCCAAATTCGCAGATCGACAAACCATGATCGCGACCTTAGCTGTATGACTCGCTTTTTACAGGAATCCCCGTGGTGTTCCAAACACGTCACGAACCAGCGGCTTTCCTACTTGATGGAAACCATTCGCTGGATGCGTGCCAAACGGGGAGATACACGCCCCATTACGTTTTTGATTCTGGACGATACACAATGTAAAAAAGAACGTTCCACTGTGAAAATGGAAGGTCTCGATTTTCATTATTCTCATTCAGAAGGAAAATCCATCTGGTCTCATTCACTCGTGACGGCTCATGTGGTAACGGGCGATCTCTCCGTTGCCTGGGATTTTCGCTCCTATTTTCGAAAGGAAGGACGATTGAACTCATCGAAACCTACTCTTCTTCACCAGATGAACACGTATACGTCCTGATTGACAGTTGGTACACCAGTAAAAAGCTGATCGCTGCCTGTGCCCAAAAGGGATTTCATGTCATCGGCGCGTTTCGCTCGAAAGGATGGGCACAAAAACCGCTGGCTGAAGTGCTCAAAAACTTAAGACCATCTTCGTAATTGTTACGTTTTAGTCTTTTACGCCACCCGTATGCCCATTTCTGGGATCGGATGAAAAAATGCAAGGGTCTAGTAAGATAATTAAAAACACGATTCTTTCTCTAAAACAATGAAAGAATCGTGTTTTTTTCGTTTTTGGGGTACCGAAAGTTTTTAGTTTGATTGCTATTATATACTAGCTTTTTTTATATCGAAAAAAATAATCGATATATCTATTGTAATACGCATGTATAACGATTAATATTTATCGTAATAGATAAACAATATTGGAGGTTCCTTATGCCAGCTTTAAAAAAACAGGATATTCTTACAATCCTTACACATATAAGCCGTAAGGACATGAATAAGCAGGAATTACTACGTATCCTAAGCGATAAAATTCCAAATCTAACTCATTTGATTGATTATTTACTTAGTGAGGAAATCATCCTAAATAAGGAGGGAATGTTTTCAATAACGGAAAAAGGCTTAAAAAAAGCACGTCATCTTTATGAAAAACCCCCACATCGTAGAGAAAAAATCAAAACGAAATTCACAAAGCGAAGAGGACTCATTCAACTGGCTATCCTCCAGCTTCTTAAGGAAGAACCACGGCATGGCTATCAAGTGATGAAGCTATTGGAAGAGCGAAGTGAAGGCTTTTATTCTCCAAGTGCCGGAACGGTTTATCCCGCTTTACAGGATTTGCTTGAAAAAGGATTGATTTCAGTTGATGAACAAACAGATAAAAAGGTGTACACGTTAAATCATGATGGCCTGGAATTTCTATCAGACATTGTTCACAATGAAGACGAAGCGTTTTGGGAGGAATGGCGTCTCCGTTTAATGTGGAAGCAATCAAAGGAAGCGGAGCTGCTGCGGGAAGAAATGGGAAAATTTCAATTGGAGTTTCAATATGCAATGAGAGGCGTATTGCATGATCCATCGCGTGCGCTTGAGCTTGTGTCGATCATAAAGAATGGAAGGAATGAGCTAATTAACTGGTCAGAGCAGCTGGTTATAAAGGAAACTTCCATCAGTGAGGGGAGGTCTTCAGCCTCCGCTGATGGTTAGTTGACTTATCGGGTTTTTATGGGAAGTGATCCCTGGTATTTTCCATTTCTCTAAGCTGTGAATGGAGGTTGGAAGGGAGACGAACCGACGCGTTTGGGACACGGCGGGGTGGCTATCCATTCTGGAACGTACTGGATAATCAACACCCCTGACGGAAAATAACAAAATGCTAGGTAGGAGTATGATGAGTGAAATCTGTCAAAAAGTTGCTAATATACACAAAGCCTTATACGCTTTTTGTCGTACTTGCTCCGTTATTAATGGCGTTAGAGGTAACGATGGATCTTTTGCAGCCCCTTATTATGCAAAAAATGATTGATAACGGGATTGCAAATAATGATATGACATATGTTGTACAAATGGGAATACTTATGATTGTTGTTGCGATTATCGGGTTGGCCGGCGGGGTTGGGTGTACGATTTACAGTACACGTGCGTCCGTGAATTTTGCAGCAGATATCAGGCAGGATGTTTTTAAAAAGATAGGACATTTCTCAAGTGAAAACCGTGACTCGTTTGGTACGGGAAAATTAATTACGATCGTTACAAGCGATATTTCATTGGTTCAAACAGCGTTAATGATGACACTTCGTGTGTTTGTGAGGGGGCCGCTTCTGTTTATCGGAAGCATCATTATTGTCTTTTTTCAGGCTCCCGAGCTTTTTCCGATTCTTTTTGTCCTTATCCCGATCCTGTTATTTTTCATTATTCTTCTTTCAAGAAGAGCAGGGGCATGGTTTAAGCGAGTGCAGGAAGGAATGGATCAGCTTAATACAAAGCTGCAGGAAAGCATTGCGGGGATACGGATAGTGAAGGCGTTTGTGCGCAAGGATTATGAGATTGGCCTATTCAAGAAGGTAAATGATTCGTTAACGAAAACAATGACAACAGCTGATCAAATAATTACGATCCTCATGCCGATTTTAATGTTTGTAATTAATATTGGAATTGTTATAGCTCTTTTACTCGGGGCCGTACGGGTTGGTGAAGGAGCCATCGAAGTTGGGGTGATCCTCGCATTTATCAACTATTTAAATATTATTTTAATGGCATTAATGTCGAGTAGTATGGTTCTGATGCAATTAATACGTGCATTTCCATCCGCTGAGCGAATTCAGCAAGTGTTAGAAACAAAAAATGAAGTGGAAAGTATCATAGATTCAGGACAAGTTTCTGCTATTAAAGGATGCGTAGAGTTTAAAGATGTTTCTTTTTCGTATAGCAAAAATGGTGAGCAGGTTCTCAAACATATCTCATTTACTGTCTCTAAAGGAGAGCAAATTGGAATTATTGGTCCAACCGGAAGCGGAAAAACCACATTAGGGAAGCTATTGCCGAGACTGTACGATGTTGATCATGGTGAAATTCTCGTAGATGGCATCAATATAAAGAATATCACGCTAGAATCTCTTCGTTCCTCGATTGGCTATATTGCCCAAAAACCGATTTTATTTTCTGGCAGTATCGAAAACAATCTTAAATTTGGTAAAAGCTCAGCAACGAATGAAGAATTGGCAATTGCGTCTAAACATGCATGTGCCGCAGAGTTCATTGAGCGGCTTGAGGCCCGATTTGATCATCCACTCACCCAAGGAGCAACAAATCTGTCAGGTGGTCAAAAACAACGGTTATCGATTGCAAGAGCCTTTGTTAGAAAGCCGCCAATTCTTATTTTGGATGATGCGACATCTGCAGTTGATGCTAATTCAGAGGCTAAGATTCTACAAGGATTGGAATCTGATTTTGATGGCACAACAACATTTGTGATTGCCTCGAAAATTTCATCAATTATTCATGCAGATAAAATTCTTGTCATGGATGATGGTAAGATTGTTGGCAATGGAACACATCATGAGTTGCTTGAAAACTGCCCCCTCTATCAAGAGATTTACCATACACAGGCGGAGAAAGGCGGGGTAGTTGTTGAGTAACCAAACCAATAGTATTGCAAAAATGCAGCAATTAACAGGTGGAGGAGGGCCAAAAGGGCGAATATCCGGCCCAGCAGCCAAAGCGAAGAATCCTAAAGAGACATTGCTTCGTGTTTGGAACTATATGGAGAAACAGAAAGCTGCTTTGCTATTATCAACCCTATTTGTAATCCTCTCTTCATTATTGAGTTTGTCAGGCCCTTATTATATTGGAGTGATTATTGACCATTACATTATCCCGAAAGATGTGCCTGGTACGATTAGAATGGCAGGAATGCTGCTGGGGATTTATTTAGCTGCTTCCCTTTTTACTTGGCTACAGACCTATATGATGGTTAATGTTTCGCTTAAAACAATTGGTACCCTTCGTGAGGATTTGTTTATAAAGCTTCAGACGCTTTCCTTAAATTTTTTTGATCGGCATAAGCATGGAGACTTAATGAGTCGATTCACGAATGATATTGATAACCTGAATCAGGCGTTGAGTCAAAGTGTCATCCAGATCATTTCTTCAATTTTAACTGTTGCAGGTGTCGCCATTGCCATGTTTTCGTTGAACTGGGTATTAGCGATTGTATCTTTTATTACAGTTCCATTGATGCTTTTTGTAACTAGACAAATTGTTCGGATAAGTCGGGAAAACTTCTCGAAACGACAAAAGGATTTAGGGGAACTAAATGGATTTATTGAAGAATCCATTAGCGGTGGTGAAGTTATTACGTTATTTGGCAAAGAACATGATACATTTACTGAATTTCATACTGTCAATGAACGACTACGACAATCTGCGATGCGGGCGGACATATTCTCAGGGTTGCTGGGACCATCTAATAACTTTCTCAGTAACTTAGGGTTAGGGCTTGTCATTGGTATTGGAACAATTATGGCGTTAAAAGGATTGATAACGGTTGGGATCATAGCTTCGTTTGTCACGTATTCAAGGCAATTTTCAAGACCGATCAATCAAATATCAACCTTGCTTAATTCGATTCAAGCTGCTCTTGCAGGGGCAGAGCGTGTTTTTGAAATGATGGATGAAGTACCTGATTTAAAAGATAAAAACGATGCTATTTCTGTTAGTAGGTTTCAAGGGAATATCAAGTTTACCAATGTTAGCTTCAGCTATAACAATGAGAGGAAGGTTTTGCAACATATTAATTTTGAAGCAAAAGCTGGTGAGATGATTGCTTTGGTTGGACCTACAGGATCTGGTAAAACAACCATCATTAATTTACTTATGCGTTTTTATGATATTAATTCAGGTGAAATACTCATAGACGGCAGGAAAAGTAAGGATTATAAAATAAGAGATTTACGTAAAAGAATTGGAATTGTTCTGCAGGATCCTTATTTATTCTCTGGAACGGTAATGGAAAATATTCGCTACGGTAGACTGGATGCTACGGATGAGGAAGTCATACAAGCGGCAAAAACAGCATCAGCCCATGGATTTATCAAGCATTTGCCAGATCAATATAACACAATGATTGCATCGGGCGGGGCGAATATAAGCCAGGGGCAAAAACAGTTGCTTTCTATTGCAAGAGCAATCCTGGCAGATGCTGATATTTTAATTCTGGATGAAGCAACTTCTAACATCGATACACGAACAGAGGTTGAAATTCAAAAGGGAATTCGTAATCTGACAGAGGGAAAAACGAGCTTTGTCATCGCTCACCGATTGAAGACGATCGAGCAGGCTAATCGTATTTTAGTTATTAAAGATGGAGAATTGCTTGAGCAAGGTAATCATGATGAATTACTGGATCAACGTGGATTTTATCATGGTCTTTACTCTAATCAACTTCGTATCTAGCATGATATGAAGTATTACACCTGTTGATTATTAATAAGGTGGAAGAAAGAAGATACACGCGTCGGTGTGTTCCCTCGTCTTTTTCCGACCGCTCTCATCTTTCCTTTGAATGCTGGCGCAGAGAAAACAAGGATACAGTCGAATTTGTGCATGTATCAAAATGGAAATCACAAGATGCTTTTAAAGTATGGATTTCACAAGACGAACATGTGAACGGGCATAAGAAAATGAACAAAACATTACGTGCATTTGAGCTTTATGATAGCTTGGAAAATTAAGCAAGTACCAATTAACTACGGCAGCTAAAGGAGGCGATTCTTCAATAGGGAGTCGCCTCCTTTGTTGAACAGGGTAGCATAGTTGATGAAAAAAATGTGACAAAATATAGGAACAACAATATTAAGCTATATATGGGGTAGAACCATTTTGTTGCCGAATAAACGTTTCTTCTTTTTAACCGACTCTACTATCCAATGACATCTACCTGTCTGATTCGTTAACGCAAATTGAATTTAAATGATGAACCAGCACACGGACGATCCGCTCTTTATTAACGCGCTGAGGCTCAAGCATGGCATGTAATGCTAGGCCATCGATTAAGGCATATAGTTTTTCGATTTCAATTTCTATGTCAAGATTTTTTTTCAGCAAGTTCATTTGATCCAAGTAATCGACGAGCTTTTGCACTGCGATAAAAATTCCATCATGCTGAGCGTCAAAAATATTTTTCTTATGTCTGAAGTAGGCTGTAAAAGCAAACCAGACTTTCATTTCTGCCATTGTTTCATCATTTATCGGGACGATTTCAAGTATAATTTTTAATACTTTCTCTTTCGGATGTAAGTCTTGTATGGAAATTTTATTTATTCGAGCTGTCGCCTTTTCTTTAACGAGTTTCATTGTGTAAACAAGCAATTCCTCTTGTGTTGAAAAATAATGACGCAGCGCACCTAATGATAGCCCCGCTTTTTTTGCAATGTTTCTTACTGTTGCTCCTTCCATTCCCTGTTCTAAAATAACGTCCCATGTTGCTTCAGCAATTTGTTTTCTTCTTTCCTCGTGATCAATTAATTTAGGCATAGATATATTTTATCAAGAAGAAAATCATTATGCAATTTTGCAATACAGTTGTATCATTTAAACGGGGGTGCTATGATAAATTTAAATAATACAACTGTATTGGGAAGGGGTAGTGTTTTGAGTTTTGTTGCATGGATGATTGTCGCATGTGAAATTGCATTTTGGGTGGTTATTGTATTAGGACTAGTAATGCGATATGTGTTCAAGCTAAATGCGTTAGGATTGTTCCTTTTAGCCTTAACTCCTGTAATCGATTTAGTTTTATTAATCATAACGGGTATTGATTTGTATCGCGGGGCGACTGCGACACAAGCACATGCGATTGCTGCGGTCTATATCGGTATATCAATCGCTTTCGGTAAAAGTATGATTCGCTGGGCAGATGAGCGCTTTCAATATTATGTGACAAGGCAAGGCCCAAAACCGCCTGAGCGATTCGGCATGGAATATGCAAGGCATTATTTAAAAGGATGGGTAAGACATGCACTTGCTTACCTTATTGGTGCTGGCCTTTTAGCCGGGATGATTTATTTGATAAATGATCCGTCTCGGACTGGGGCATTAAGTGGGATTTTAAGAGTTTGGACAGTTGTTTTAGGTGTTGATTTCATTATTGCAATCAGCCATTTTATTTGGCCCAAAAAAGCGAAAGCACGAAACTCAAGGTCAGTATAGTGATTTTTGGGCTATTGGATTCTATAGAGATAATATGGGGGAACAAAGCTTAGAACGATGATATTAACACCTATATTTACATGGGAGTAGTGAAAGTAAATATATAGTTGTCCAAGAGCGGGCTAAACAAATGAAATAATTTGTGGAGGGAGTTCATGTTACAATTCTAGTATATTAGCGATAAACATAAAGAGATTGTTGTAAATTTCAGTAACAATCATATTTTTTGGGAGGTAAGTGTCGATGACGCCAACAAATGAATGGTTGTCCCTCTGGAAACGGCAACGTGAAAAACTGAAATGCCCTGTAGATTTGAATGCCTATTTTACTTTGCCTGAAATTGCAAGCAAGCAGCTAGCGGTTATGGATATCGGTCCTTGCTCCATTCCCACTGGCCAGATTCTAGTTCGTGATCCGTTATATTATCTGGGGAATATAGAGGAGCAGCCCTACTTCCAAACAGTGCCCGCTGGAATCTATCCTACTGAAGTCTGTGTGGTGAAACAGGACGAGGAAGGCGACTGTGCCCGATATGCGGCTGTTCGGCTACGATTTGTTGATGTGCCTGCCGTCCGGTTCGAGGAGGCTCTTGTCGGCAATGAAGACCTCTTGGAGATGGGGGACGATGAATTTTTTGGCTTCAATGTGGATGCTGGTCTAGCATGTATTTGCGATAAGCGAGTGCATCAAGCTTTCTGTGACTTTGTTGGACAATGGCATAAAGAACATCCGGGGGATAACCTTTACGATGATTATTTTGCTAACCTGTTTGCCGAGAGTTTCCGGCAGAATCCCGAATATCAACGCGACGGCGGCGATTGGTTGAACTGGCAGATTCCTGATACTGAATACCATCTGCCTATCTTTCAAAGCGGCTTTGGCGATGGCGCTTACCCGGTTTATTGGGGCTATGACGAAAAAGGGGAGATTTGCCAAATGATCATCCAGTTTATCGACATTCAATTAGCATATGGCGAAGAGCAAACAGAAGATTAAGAATGGAAAAATCATTCCCTAATGTTGAGCAGCTCATGCAACCTATTTTTGATTCCATCTGGGATGCTGGGTATCCGCGTTTACTAAGCCTATAAGGAAACGGGAGAATGGGCTAGGGACCATTAAAAATGTGCTCTTCCTTGCATACGGAATGCATAGTCTACATATAAGGCAGGATACAGTTGACACCTTTAGCCGTGGGAGTGTCAACACTGGAGCTAAGACGTATGTTTGGAATCGAACAAAAAGATAAACGAGAAATTTTTGTGGATGGGAGTCTGACTTGCTATTTACAGAACTAACGATATCATTTTTTGAAAATAGGTGTTTCTCTACACTCTGAGCGCCCATAGGGGTGCTTTATTTATATTTAGGAGAGTTATCAGTTCTTTGTTCAAAAAGTAATGGTTAGCAATAATGTTTTCTAGGCTATATTTACTTTTTACATAAATGGATGTTCCAAGTATTAGAATTTAATGATATATTTTTCATAATTCCTTAAAAGAGAAAATGAGGTGATTTTAGTAATTTTTGATAAATAAATTCTATTTTTGTATGTATTTTTTGTTTAAGGAAAATAAAGGTATTTAGATAAAGGAAGGTGGTAGCTATATAAGTTACACTTGATAGTTTGACATGATAACGTGGCTGGAAGGAGGAAATTCGGAAAAAAGAAGGCGCCCTGCGCTCCGGCAGAAGAAAGGCCAGTGT
>NZ_KE952681.1 GCF_000466385.1 Aneurinibacillus aneurinilyticus ATCC 12856
CTTCCACCTTATGGATAATCAACAGGCGTGATTTGATTTATTTCACTAATAAAAGCCGCACATTGTCGGGCAATCAGTTCTTTATCATTATCGAGTGTTGCAACATGATATGAATTTTCCAGTACAACTTTCTCTTTTAACTCAGACATAATATGAGCAAGGATATAATCGGAGTCTTCGGGCGGTACGACATGGTCCTCACGGGATACAAGCACGAGAGCAGGGCATGTAATGGCAGAGAGGCGGGATGCAACAATGTTTTTGAATGTAAGAAACTGTTTAACAGAAGCGACCGGTGTTTTTGAATATGCCAGTTCAGCTACGTCAGGAGCTTTGATGTCTGAACCGATAGCATCAAGATAGCGGGCCGTCTCATTGGCCAGCGGTTCGAAATTCTCGACACGGATAGCAGCATTAATTAGCATAATGCCTGCAATTTCCGGATGCTCTTCAGCCAGATGCAGAGCAATTGTGCCTCCCATAGATAATCCGACCACAAAAACCTCACGGCAGGATGCTTTCAGCTTTTGGTATCCTTCTTCTGCCGAAGTGATCCAATCTTCATATGAAGTCGCTTCCATATCTTCATAATGCGTGCCATGACCTTTCAGACGAGGGGCGTATACGGTGAATCCGACCTGTGCCAGGGACTCCCCAAGGAACCGCATGCTTTGTGTTGTGCCGGTGAAACCGTGTTGTACAAGCACACCGATATCGCCGCCCTGCATATAAAAAGGCTCCGCATTTTGAAGTACAGGGTATTTCTCTGCCATGTTCCATCCCTCCCAAATCATAAAAAATAACATGCTGAACTTTCCACTTTTATTTTATCAAATATTTTACAGGCAATCAGCAGATATTTTCTTTGTATATATTAACGAACGTATATTCTTGTTCTATAATGAGAGAAAAGGCGGGAAAAGGAGCGGATAGGGTGGAGAAAACGATTTTGCTATGCGACATGAACTCATTTTTCGCATCTGTTCATCAAAGCTATAATCCACAGCTGCGCAATAAGCCTGTAATTGTGGCCGGAAACCCCGAGAAGCGCAAGGGGATTGTTGTTGCTGCAAGCTATGATGCAAAGGCAAAAGGTGTTTATACGACCATGCGCTTTTACCGGGCTCGGAAGCTTTGCCCGGAAGCTGTGTTCGTGCAGCCGAACCATGCCTTGTACCGGCGTTATTCGGAAGCGATTATGCGTTTTTTACGCCGGATCGCCCCCTGTGAAGTCGCTTCTGTGGATGAGGCATACCTTGATATTAGCGAGCTTGTTGCAAAGGGACATACAGCACGCATAATCGCGGAGTATATTCAAGACAAGTTATACAGGGAGCTACTCATACCGAGTAGTATCGGGGCAGGACCGACAAAGCTGATTGCTAAGATGTGTGCGGATGTAAAAAAGCCAGGCGGTTTTGTCGAGATGGGGGCCCGGCAGTATAGAACATATTTTTGGCCGCAGACGGTCGGAAGCCTGCACGGATGCGGAAAAAGCACCGCTGAACGCTTGCAGCGCAAAGGTATTCGTACAATTGGTGAGCTGGCAGCACAGCCTGTAGAGGATCTGCGCTCCTGGTTCGGGAAGAAGGGAGAGTATCTTCACCAGGCAGCTAATGGAACGTATGAGTCACCTGTGAACCCGGAACGTCAGAAAGGAGAGAAGAGTATTGGTTCATCGCGAACCTTTGCCTTTGATACGATGGATCAGGCACTTATTGCTAAGACGGCTCGCGAATTTAGCGAGAAGCTAGCAGATAAGTTGAAGCAGAAACAGAAAAAGGCGAAAACGATTGTCGTAGAAGTGAAGTTCGATTATCGCCAGGCTGTATCACGTAGCTTGGCACTGACGGGTGCAACAGATGAGGCGGAGGAAATTTATCGGGCGGCCATGCAATTGTACGAAGTATATTTTTCGTCACAGCCGCTTCGGCTGTTTGGCATTCGACTCCATCATCTGCTAGATGAGGAATATGAGCAGCTCCGTTTTTCTTTTTAAAGGGGAGGTGCGTATATTCCGCAAGCAGGAAAGCCGCCCATTGAGGACGACTTTCTGTATGTACGTATTCATATGCAGACGACTATGCCCGTATGTTGATATGGTTCCCCAGATGCGGTTGCATGCTTTTCTCCAATAGTTCTACCAGCTGTGCGCCCGCTTCTTTTTGTGTATCCATTGCTTTTTTAGTAACGGCCAGGCTAACAGCAGTACCGAGCGAAGCGGCCTTTAATGATGTGGCCATAGCGGCGATATCCATTCGTGTCTCCTCCCTTTTGTTTGCAGTTTTTGTTTCAACCATATACGTCTGACTTGCTGAATGACATCTCTTGTGGTGGTTGGGAACTGTGCAACGAACCATCAGCGGGAGATGAAGAGACCAACACTGATGGAGGTTCCACTTTATATATCGGCACATTTTTTCTTGTTATGAACAAGGGTGTTGATTATCCAGTATGATCCAGAG
>NZ_KE952682.1:0-12800 GCF_000466385.1 Aneurinibacillus aneurinilyticus ATCC 12856
CACCAGTCAAGTTTTCTTTACTGTGTGGAGCGTGCACCTTCTTTCTTCCACCTTATGAATAATCAACAGGCGTGCATATAAATTATACAAAGCAGTCCTATGATTATTATTTTAGCGGCCGAATGGAAAGAATAGGAGTATAATTCTTGTATAAAGGAGCTTTCTGTTCATGAATCTGTTTATCTGGATTGCGATTATTCTGGTTGCGCATTTAATTATGTATTATGCGCTTGGCACCCCGACATGGATCGCTACTTCAGTACTGGCCACACTCGTATGGGCGGCCGTGCTCGTCATCAGCGGTGCATTGCTCAACAAAAGACGAAGAACGCGCATTTAAGCCCTAGAAAGGAAAGCAGCTATCCTTGCCCGAAATTTCCGCTGTTGAACGGCTACCAGCATTTTGCATCGCTAAAAAAAGCTTTTGGTGAAAAAAATGTATTGGGTGGACTGTGTTTCATCGAGACAGCTTTAGATCAGGAGGGCACGATTATTCAGACCAGTCCACGCCATGATATTGTATTCGGAGAATGGAAAGGCGGCATCTCAGAACGAACAACTATATTGCTACGTCACTTGGATAAGGCCGGCTTTGCCGCCATACTCAGTAAAAACATCCAGCGTGATATGGAAAAGGGGCTTCCTGTTGAAACCGATCACCTGCATGGTTCCCTACTTGCGCTTACTTCCCTGGAACAAGGCCTTTATCCCGTGCTTGGAGCTGTGTATGGTGGTTTGAAAGTGTATGAAACAACGCTTGTCCCATAATGCATACAAAAAAGCTCGCCTGATTCATTCAGACGAGCTTTTCTGCTTCGCTGTATCCGCACTTAGGAAACGGCGACGAATTTACCTTTTACATACGTATACTCTACGCCGTTCTCCAGACAGCACTTCTTATATTTCTTGCCGCTGCCACAAGGACACGAATCATTACGGCCCAATTTGGCCGTATTTTTACGCTTAATTTTGCGATTGCTAACGTTCGCATCTACCTTCTTTGCCCCAGCTTGCTGCATCGGCTTTTCCTTCACAGGCGCTTTCGCTTCCTGTTTTGGAGCAATTGGCTGCTTTGTTTGCTCATTCTGTACGCTTGTCCAATCAATTTTCTCCGCAAGAATACCGCGAATTTTCGTTTTGGTTTCAGCCTCGAAGCCATCCTGTTCGTGATAGCCTTTTACCGTATAGCCCCCAGAGTTCTCATTTTTCTCTGAGCACCATGCATAATGCGAATCTAAGGAATCTTGGAGCCATTCGGCGTAAAATGTATCAATAACATCTGCTTCATTGGCAAAACCGGACAGATTGTCCTCATATTTTTTCGCAAACGCGTCGGCATATTTCTTCATCGAGAGCGTGAGGCTGCGCTTTTCTCCACTGGTCATGTCTTTATATGTATTAATTAGAATCACCCCTACTCTTCTGCAATTGTTGACCATATCTTTCTATTCTACAAATTCTTGACCCAAAGGGAAAGAAAATGAGTCAAAGAAAAATAATTCAAAATAATCCATCAAATAAATGAGACCCGCAGACCTCTTTTTACCCCTCTATTTCCAAGCTTTTAACATCTTAATTACCTGCAAAAAAAGAGCCTGTCAGGCTCTTGTATTTTAGGATAGTTTATATATATGCACCTTTTTAAGCAGTTTTTTTTTCTGTTTGGCATTTTCGCAGCTTAAATACAACTGCATATAGTAATTATATCGAAATTTTCTCCAGATTTCTGCCAATTTCCTGTTCATCTTTCTTCTCCCCTTCTTGCCTTTCCTATTTTTCTGCTCCATATTCCTTCATAAAAGGTACTATGTAATTGTGCATCCCTTACATAAATATCCGTACCTTTTTGCGTATTTTTTATAAATTCACACCTAAATTTTACGCTAATACCACATTTATTCACAGGGAAATTAGTAGTATTTAAACACAAGGGTGTTGATTATCCATAGATAGAAAAGAAGAAGAAGGACCCTGTCAATGTCCTTTCTCCCTCTTTTTTAATGGGTGATATTACGGTTTACTGCTTCGAGTACTTCTTCCGCTGTCATACCATCAGCATTAATTACGGGTGCTTTCGTTACCACATCGGCTATGCCCATCATATTTTGGTCTTGTCCAGAAATCACACAGCAATCACAATTCTGTATGTTGCCCTCATCCATCGCCACTACTTGATGCCCCTGGCTTTCCAGATATTGTTTAATGTCACCTAATGTATTTTCGACTCCGATCTTTGCCATACGTATCACTCCTTTCTTTATGTCCTGTTTTAGTGTGCATTATTAATTAGCAAAATATTCTTCTACGCCAAAAATAACATACAGAAAAACCCATAGGTGGATAGAAAAGAATGACACGTACGGCGTGCGTCCCCTTTGTTTTTCTACAGCAAAGCTGCATAAGGGCATCGTCTAGCTAATAAAATAAGTGAACATCAGACGATGCAGCGGAAGGCACAGATATTTTTTCAGAAAAATTCATAAATACTTAACAAATGAAACATCTAAAAGCCAACTACATACTTTATAATAAGATTAAAATAGTAATTGAGGGGAAAAAATGAACATTGTTTTTACTGAAATGAAATGTCAGGAGTGCGGAGTTAAACTTACTGAATATGAAGTAGAGGAAAAAGGACTTTATTGCATGGATTGCTATGAAGACAAAAAGAAAGCGATGGAAAAATGAATACTGTATGTTAAAGAACCCGCTGGTAAATCAGCGGGTTCTTTAACATGCTTTGCAAACTATGTATTTCCTCATCTTCAAAATGTTTGATACAAAAAATAGGCGGGCAGCTTGTTCCTACAAATAAAAAAAGATATGTAAGGGAATGCTCAATGTTAAGGATGTTTTTACGGACACAGACAGCCTGACCCAAACAAATCATGAGGGAGCTGACCAAAGTGATAAAACGTCTTATTTTACTTTTCCTTTTGTTGTCTTTTTTTTGTGCAGGTCAGGAAATAGGACAAGCAGCCACAAAAAACCGGGCATATTGGGAGGCAAAAGGAGATATTGTCTGGGACGTCAAAACGAATGATAAAGTGATTGCCTTAACGTTTGACGATGGCCCTGATCCCCGATATACTCGACAAATCTTAGACCTATTGGAAAAACACAAAGCAAAAGGGACCTTTTTCGTAATGGGTCATAAAGCTCAAAAAAACCCTACCCTAATTAAGGAAATGCATCAAAAAGGACATGAAATTGCCAATCATACGTATCATCATCCTCAATTACGTACAATTACAGCCTCTGATTTACGGAAAGAAATTAGAGACACGGATAATGTGATTCACTCCCTTACTGGCAAATATCCAACTCTCTTCCGTCCACCGGGCGGGGTGTATGATGATAAAGTCGTTAATGCTGCAAAAGCTCAGCATCACCTGGTCGTCATGTGGTCGTGGACACAGGATACAAAAGATTGGAAAAATCCTGGTGTTCAAAGAATTGTAAACAAGGTTTGCAACAATGCCAAGCCCGGAAACATTGTACTTTTCCATGATGCAGGAGGCAACCGTGAACAAACCGTACAGGCTGTGAAAATCATTCTGGATAAGCTATCAAAAGAAGGATACCAATTTATTACCGTTTCGCAACTGCTTCCCTATAAGGATAAAAAGGTATCGACCAAGACGCCAAAATAGCGTTATACATTCATCTTTGCCAAGCCACACACGGATTCAGAGAATGATTGGAAAATAACTTGACGATATGTAAGATTGTAAGGCAGGATAGCATTTGTGTTATCCTGCCTTTTACTCGTTTTTTCGGAAATCTTTGTGCTATATACACTGAGTGTTTGTCAAACAATTATATTTATTTGTAATATTAGACTAATACTGTTACTGCTTAAAAAGAGGTGGCTTCGTTGCGAAAAAATCATTGGCTCCTGTTTGTATGCTTTTTATTATGCTTTCTGTTTGCAGCGCCATACGTTTACGGTGCTGCCCTGTTCCCTGTCTCTCCCCCCGCCAAGAAAACGTATAAAATTGCGGCTGAATGGGCACTCCCTCCCTTTTCATATATAGCCGAGAATGGCTCTCTAACCGGTGCCAGCATTGATATCATGGAGAAAATCGCGGCATATAACAATGTTGTTTTTGAATATATACCGATGGATCTTACCCAAGCAGAAAAGGAACTACGTGCGGGAAAAATTGATGCAATCGCAGGACTTACGTATAGTGCAAAGAAGAATAAAATGCTTGATTTTTCTGATCCTTACTTTACAATGTCAGATACATTGATTGTCCCTAACCAAAAAAGAAATTCAATTCGTAGCATAAGCGATATACGCAATTCACATGTCGTTTTACAAAATCGGGAAGCGGTTGTAGAATCATTATTCAATTTACGACATACCAACCTTACCATCACCGATAATCAATTGTCAGGTCTGCTGGCCCTTCTTCAGGGACGGGCTGACGTGTTTATCGGCAACAAATGGACAGCCGATGTGTATTTGCAACACTTTAAACAACAGGATAGCTTCGCCGTGCTTGAAATCGTAATCGAACCTGCCGACTTTGCCATTGCTGTTCGCAAAGGAGATGATCCGCTCCTGAACATCATGAATAAAACATTAGCCGTTATGAAAACAAAAGGGGAAATCAACGCAATTATAAACAACTGGACGACTCCAGGGTTCGCTGTTCAAATCAATCGGCTGCAGCATTTTATCCAACTGTTGACAATTGGACTTGGAGCAACTGCTTGCATCCTTTTGTTCATCTACATTTGGAACCAGCGGCTAAAAAAAGCCGTTCAGGAAAGAACAAAAGAGCTTTCAACATTAAATGGCTACTTGCAAGAACAACGGCAACAGATCGCCGACCGTGATGCATTCAAAGAACAAATCCTGAATAATATCCATACAGGAATCGTAACATTTGATCTCGATTTCTCGCTCACAAGCAGCAATTCACGCGCTGAAGAAATACTTCGCTCTTCTCGGGAGGCGCCATTATCTATACAGCATTCACCCTTGCTCGCACGTATTCTTGCTCACGATAAGGATATAAGAGAACAAAAAGAAAAAAGGGGCAACACCCTTACGAAACTAGAGATAACCGAACAGGAAGAATGGAAGGTTATTTATTACCGCTTGCTTACGTTATATGATGCACAAAAAAAACAGACAGGCTACCTATTATCTATGACAGATCGCACGGAGGAAAAGCGGCTGGAACAGAAACTCATCGTTCAGGAAAAATTACATGCACTCGGTCAACTAGTAGCGGGAATCGCACACGAAATACGCAATCCTTTGACATCTATTAAAACCTTTGTAGAGATAATGCCTGATAAATATGACCAACCCCAATTTCGAAAAGCGATGATGGAGTACATTCCTGCAGAAATCGATCGACTGAATGCAATTGTGACGGACTTGCTAGATTATGCACGTCCTCGTTCTCCCAACCAGGAAAAATATCCAGCTGATGCTCTGTTGACTTCCCTCCTTACCCTTTTGCGGGTAACCGTAGAAAAAAAGCATATCTGCATGGAGCATATTGTACATGAAGACCTTGTCTTCTACATTGATCCCCAGCAAATTAGGCAAGTGTTCTTAAACCTTCTGCTCAATGCGATCGATGCGGTCGAACAACAGCCAATAAAAAAAATTACCATTACCGTTACAAGGGAATCTGTAAAAACAGGAAAGGTTACCATTACAGATACCGGGAGCGGAATTGCTCCCGAACAAATAAAACATATTTTTGAACCTTTTTATACAAGCAAACATGACGGCGTCGGGCTTGGACTTCCCCTCTCTTACAAACTAACAAAAGAAAATGAAGGCGATCTGCGCATAACAAGTAAATCCGGGCAAGGAACCATTGTAACCGTCTTATTACCATTGTACATACAGGAGGATCGTTTACATGAATCCCAAAATACTCATCATTGATGATGAACGTGCTATTTGTGCTTCTCTTCGTTTTGCTCTAGAAGACATATACGATACTTCTACTTCTAGCGATCCGGAAGAAGGACTCCGATTGATAGAAGAGCATCCATTTGATATCGTACTGCTAGATTTACGACTGGGCCTGCATAACGGATTGGATGTCCTACGGCAAATCAAACAAAAATGTCCCGCTATTACGGTCATTATGATGACCGCCTATGCTTCCATCGAGTCTTCTATTGAAGCGATTAAGCAAGGGGCATACTATTACATCGAAAAACCGATTAACACGACCGAACTGCGTCTGTTACTCGCAAAAGCCTTGGAACATAACCGCCTTTCTTCTGAAGTTCGGACATTGCAGGAAAAGCTCAATGTGCAAACTGACCGTCATCGTTTTATAGGAAAAAGCAAAGCAATGGAGCATGTTTTTTCTATGATTGAACGAGTTAAGGATATCGACTCTAATGTGTTGATTACCGGCGAAAGCGGTACTGGAAAAGAAGTGGTGGCACGCGCTATCCACAACACGGGCAAACGCAAACACGGTCCGCTTGAAATCGTAAATTGTGCAGCAATTCCGGAAGCTCTATTGGAAAGTGAATTATTCGGCTATGAAAAAGGGGCCTTTACCGGGGCTACGCAAAAAAAGCCAGGGAAATGGGCGGCAGCAAACGGCGGAACTCTTTTTCTCGATGAAATTAGCGAGATGCCCCTGGCACTCCAGGCTAAAATTCTGCGCGTTATACAGGAACGAGAGGTTACGCCGCTTGGCTCCAATCAAAAAATCCCGCTTGATGTTCGAATTGTCAGTGCAACAAACAAACAGCTGGAACAATTAGTAGCAGAAGGAACATTCCGTGAAGATTTGTATTTCCGACTGAATGTAATTCCGATTTCGCTGCCCCCGCTTCGGGAAAGGCAAGAGGATTTGCTACTGTTGCTGGATTATTTCCTGCAAAAATATGCCCGTGAAATGAATAAAAAAGTAAAAAAGCTTTCTGCCGCTGCACGTCGACTGTTGCTCGCATATGATTATCCGGGAAATGTTCGTCAACTTGGAAACATTATAGAATATGCAATGGCTCTTTCTTCTTCTGACATCATTGCAGAAGAGGATCTTCCTGAATACATACAATATGATTCACAAGGTACGGCTCTTCCTGCATCTTCAAATACACAAGAAACCGTTGATAGCATCCCTGTTGGGGTTCCGATGAAAGAAATCGAGAAACGAGCAATTGCTGCTGCACTCGACCATTGCGGATGGCATCGACAGGAAACGGCTCGAATGCTGCAAATCTCAGAGCGAAGTCTGCGTGATAAAATAAAACTGTACAATATTAAAAGCGTTCAGGAAGAATAATCGCAGGCGGCACAAAGTGCCGAATCGGCAAAAATCGCCGCTTTCTCCGGCATAATTTGCCGGTTTTTTTATCTTATTTATCCCCGTTCCGTTGTAAACGCAGACATGTTAGATAAGTCTGAATATTGGTATGATCTTTGCAGAAGTTATTAATACGGAAGGAGGAGCTATATGAACCTACGGCATCTGGTTACCGGAGCTGCACTACTGATCCTATGTATAATGGTAGGCTGCTCCCTTGCCGAAAAAAGACAGGAAATCCCATCTCCTGTCACGCATCATCCGTTACCGAAGCCTATAGAAACATCGCCTACACCACTGCTGGGTAAAAGCATTACCATCGCCACTGGTGATATCTCGGGAGTATATTTCCCACTTGGACAAGCACTTGCCAGTACATATGGCCAATATGGCGGAGCATTTACAGGAACGAGAATTACAAAGGCATCCATCGAAAATACGAGACTTGTTCGCGAAAAAAAAGCGGAGCTAGGTTTCGCTACAGTTGATGCAATTGCTAGCGAAGAACATGCACTCTCCGCAGAAAAACAGCCGCTTGTCCCTTCGCAGCTATGTGCCCTTACCGGACTTTATTTTAATTATATTCATATTGCCGTCACGAAAAAAAGCGGCATTCATTCACTGAAAGACTTAACCGGCAAGCGTATTGGTATGGGACCTATTGGTAGCGGTACCGAACTGAGTGCCGAGCGGATTCTGCAAGCCGCCCATTTGACAAACGATACACAAAAGCATTATTTTTCTTTTTCTCAGGCATCACAGGCGCTTAGGGACGGAGTTATCGATGCTGCAATTTTTTCTTCAGGATTGCCAAACCCTGATGTTTCATCGCTGGCCAACGACGTTTCTCTTACGCTTATTTCGGTACCGGAAAGTGTAATCACTGAATTACAACGGCAATATCCATATTATTTGAAAAAAAGCATCCCGGCTAAAACATACGCCCACTTGCAGAGCGATATCGAAACGATTGCCGTTAAAAACGTACTCATCACCTACCGCGATCTTCCTACAGACATCGCATACGAATTGACTAAAGATTTTTACACTTATCTGCCCGAACTTTATGATGCTCATTTAGCCGCCAGGGAAATAGATGCGGATCAGGCAGGCAAAAATATTTATCTTCCGCTTCATCCGGGAGCCGCTCGATATTTTGAAGAAAAAAAACAAAAACAAGCTAATTAACAAGGAGGTTCATGTTCATGCAAAAATTTATCACCATTATTGCTGTCTTCCTGCTAGCTATCCTGACAGGTTGCGGTGTTCCTACTGCACAAAAGCCTGCTGAAACACAAACAGGCACCGCGCCTGAACAAGGCGGTGCTAAACAACTAACGGTAGCCGGGAACGGCGGTAAAATTGAAAAAGCCATTCGCGATGTTATCGCTCCGAAATTTAAAGAAAAAACTGGCATTCAAATTAATTATGTTGCTGGTTTATCCGGCGAAATTCTTTCAAAGGTAGAACTGCAAAAAAATGCACCACAAATTGATATCGCCCTTTACGTACCTGTAGATGTGCAACGGGCGAAAGAAAAAGGACTTACCGATCCAATCGATGAAACAAACGTACCGGCCTTGAAAGATGTCGATCCTCGTTTCATCGTTGTCGAAAAAACAGCCGCACCGGCTTTTGGTCTTGTTATCGCACCGGCCTACAATACGGACGCTTTTGAAAAGAATGGATTTAAGCCTATCGAATCATGGAATGACTTGGCGCGTCCTGACTACAAGGGAAAGACTGCGTTCGCCGATATCTCAAATGACTGGGGCTTCAACACGCTATATGCACTGGCACTCGCAAATGGAGGCAGCACCGACAACATGGAGCCGGGGCTGAAAAAGGCAAAAGAACTTGCTGGCTATTCTTCTACCTTCTATAAGAACTCGACACAAATGATGCCTGCCATGCAGCAGGGTGCTGCTGATATAACGGTAATGGGAAGCTATGCAATTGGCGACCTAGCCACTTCCGGCGTTCCTCTGAAAATGGTCGTACCGAAAGAAGGTGTACCCTTACAGGCATTCAGCGCTACATTAGTTAAGAATACACCGCATAAACAGGAAGCGCTTGAGTTTATTAACTATTTAATCGGAGAAGAATCACAAAAGGCAGCTTCTGATGCTGGGTTTTACCCGGTAGTAAAAGGCATGAAGCTCTCGGATAAATATGAACCATACATCGGCCTGAAAGAAACAGACAAAACGTTTAAACCGGACTTCGCTGCATTCGCAAAAATAAGAGCGGAATGGACAGATAGATGGTCAAAAGAAGTTACTCCTCAGCTCGGAAAACTAGTAAGCAAATAATTTATATACATCTGATTTAATAAATCGACGCATGTTTGTGATAGGAGGTAGGAAAAGAAGGAAGGGCGGTGGGCGGGGCACATCCACCCCTTCTTTTTCCGAGTCTCCTGCTTCCAACCGCGCTACCCTGTCAAAATATCAAGTGTAATTTATATGGAAAGGAGCACATCTATGCAAGCAATTAAGAATGCGGTAAGGAATGATGTGGAAATCAGGAATGTCATAAAAAAATTCGGCTCAACCACCGTATTGAACGGCATTGACCTTGAAGTCAGGCAGGGGGAGCTTCTCACCCTGCTCGGTCCTTCTGGTTGCGGAAAAACTACAACGCTTAATCTGATTGCGGGATTTCTGGAAGCTGATGAGGGCGACGTATATATCAAAGGAAAAAACGTGACACATATCCCTCCTTACAAACGGGACCTGGGGATGGTATTCCAAACGTATTCCTTATTTCCACATATGACAATCTATGAAAACCTCGACTTTGGTCTCAAATTACGAAAAGTAGCTAAAGCCGATAAAGAAAGGCGGATCGACAGCGCACTTCACCTTGTAAAAATGTCCGGTCTGGAGCACCGCTATCCTCGCGAGCTGTCCGGCGGTCAGCGGCAACGTGTCGCCATTGCCCGAGCGCTCGTGGTAGAGCCTGAATTACTGCTGCTTGATGAGCCGCTTTCCAATCTGGATGCTAAACTGCGCCATGAACTGCGGGTAGAAATTAAAAGACTGCAAAAGGAAATCGGCGTAACGACTATTTTCGTTACACACGATCAGGAGGAAGCCTTATCCTTATCCGATCGGGTCGTCGTAATGAATGGCGGTAAGATTGAGCAAATTAGTTCACCCACAACAATTTATAACCATCCGGAAACAGAGTTTGTCTTTCAGTTCATCGGCAAATCCAATTGTTTTCACGGAACCGTGACAGCTACGGACAGCCAAAAAATTTCTGTACAGCTCGAAGACGGCTGGGGAACATTCGTGGATGCCGATAATGTGATGGGAGCCGACCGTACATGCCGTACAGGTGATCAAGTAAAGCTATACATTCGTCCGGAAAAATTATTCATAACACCTTCCGATCAGGCGCAACCAGGACCCTTCCATAAGGCTACTATTACGCAGATGAACTATCTTGGCGCTTCATGGGAAATTGATGTCGCCCTTATCGGAAAACCTGTACAAATTTTAACACCCATGTATGACGCCTCCTGGCAAATCGGAAAAGAGGTGATGATTGGATGGAATCCGTCAGACATTATGCTCATCAAGAAGTAACGCAGGAGTCCCCCTTAAATCCTAAGCAAGAAACCGAGCCTGAAAAAGGGAGCCAGCGAAAAAAGAAGAAGACCTATGTTCCCGGCCTTCTTCTGTTACTTCCGATTTTATTGTTTATTTTTGGCTTTTTCGTCGTACCCATGCTATACATTTTATATTTAAGCTTTATTTATACAGATAGCCCAACTGCGACTAATGCCGTGTTTAGCCTGAAAAACTATATGTTGTTCTTTAGTGATTCCTACTATTTATCTTCACTTTGGATAACAGTCAAAGTAAGCCTGTATACGGTTCTGGTCTCTCTGCTGCTCGGCTATCCCGTTGCTCTTACGATGGCCAAAAGCTCTCCTCGCGTACGCGGATATATTGCATTGCTGATTGCTGCTCCGCTATTGGTAAGCATTGTAGTACGCAACTTTGGCTGGTATTTGTTACTATTACCAAATGGAACGATTAACAGTGTTCTTGCTTCGCTCGGTATTATCGATTCGCCGCTGAAGCTGCTATTTTCGGAAATTGGCGTTATTATCGGGCTTTCCAATGCCTATCTTCCCTTTATGATTCTGGCGATTGCTACCAGCCTATACAACATTGATCCTTCATTAGAAAGAGCGAGTGCGATTCTCGGTGCAAGTCCGCTCCGTTCATTTTTCTCGGTCACGCTTCCGCTTAGTCTGCCGGGCATCGTATCCGGATGCGTGCTTGTGTTCAGCATGTCCATGAGCGCCTATGTAACACCCGCACTTATGGGAGGAGCCAACGTGCCGATGATGCCTGTTGTCGCCTACGACCAAATTAATAATTTGCTTCGTTGGACATTCGGTTCGGCCCTGTCCTATGTGCTGTTGGCTACAACGATGATTATGGTAACCGTCTTTACACGCGGATTTGAAAAGAGTAAGTTCAGGGAGGTGTTCCGATGATAAAAATAACGGGAAAACTTCGCCTCATCTTTACGATTCTGACGATCATTTATATCCTAGTTCCACTGCTGGTGGTTATTCCCGCTTCGTTTACAAGCGCCAGCTATCCGAGTTTTCCGCCGCAGGGCTTTTCCTTTCAGTGGTATACGAAGCTACTGGAACGTCCAGAATTCATGACGGCCCTGATCAATAGTGCCAAATTCGCGTTTATGGCCGCCTTCTTTGCCGTTATATTTGGCACGCTTGGTGCGCTGGCCATTGCCAAATATGACATTCCAGGCAAAGCATATATTACATCTTTACTAACATCGCCGCTTAGCGTACCACAGCTTGTATTGGGGGTAGCGCTTCTCATTTATTTTACCCCACTGATGCTGGCCGGTACCGGAACGGGCTTCTTGATTGCACATATCATCATATGCATTCCTTACGTCATTCGGCTTGTACTTACAGGCTTAAGTGGGTTTGATTACAATCTGGAACGCGCTGCGGCTATCCTGGGCGCAAGCCCGCTAACGGTTTTCTGGAAAGTCACGCTTCCACTTATCCGTCCGGCTATTATTTCAGGCGGGTTGTTCGCCTTCCTTATTTCATTTGATAATGTAACTGTCTCGTTGTTTATGGTTTCACCGGATATGCGTACGCTCCCCATCGAGATTTTCTCTCATATGCAGGATGCGTATGATCCATTGGTTGCCTCTGTTTCCAGTGTAGTTATTTTCATTTCAGTGATTCTCATTGTAATTCTTGAAAAACTGCAAGGCGTAGGTAAAATATTCGGTGGTACGCACTAACAAAACAAGAACACCGTAAGGTTTATTAACCGAGACGGTGTTCTTTTGCTTTGAAAAGCTGACTTTACGCTCTCAACCTCCGTCTTTTCTTACCTCCTACCACAAAAGTTTATCGATTTATCAAACCAGGCGTATATAATTGGAATATAATAACACACGCCTGTTGATTATCCATAAGGTGGA